>JBDTSJ010000019.1:0-85328 GCA_039931205.1 Acidobacteriota bacterium
GACGTCCCGAAGATCCTCAATTCTATCTGGTCTAAATCATCGAGAGCATGTCATTTCCGCGAGAGAGAATTTCCGCGACGAGCGCTCGCACTTCAGGACGATGCGCCCCCGCCACAACACTGACGCTATTGTGATCTCCGGTTACGGCGGCACTGTTCGTCATCTGGCGCAAGTTGTTGGGCTGCGCCATAAGACCGCTAGATTCGGGAAAAGACTTGCGATCATTCCGCAAAGCAGCAATTTGGTTGTTGAGCGTTTCAACCAGATTGTCCTTTGCCGCGATGCGGGTCTTAAACCACCAATAGATCACTCCCCACCCAACCGTCGTGAGCGCAAGTATAGCGGTAATCGAAATGAAGGGGGTTTGGCGAATCACCTGCCACTCCACGCGCAACGTTTGCACCAAGTCCATCGAAGACCGCAGTATATCCAAGCCTGGAGCTGAATGCTAATTGCAGAAGTTCGCAAAGGTGAGTCAACGTAGTTATTACCGCTAGATAGGACATAATATACGTTATCGGAAGGTTAGGCGCCTGGTCCGGTTTCTGGCCTCGCCCACAGACTGGATCTAAGCCGCCGCTTAGCGGATCATGTATGTTGATGTCCGCGAGCATGATTCGGTACCGGGATCTGTTGATCATTGTTGCCCTGTGCGTGGTGGCCTACGCCAACTCGCTGGGTGGCGCCTTTATTTGGGATGACGAAATCCAGGTCATCCACAACACCCGCATACGGAGCCTGGCCAATATTCCGGAGGCGTTCACGAAGTCGGTTTTCGATTTTGCAACGGACCGGCAGTACGTCACCAACTTTTACCGGCCGGTGCAGATGGTGGTTTATGCGGTGGCGTACTCCATGGGCCAACTGTCGCCGACGCCTTATCACGCATTAAGCTTGCTGTTTCACATCCTGGCGAGCTTGCTGGTCTACCTGATCCTTGTTCAGTTGGCGATTCCCGCGTCAGGGGCGCTGCTGGCAGCGGCGCTGTTTGCCGTGCACCCAATCCACACGGAAGCGGTTTCCTGGATTGCAGCGGTGCCGGAGGTGACCTGCGGAGCGTTCTATTTCGCCGCGCTGTGGGCGTTCCTGAAGAGTATATCGCCCAAGAATCAGTCTGCCAGGATTGCGTGGATGGTGGCGGGGGGCACGTTTTACCTGGCCGCTCTGCTGTCCAAAGAGATGGCGATCACGCTGCCGGTGGTCCTCCTGTTGTTCGCGCCCCGCACGCAGCGGAAGGCGTTGTTGGCGCCCGTGGCGGGGGTTACCGCGGTCTACCTGGCGCTGCGCTTCCATGTGCTGGGTTTCCTCCTGGCGTCCGCCTCTACGACCAATGTCCGAGCCGACTGGGTGGATTGGACGACGCTCGCGATGCACGCGTTCGGGGACTACATCCGCCTGGTCCTGATTCCCTTCCCTCTGACGGCCTACCACTTGCTTCCCGTGCGTTTGGAAGATCGGTTGTGGCCGACCTTGTTTGGCTTGATCGGCGTGCTCGCCGTGGGCGCTTTAGCGTGGGTATTTAGAAAACGATTTCGAGAAGGCCTGCCGTGGTTGGCGAGTTTTGTGGTGATGCTGGCGCCGGTGTTCTACCTCAAAGGGATCAGCGCGGCATTCGTCTCTGAACGTTACCTTTACATTCCCAGCCTGGCGGTGGTCGCACTGGGGGGCGCGTGGATCGTCCGCTCCGGATCGAAGCATGCGATGTGGGCCGGATGGCTGCTTGTCGCGTTATTCACGGGGTTGACGATCCAGCGGAACCAGGCTTGGCAGGATGGCGAAACACTTTATCGCCAGGCTTTGGCGAACAATCCGGAGATCCTACAGTTTCAATTGAATGAGAGCGCGATCCAGAAGGCGCGCGGGGATGAAGCCGGAGCCAGGGCCAGCATGGAAGTGGCGGCGCGCGTGATGGCCAGCGGGAAATACTCGCAAATCGACACGGATCGATTCCGGCTTGAGATTGCGCTGGGAGCTTCAGAAGCGGCGGCGAGAAATTTCCCGCAGGCGACAGTGCACTTCATGACGGCCCAGCAACTGGATCCATCCAGCGAATGGAGTTATTTGTATCTGGGTGGAATCGCCATCGAAACCGAGCCCGATTCGAGCCACGCGCTGGAGTATTTGAACACGGCAATCAGGCTGGGTCCTTCTAATGAAATGGCGCGTTACTACCAGGGTGTGGCGCTCTTTAATGCGGGCCGGAAAGCGGAGGCAGTGGCGGCCTTTCGCGAGGCACTGCGGATTAACCCGGACTATCGCGACGCGCGGGTTCAGTTGACGGCTATTGAGCAAACCCCGAAGCCGTGAGATAGGCATCCAGATCGGTAGCCATGGTGACAACCGATTTCACTTCGAAGACTTCGAACCCGGCGGCCCGGCCAGAGGCGATCCCGGCCTCGGAATCTTCAATTACCAGAGGATTTCGGACTCCCAGACGGTCTGCGGCGAGCAAGTAGGGGTCCGGCCAAGGCTTCAAGTTTTTGACGTCATTTCCGCATACAACCAGTTGAAAATAAGTCCGCAATCCGGACCGTTCCAGGGGCGGTTCCACTTCTTGGCGGTAGCTGGAAGAAACCACCGCCATCTTCTTGAAAACGGATGAGATTTTGCTTAGGAGCGCCCGCGTGGGTTCTAGGAAAGGGGGAGATTGCTCCAGCGCCTGCCGGAAGATACTCTGCTTGCGGGCAACGATTTCGTCCGGATCGGGAAGCTGCAAGCGTTGCGCCACCATGCGGTCGGCAATACCAATGCATTGCTTCTGGTATTCTGGCCAATCGAATTGAATCCCGAAGGGTTGCAGAACAGCATTCCAGCTAGCGTGGTGCACGTGTTCGGTATCGGCCAGGACGCCATCGAAGTCGAACAACAGGCCGTCCCAGCGGAGTTCACTTCCCAGCGTCATTGTGCGAACCGGATGCTGGTGACGATGGCGTCGAACGTTTTCTGGGTGGGGGACCACTCCGACTCGGGAGCGATGAACACGGTATAAAACAGGCCGTCGGGCCGTGCGATGGTCAGCAGCACATCAATTTCCTTTACGTTGCCGTAGGGCGAGGGCGATTCCATCGGGGTCAGCAGCGCGTTCTGGCCGCCGACCTTGACCGCCTTGGAGGCTCCGGTGGTCCGCATGTTGGCGTTGCTGGACTGCATCTGTTTTAGGAGATCCGCAGTATCGCGCTGTAGGTTGGGTTTCTTGTCTTGTGGGAAGTAGTAGGCAGTGATGTAGCCGTAGCCTACTTGGACCTGTCCCTGGGCGTTCTGCACCAGGGTGGCTTTGGGCGCCACGGTGATGGTAACGGCGTTGGCGTCGCCCAGCAGGTCCCAGTTGTCGGGGTAGTTAATGCTGAAATCGTGGCTCTGGTGGGTCTTGAACTGGCCGGATGGCCGGGTGTTGGCGGAGGGCGCGCTGGCTTGGCCCTGCCCATTGGTTGCAACCTGGACGGGCTTAGGTGGAGGCGGCAGGGACGCCACGATCTGTTTCACCCGCGGCAGCGTACTCGGTTCAGATTCGCTATAGGAGACCTTGGGGAGCTTCTTATTCTGGTCGGTTACGTATTTGACGCGGTTGCCGGGGGTAGGATGATCCGAGAGAAAATTGGCCAGCCGGCCGTTGTCACTGCTAGTACCGCCCTGGGTCTGGAGCTTCTCGAAGAATACAGCCATCTGGGTAGGATCGTAGCCGGCGTCATTCATGATTTGCGCGCCGTTCAGATCGGCGTCTTGCTCGGCGGAGCGCGAATACTTTAGCAGCGCGGACTGGGCCCCGAGACCGATGCCGACCTGGGCCAAGGTTCCCAGGATTCCGCCCTTGCTGCCGGCTGCCTGGGCTCCCAGCAAGGCGGGTAGCTGGATGAGGTTGGCCTTGGTCACATTGCTGGTACCGTGGCGCAGCGCGACATGCGACATTTCATGCGCCAGGACACCCGCTAGCTGGGTTTCGTTATCCAGCGAGGCTAACAAGCCGGTGTGGACGAACATGGGCCCGCCGGGTAGAGCGAAGGCGTTAATGCTGGGGTCGTTGATCACCTCGAAGGTGAACGGATATCCGCCGGCACGCTTGGATTTGGCCAGGCGGCTACCAATGCGGGAGACGTAACCGGTAAGGTCGGCGTTATTCACGACGGGCATGGTTTTGCGGACTTCGGCGGCGGATTCCTTGCCTAGCTGCACGTCCTGATCCGGAGAAAACAGGTTCAGGCGAGAAGGCTTGTAGTCCTTCACCTGGGCCGCAAGCGCGGAGGCGAAAACGAGCACCAAAA
Source organism: Acidobacteriota bacterium (assembly GCA_039931205.1). Taxonomy (GTDB): domain Bacteria; phylum Acidobacteriota; class Terriglobia; order Bryobacterales; family Bryobacteraceae; genus Palsa-187. The sequence goes on from JBDTSJ010000019.1 coordinate 4,260, forward strand.
CCGGCGTGCTGGAAAGGGTGCGCGTGGCAGTGCACATATAACCAAGATTCTCGCATAAGCGCAGCGTTACACAGCGTGCGCACTTTCCTGTTGACATCCAAAAGGAGCCGGGCGATACTCCTGTAGAATGTCAAAAGAAGCGGTTTTGCAAGGCACGCTGGACTTAATGGTGCTCCGCACTTTGGACACGCTGGGTCCACAACACGGCTTTGGAATAGCCAAACGCATCCTGCAAGTGTCCGAGGGGCTGCTGGAGTTGAATCAAGGCACGCTGTATCCGGCCCTGTTGCGGCTGGAACAACGTGGGTGGATCAAATCCAAATGGGGCGTCTCAGAAAACAACCGCAAGGCCAAGTTTTACGAGATAACACCCAAAGGCCGCGCGCAAATGCAACAGGAGACGGAGAGCTGGGAACGCACCGTTTCCCTGATGGCGCGGTTTCACAGGAGCGCCGAATAATGTTCTGGCGGGGCAAATTCGAGCGCGAGATGGATGCCGAGCTGCGGCATCATCTGGCGTTGCTGGAAGCCGAATACGTGCAGCGCGGCATGTCGCCGGAAGAAGCGCTGCTAGCCGCGAAGCGTGACTTCGGCAGCGTCGCAAAGACCGCGGAGGCCTATCGCGAGCAGCGCGGGATTCCGTGGATGGAAACAGTTTGGCGGGATATGCGCATGGCGTTGCGCTCAATGCTTCGCGCGAAGGCATTGGCCGTAGCGATTATCGTCACGCTGGCTTTGGGGATCGGCGCGAATACGGCCATCTTTAGCGTGATTCGGACGGTGCAATTCAAGCCTCTGCCGTATCCGGATTCGGAACGGCTGGTGTGGGTAACGGCGAATGGGTCGCCTGAACAAACCGAAGGTTGGCGCAAGACAACTCAGGCGTACGATGCTCTGGCATCCGTCGTTCAACGTGACGCGACGCTGTACGACGGGCCAGAACCGCTGGAATTGAACGCTATTTACGTGTCTCAACCGCTGTCTAGGGTTCTGGGCGTGAAGATCGCCTTGGGACGCGACTTTCTGGAAGAGGAAGTCGCCCAGACGATGGGACGGTCAGGCAGCCAAGAGATCGCACTGATCAGCTACCGGCTATTCCAGGAGCGCTATGCGGGAGATCCCCAGATGGTAGGGCGTTCGGTGTCGATGCAGGGACGGATATTCTTCGTGGTCGGCGTATTGTCTCCCGATTTCCGACTACCTCTGCCACGCGGAGACCGCAATGTTGAACCGGACATCATCATCAATGCCGGAGTGATGCGGGGCTCTATTCCGTACTGGATCGGCCGGCTGAAGCCAAACGTCAGCCCACAAGCGGCGGAAGGCGAATTAGCCGGCGTGTTCCAGGACAAGACGAAACCCTCGCGCGTGGTCACATTGCAGGAACACATCATCGGTAGAACTCGCGTGGAGCTTCTGGTGCTATGGTTCGCGGTCAGCTGCGTGCTGCTGATTGCGTGTGTGAATGTCGCCAACCTGTTGCTGGCCCGTTCGACCACGCGTGCCCGGGAGATTGCGGTAAAGGCTGCGCTGGGGGCTAGCCGGTTTGCACTGATCCGGCAGACACTGGCCGAGACCACCCTGTTGTCTTTTTGCGGCGGCGGATTAGGACTGGTCTTGGCGTCGACTATGGTCGAGTTGATTTCGAACAAAGGCCCGATTGACGTTCCGAGATTGCGGGAGGTCAGTCTGGACGGGTGGGTGGTGGCTTACGGCGCGCTCTGCTGCGTCCTCACGGCATTGCTTTCGGGATTGGGACCGGCCCTGACCGCAACGCGGCAAGGTCTATTGTCGGCGCTGCGGCGAGGAGAGGGAAACAGTTCGGCCTCGTGGAAGGTCCGTTTATGGCATCGCGGACTGGCAGGGGGACAGATTGCTGTCGCGCTGGTGCTGTTGATCGGGGCGGGATTGCTAGTGAAGACGCTATGGGTGATGCGATCTCCCTCTCTGGATGTAGAGCCTGAACGGGTCCTGATCAGCCGGATTCAAACCACACTTCCTTATCCCCGCCTCTCTGCGAAGGCTCCGGAAGATCTGGAACGTCAAGTCAGACTCGAGTCTGACCGGCGGTCGGAGATGTATGACGGATTCATGAGGACGGTAGGCCAGGTTCCGGGCGTGCGACAGGCAGCTTTGTCGATTACCGCTTCGTTGTACACTCGCGGGACGCGCGTTGTGGGAGCTCCGGTCAATTGGCAGGTTCCGCCCGGAATGCCTATTTCATGGGTGACGCCTGGGTACTTCGCCGCAGCGGGACACCGCCTTTCCGCGGGTCGTTGGTTCGATGAACGCGATTCGCAAAACGCGCCCTCCGTCGTGATTGTGAACGAAGCCTTCCTGCGGACTTACGCGCCAGGCATGAGCGCTCGTGAAGTCTTGGACCGGACTATGGAAATCGCTAACCCTTCCATCAAAACCAAACCCATCATCGTGGGAGTCGTGCATGATCTATCCCTGCGTCGCGATGTAGCTCCGGAACCTCAGATGTTCTTCGCGCAGAGCCAGAACGTGTCTTTTTATGCCACTCCCGAATTGATCCTGCGCGCTGCGGGAGATCCGGCGCCATTAATTGGAACGTTGCGAAAACTGGCGGATGCCAGCTCTATTCAAATGTTCCAGCCGCAAACCTTGGAGGAGCGTATTTCCGCGGCGACAGCAACGCGCGATTTCGAGGCCCAGTTACTAACGACATTCGCCGGAGTGGCGTTATTGCTGGCAGTGGTAGGCGTCTATGGAGTCCTCAATTACGCGGTGTCGCAGAGGACGCATGAAATCGGCGTACGCATGGCGTTAGGGGCGGATCGGACCGGCGTGCTGATGACCGTGCTGCGCGATGGGATGGTGTTGGCGGTCGTGGGGACGGCGATAGGGGTAGCAGGGGCGTTCGGACTCACTCGCTGGATGGGCAGTATGCTGTACGGGGTCCAGGCACGGGATCCGTGGATCTTTGGCGGTGGGTGTGCGCTGATGATGGTGGTCGCGGGGGCTGCGGCGTATTGGCCGGCGCGGCGGGCAACACGCGTGGATCCGATGGTGGCGTTACGGCATGAATAGCCCCCATAATCGCTACTTATCGCGTTATAATGGTGCATGCTCAAGGCTACGGAAAAGATCTGGCACAACGGAAAGTTTATTGACTGGAATGACGCCAAGATCCACGTACTAGCCCACGTCACTAGTTACGGCAGCTCCGTGTTTGAAGGCGTGCGGTGTTATGCGACACCCGCCGGCCCGGCGATTTTCCGAGGTGCGGAACATATGCGGCGGCTGCTGGATTCCGCCAAGATTTATCGCATGGAAGTCCAGTTCACGGTGGATGAGTTGGTGGCCGGTATGCACGAACTGGTCCACGTGAACAAGATGGAATCCTGTTACGTGCGCCCCCTGATTTTTCGCGGCTACGGCGATTTGGGAGTGCTGCCCACCAAGGACACTCCGATGGAAACATACATGGCGTGCTGGTCGTGGGGCAAATACCTGGGTCCAGAGGCGATGGAAGAGGGCGTGGACGTGTGTATTTCCAGTTGGACGCGCATCGCTCCCAATACCCTGCCCGCGTTGAGTAAGGCCGGCGCCAACTACATGAACAGCCAGTTGATCCGTATGGAGGCGCACGCCAACGGCTATGCCGAAGGCATCGCCCTGGATGCCGCTGGATATGTCAGCGAAGGCTCCGGCGAAAACGTATTTGTGGTGCGCGATGGCAAGATCCTGACGCCGCCGCTGGGGGCCAGCGTGCTGCCTGGCATCACGCGCGATTCGGTGATGACGCTGGCGCGAGAGATGAATATTCCGGTAGTCGAAAGCCTGGTGCCGCGCGAAATGCTGTACGTCGCCGATGAGGTCTTCTTTACCGGTACCGCGGCCGAGGTTTCCCCGGTGCGCTCAGTGGACCGCATCAACGTCGGTTCCGGCCGGCGCGGTCCGATCACGCAAAAGCTACAGGAAGCATTCTTCGGAATCGTGGAAGGCCGCACGCCGGACAAACGTGGATGGTTGGCTCCAGTAGGACAACCGGCGGGAGTCCGGTAAGCTTTCGCGTTGGTATCGTCCGCGACTGGTGTGGACGCTTTAGGAAAGGTGCGCGGTCTCAAGAGCGAGCCGCCGCGAGCGATTTCAATAAAGATCCGCGCGGGAACCTAACCTCGTGGCCACCTCCCCCGAGACTGACACACTTGACCAGGCTCCGCGCGAAGCTCTGCTACAGTTTTACCAGGGAGCGCGCAGGATGGGAAGCAAAAATGCGTATTTTCACGCAACTCTTTCTGCTTTAGAATCGCGCGGTTATAACTCCACTGCTGTGATTATCCTGTGAAAAAACCATGGACCCTGTGAAATGTATTGAAGGAATCTGGGAAACCGGGGCGTTTGTCGACTTGCAAGTGAATGGTTTTGCCGGTGTGGATTACAACTCACCACTTTCTTCGAACGAGGAGATCGCGAAATCCATTCGCACGATGTTCTCCACTGGTGTCACGCGATTTTTCCCAACGGTGATCACCGGCGATCCGGAAACGATGTGCGCGGCATTACGGAATTTGGAGCGAGCGCGAGAAAGCACGCGCGAGGGTCGGGCGATTGCGGGATTCCATGTAGAGGGTCCGCACATCTCAGTGGAGGATGGCCCTCGGGGGGCGCATCCGAAACAATGGGTTCGACGGCCGGACAGCGACGAATTTCGCCGTTGGCAGGATGCCTGCCACGGCAATGTTCGTCTCGTGACGTTGGCGCCGGAATGGCCGGAGGCGCCCGCCTACATTGAGCAACTGGTTCGCGATGGCGTGGTGATCAGTATCGGGCACACGCGAGCCAGCGCGGCGCAGATTCGGGATGCAGTTTCGGCGGGCGCAACGTTATCCACACACTTGGGAAATGGGGCGGACGCTTCCCTGCCCCGGCATCCGAACTACATTTGGGATCAGTTGGCCGAGGATCGTCTGTCGGCGAGCTTCATCGTCGACGGGCTGCACCTGTCGGAGTCTTTCCTGCGTGTGGCTGTTCGGGCGAAAAGTATCGACCGCACTATCTTGGTAACCGACGCGGTGATGCCTGCGATGTGTGCGCCGGGCTACTACATGCTGGGCGAAGTTGCGGTGGAGCTCAAAGCGGATCAGCGGGTCGTATTACGTGGCGGCACGCGGCTTGCTGGGTCCAGTTTACGGATGGACCGTGCTGTAGCGAACGTCATTCGAATGGCGGATGTCCCGTTGGAAGGCGCGATCCTCATGGCCACCCTCAACCCAGCGCGCATCGCCCGCCTGGAACCGCGCAAGGACACCATTCGATTCCAATGGAATGACGGTCAGCTCGATGTGCTCGAAACCTATATCGAGGGCGAGTACGTTTACCGCAAGCCTTAGCGAGTCGCGGTGACTTTGCCGATTACCGCGGCCGAACCGGACGACATGGACTCGTAGTAACCGACGAAGCGCTTCGGCTCGAACGAATCGTACTTCTTCAGATTCTCCGCCCAGCGGAATGAGATTGGCTGGAAGTACAGTTCCGCTTCCATCTGGAAGGGTCCCTGCGCGCTGCCGAGAGCGACAGAATAATTGATGCGGTCGCCGCCACCCTGGAAGTTGGGGTCCTGCGCGGCGCTGCCCTTGACGGCGATTTCGTCGTCGGCGGTGGCTTTGTTAAAGCCCTTCGGCAACATGCGATTGTCCTTCTCATAGCGGATCGCGTTCAGCAGGCCAGTGGTTGGCTTGCCGGCGGAATCCACCATGATGCCCTCATAGATCTGGACCTGGTCGGGAGTCGTGATCTGTGTGTAGTGGGGCTCGTACTTTAGCGGATCGGCATCGTTGTCGTTGCCAACAATCAAACCACTCGGTTGGATGGCGCCGGATTCGAACACCACACCGCCGTTGCGATCCTTCACCGTCACATGCAGCCAACTGCGGCGCGAAGGATACGCCGTGGGGAACTTATGACCGCTCAGATTCTCGATCGCGATTTCGGTTTCCAGACGGCCGGCCCGCACTTCGGAGCTGACGATGGAAACCTTGGCAGTTTCCGATTGCAGGTGCTTGATGGTCCGGTCCGCAGCATTCTCCATTTCGTTGGGCATCGCGGGAACGTTCAACTGGATGCGATATTTTCCCAGCACCCGTTGCATAAAGAAATTGCCGCCTATGAACGTGTGCCGCGACATACCTTCGCGAGCGCCGCCTAAAACGCGCGTGACGGCCGTCTTCTCTTCGACTGCGGGCATGTGGCAGCTTTGGCAGCTCTTTGTCTCTTTATAATCGCTGTGAAACCACTCCTGGTAGGGCATCTGCTCGGGCAACGAACCGATTTCTTTCCCGTCCGGTCCCAGAGCTTTCGTAATCAGCGTGTGGCAGGTGGCGCACAGTTCGGACTTACGGACATGCTCGCCTTCGGTGGGCTTCCATCCACCGGACGAAGTACGCATCACCGTCTGGTGGCCTTCGTCAATCTTGTACGGACCGTACACTACCTTCTGGCCTTTCGGCTTGCTGGTGTCGATCACGAAGCCACCCACCAGGCTTTCGCGCGTCCCCAACTTGTCGGGCGTGATCTGGTGGCATAAGGAGCATGACACCCCGTCGGCCGCCAAGCGGTCATCGGCCTTGCTCATATCCGCCGGCAGGTGCGAGAACACCTCGGCCATGCGGCCTTCCGTGTGCGCCTGATAACGCATCATCGGCATGTGGCAGATCGTGCATTCGTCTTCAATCGCTTTCTGCGATTCCGGATGCTCAGTTATTTCACGCCGAACTCCGGCCATCCAATAGGGATCGCGCCCGGCATTGGCCATCATGGAAATACGCCAGCTTAGACCGATGGACACGTCCTCTCCTTTGGGAGTCACCAGGCTGTTGTGGCAGGCCATGCATCGGTCGGAGGTTTGAAAATGTTGCACCTTCTTGTCGGCGCTATGGAGGGCCGTGTTGCTCAGGCCAAAGACCACTGCGAACGTCGCGAGGGAACCTAGTAGTTTCCGAAGCATGTCTATCTCCATCCTTCGGTCAAGCCACCGTCAAAGACGTCCCACAGCATGTACATGATCACCTGAGTCTGCCGGCTCTGTACGTTCACAGCGGGTATATTTACGCCCAGGCCTAACCGCATATGCTGGCGGCGGCTCACAGTCACTTGCATGTAAGGCACTACGTCCAGTGTCCAGGCTTGCCCCCTGCCAAAGGAGCGCGTTCCAACCAACTCATTGGCTAGAGTCCAGGTTCGGCCAAAGCCTTTTGAGGCCGAAAAGAATTTACCGAAAGCGGCACGGGCATAAAACTCAGTTTGCGTTTGGTGTCGATGAAAGGGCGGAGCTTCGGCCCCCATCTGCGCCTGCAGGAACGATTTCTTGGGCAAGACCTGCGCGAGAGAAAGGAAGGACTCCCAGATGAAAATGCCGTTTGAACCTCGCTTGGGATTGCCGTTCGGGATCGTTGCTTCGTTGCCAAACGCGAGCAAGGTCCCCGTCTTATTGTTCACGTACAAACTGCGTTTGAATTCGATACTGGTATCGCCCACCGTGCCGACCCAGGTGCCGCTGGGCAATTGCTGGAAGCCGCCGCGGAAGCGGAATTCCATATTCGTAATTGGACCGAAGCGCTTTTCGATAACCAGATTCTGCGTTACACCCGGGGTTCCCGTGGCGTTAAACGTGTTGATCAGAACCATTTCGTCTTCCGGAAAGCTCTTTTCCGTAAACATCGGCCGGGCGAAGTTGAATTCACCCGATGGCCATTTCTTATCCTCGACGCAGAAGCTGCGCAGGTATCCGATCACTTTTTCGATTTCCTGGTCGGTCAGCAGAGGGTTTTCCGCCGGCCCGAAGGACGGCATAATTTCAGAAAAAGCCCGCGCCTTGGCTCCGCCATCGTGAATCACTGAGGACCACTGCAAATGGGATTCGCGAGTGGATCCGTTGCAATCGGTGAAATCCGGGAATGTCGCCGGTGGTTCAAAACCCAGAATGTGCTGGGGTTGACCTTTCCCGTCCGGTCCATGGCACCCAGCGCAAGTGGCCTGGAAGATCTCTTCACCGGTTTCCAGGTTCAGATCCTTTGGCGTCTGGCCATAAGCTGCGGGACGCAGCGTTACGAAGGTCAAGCACAGTCCAAACAACAGCCGCCACGTATGCTGTTTGGCTACTGAATGCAGGTTTGAAGATGGAAGCATATGGCAGGAATGTCTAGAGTAACAGAACGAGCAAAATGGCCTAAGTGTTTACGTGCAAGTTGGTTGCATCTAGAATCCAAGAGCCGTTCTTGATGCCGGAGGCTCAGTCTATCAGGCCATTGCGGACGGCGAAGCGTACCAATTCTCCAGAGGAATGGAGGTTAAGCTTTTCCATGATCTTCCCGCGGTGTGCCTCCACCGTGTAAACACTAAGATTCAGCGCCGTGGCAATTTCTTTATTGGTCTTGCCTTCGGCGATCCACTGCAACACTTCACGTTCGCGGCTGGTCAACAAATCCAACGGATCGGTGACATGTTTTCTGTAGTCTGTTAGGACCGCATCGGAGACCGCCGGACTCAAGTATCCTTCCCCTTTGGCAACCGCGCGCACGGCGTCCAGGAAATCGCCCTCCGCCGAATCCTTCAGCAGGTACCCCCGCGCGCCAGCGCGCAGGATTTCCCGCACGTATACAGAGTCCTTGTGCATAGAGAGCGCCAGCACCCGCGTGCGTGGCGAAGTTGTGGCGATGCGGCGGGTAGCTTCAATTCCATTCAGCTCAGGCATGGTCACGTCCATCACGACCACGTCCGGCAGTAGCTTAGTCGCTTCTTCCACTGCAAAGCGTCCATTGGAGACTTCGCCCACCACTTCCATGTCATCCTGAGCATCCAGAATCATCCGGAACCCGTGGCGGACCACCGCGTGGTCGTCAGCTAACAGGATGCGGATTTTCTTGTTCTGCATATTCCTCTTGCGGGTGCACCCAGGGCACAGTCACTCCAATGCGCAGGCCGCCACCAGTAGGACGCGACAAAGTCAGTTCCCCCCGCATTTGCGCTGCGCGGGCTCGCATACCGGTCATACCAAGCGAAGCCTCCGGCGAGGTGCTGGACGTGTTGAGTCCCCTTCCATTGTCCTCGATAAACAGATTTACCTTGTCGCCCACGGACCGCAACTCCACTGAAACGTGGGTCGCGCCCGAATGACGAGCGACGTTGGTGAACGCTTCCTGCGTAATCCGGAACAGGTGAGTCTCCGTTTCTTCGGGCAGGCGGTGATGGAACGACGATGAGTAGTTAGTTTCAATTCCGGTACGTTCTCCGAAGCGATCCACCAGCCAGCGCAAGCCGGCTTCCAAGCCAAAATCATCCAGAATCACGGGCCGAAGCAGTTGCGAAAGTTCGCGGACATTGGCGATTGCATCGTCGACAACATGGAGGCAATCGGCCCTGCGGGCTTTCCATGCGGCGGGCGTGGACGCGGAACTGAGATTGGCTTTTAGGGCAGCCAGGGCCTGCCCCAATTCGTCATGCAGTTCGTGGGAGAAGCGGCGAGCGGCCGCTTCCTGGCCCTGCAACATATGCCACGACACACGATTCAGCTCGGTCGCCTGCCACTCCATGCGCCGGATGCTGCGGCGGGCGAAGGTAACGGTCAGGACGGCGCACAACAACGCCAGCGCGAAGCATGCGCCTAGCAACAATCTGGATTGGTTCGCCAATTGTTGCGATTCGACTTCGATATTTTGCTCCGTATCCGAGATGCGGCGTTCGCTCAAATCCAGTAGTTCCTGTTCGACACGCACGACTTCATCGTGCCGGTCGAAGAGCAGAGCCAGTTCCTCAGGCGGGACCTTGCCTCCTTTACGGATAGCTCTCAGAACGCCGCCGGAAAACTGGCGGACGGTCATCTCAAGATCGCGCCATTGCCCCGATTCCGGAGTGGTGGCCGCGGAGGCGGCGATGCGAGTAAGAGCTCTGTCGGCGTTCCCCAGACTCTCCAGCAGTTGCTCGCGATTCATCGTATCCGGCATATGCGCCACTTGGTGCAATACCGCGGCCAGCGTATTCTGCTCTGCCTGCACATCGTTGAGTAACCGTGCGATGACCAGTTGTTCGCGTACAACGCGAGCCGTATCGTCTTCAATGGCGCGAGTGCCGCGAATCGCCACTAGCCCGGCTAAGCCGAGCAGAATGACGACTAAGCCAAAACCGCCCACCAGTGCCCGAAGCACGGGTTGTTCGGTCAGCCACTGGGACCCCTGTGACGACATGGTTAAGTCCAGTTTACTCCTGGGCGCGTTACTCAAAGCTGGTCCAAATATTGCTAAAGGCGTTCCGCGAGCAAGTTCGCCAAAGTCTGGGCGGCGGCGGAACGGAGCGCGACCAATACACCCGGCGCCAAGCCTCCCACCACCAGGAAAGCCACAACCGCAGTTAGCGCCCAGCGTTCCGCCGGCTTGGCATCGGAAATCGGTGGGGCGTGAATTCCGCGGCGTCCCATAAAGAGCGTGGCAAACAGGCGGAACACCGTGATGGCATTCAGCGCGGTGGCCAGCGGAAGAGCGATTCCCAGCAAAGGATGGGATTCGAGGGCTCCATGGAACAGGAGATCCTCGGCGGCGAAGCCTAAAGTTCCCGGCAAACCGACCAGAGCTAGTCCGGATAAGGCGAAGAATACAGCCAGGCGTGGTGCGGGCACGGCGAAGCCAAGATAGCCGCGGGGCGATTCCACTTCCGGCGTGCGCGCCTCCAGCGATCGATACACGGCTATCATTCCGGTGGTGGCGAACGCGATCACCCACCACAGAACCAGGGCTCCTGTGATGCCTTCCACGTTGCGGCTTTGCAGGCCGGATAGAACGAACGACGCCTGGCTGACACACAGCAGGGCCAGAATCTTACGAGGTTTGGTTTCCGCCAATGCCCGCACGGCCGCGAACACGGCGGTAAACAGCGCCAGTATGGCGATGGCGGGCAGCACCTCAGCCGCACGTTCCGGCATGAGGGGCACGGCGAAGCGGATCAGCAGGAAGGCGCCCAGATGTCCGTTCATCAACAGGCTTAGGGCGGGCAGCGGAGAGGTCTCAAACGCCGACGTTACCCAAAAGTGGAACGGGAACATCCCTTTGCGCAGCAGCGCGGCCAACACAAATGCGGCGAAGGCGGCTCGATGGGTGTTGTCAGTGGGTGGCAGGGACCACAACAGGCCCCCGGCGGCTATTGCGGCTGCGCTGAAGATGAGACTTGCTTTGGGCAGGGTCCGTAAGCCTCCGCTGGCGCTGAGGAACGGAACGCTGCTGAGAAACCATCCGGCCAGGAAGACCCAGATCGAACCGGCGAAGTACGCGAGTAAGCTCCCTAGCAGAATCAGGGCGAGATTCGCGAGGCCGTTCTTGGCAAGATCGCGGCGCGGTGCGGCGGCGATGGTGATCAGCCACAATACAGCGAAGGCCACACTGGAAATCACGGCGAGGGAGTCGAAAATGAACAATTGATCCGGCATCTAGTTCTCCGTCTCCGATGCCAGCGCGTGCGGGGATTCGGCGCCCGCCTTGGGTTCGTTTGGTAATTCGAGCAGGGCCAGCCCGCGAGACAGCGCCAGGATTGGGTCCACCACGAAGCGGTCGACTGCTGCGTCGTAGAAGCCACGCTCCAGGCCGAAGCGATACAGCCATAGCTGCAAACCGGCCGGCATGAATCCGTCGTAATGCTCGCCGGTTTTGCCCAAATGTCCTCCGGCTGCGGCGTGCATCTTGTGATAATCGTGCAACATGGAGGGTGCACGCAGGAACTGTAAGGTACGAACCACGGCATGTCCTACCAGATGGAATAATGCCAGCGTCGGGAAGCCGAGCCCGATTTCGACGAAGATGACACCCAACTGCGTCATGGTCGCGTAGGCCAGTGAGCCCTTGGCGTCGGAGACGACGCGGTGCGCAAGGGTTCCCAGGAACGCCGTTAATGCGCCGATGAATACGACAGCGGCCGCAGCGATCGGAGAGGCAGCAAATAGGGAGTGTGTCCGCAACAGCAAGTAAGCGCCCAGATGAACCGAGATAGCGCCGTAGAATATAGCGCTGGAGGGTGTGGGCCCTTCCATCGCACGCGGTAACCAGCCCGAGAACGGTACCTGCGCGGACTTGCCAGCGGCGCCCCACAGCAGCAGCAGAGCCACAATGGTCGTAGCGGACGACGACAGGCTGGTGCCTCCGTCGGGCCAACCGCCGGGGAACAGCAGCGTCTGGCTGGAGGTGCGTCCGAAATAATGCATGGTGAAGACCGCCACCAGCAATCCGATGTCGGCGATGCGGTAGGTCGCGAATACGCGTAGGGCGTTGCGCACTGGCTCCCGGCGTTCGCTGAAAAAGGCGATCAGCAGGACGGATGTGACACCCACCAGTTCCCATCCACCGATTAAGAGATCAAATGACGCAGCGGTGAACGTGAGCAAGGCGCCGAATGAAAACAGGTGCAACAAAAGAAAAAAGTGGAAGAAGCCGCGCTCGCGATGCAGATACCGGACGGAGAATACGCCCACGATGCCCACCAGCACGCAGGTCAGAATGACCATTGGCAAGGACAAGTTGTCGGCTAAAAGGCCCAGCTCGAATTCATACTTACCGGCGCGGAACCAATTGCCGGCGGAGGCACGAATGACACCCTCCCCCGACAGCATGCGGAACCCCAGCAGGGCGCTTCCCGCGGTCATGAACAGTGTGACAGCCGCGGTGAGTCGCGCAAGCACTCGCTCCACTGGTGACCAGCCCAGCATCCATGCCACGGCCAACACCAGAAAAGTTATTCCCGGCGCCGCGACAACCGCTGCCAGTAGTTCAGAACTCACCTAAACACCCACCATTTCTTTTGTATTCGTAAGCTTGCCATTCGAGGACTTCGCCTTGGTGATGCGTGCCAAAGGCAAATGTTCGCGGTGGCCTTCGTACCAAGCCACCGAAGTGGGCGCTTCCGGCAGGGGTTCATCCGTTCCTTCAATGCGTTCCCAGATGGCCTCGCCCGGCGGGCCGCCGCGATAGGCATACACCGTTCCGTCGATGGGATCCATCGCCGCCAGACGAATCCAGCGGTTATCCAGGAATTCCCACAGCAAAGGGCTCTTGTGAATGGTTTGCAGTACGCGGTCGGGAGTTGTTTCGACGACGAAGAGAATTCGGACGGGCTCGTGAATCTCCACCATTTGCCAGGGCAAGCCAGTCCGTAGATCGCCTTCATAACCGTTCATCACACCCATCAGTCCGGTGACGTTGTGGGGCAGTTTGGTGCCGCAGCCGTAGCCTTCATTGTCGACGAACGAGAAGTAGTATTCGAGGCTAATGCCGCCGCAGACCGGGATCACAGCGCCCAGGATGCGAGCCAGGCTGTCGTTATCCGGGTCCTGCGTGGCGTCGTAGGAATTCAGGAAGGCGCGCCTATCCAGGAAGAGTCCGCGCGTGGTGCTGCGGCGGCCGACAATGCACACCGCATTCGTGCAATGGCCGTATTCGGGACGGGGCTCGGCTAAATGCTCCGCCCGTCCCTGGACGTGGTGCAGCCCTTGTTCAGCGGAGATGCCCCACGCGGCGGCCTCAAAGCGGCGAGCACGCTCATGGGCGCTCCGGGCGCGCGCGTTGTCCAGAGAGGCACGGACTCTCGCCAAGTCTCCGCGATGGGATTCCGGCACGACTTCCAAATCGTAGAGATCCACGTCGTCGTTGCAAGTATCATGATATCCGCCCACAAACCACGTATCGTCGGGAATCACGATATCCCGCTCGCGTAGACCGCTGCGAACCTCAGGACGGTTTGCCATCGCGGCGAAAATACGCCCATTAGGTCCGCCACGGGAGCCACCGCAGGCTCCGCAATCATGCGCCGATTCATGGGGATTGTTCAAACTGGTGGAGCCGTGGCCCAGAAATACCACCAAGCGGGCCATCCCCTTTCGCAACCCGGCCGGGCCTAGAAGGCCCGCGACTCGATCAACCTTCTCCTGCGTTGTGAAGCCGCTGAGTAATCCGTCGACGATCGCATCGTTGGCCTCTCCCGCCCGCGTGAACGCCAGTTCGGTACGAGGCTCCGGCAGGATGCTGTCGTTCAGCCAGAAAATCAAGCGCGAATAACGCCGGGGACTGAAGACGCGAGCAGCCAGCGGAACTATCGAGAATAATCCGAGCACGGTGGTTCCCAGCCAACCTCTGACAAACGTTCTGGAGGAGATCCACCAGTTACGCACCAACATGGCCCACTGGCGGCGCAGTCTCTTCCGCTTTTCGTACAGATCCTCATGGCCAGCCGAAGGTTGTTCCCGCACCGCGTGGGCCGGCTTCACGACCACAGGGCATAACGCTACGCCATGCGCGTCATCGATTCCCGCGTAGTTCATGGCGACGCCGAAAAATCCCGCCGCACTCAACGTTTCGATTTCCGGGTCCACCTCTTCCAGGTGGCGGCGGATGGACTCCTCTCGTTCATCAATGCAGAAGAATACTTGCGCGGCCAGCCGGTCAGGGACTTCCCTGCCCGGTCTGCGAACGTGCTCGATCATAGGCAACAGAATCTGCCGCTCATGCCGCCGTTCGTATGCCCACTGCCAGATGCGCCGCCGTTCCCAGTTCGGGAAGCGGTCCACGGCTTGCAAGAACTGCCTTACTTGCTCCACCGGTAACGCAGTTAAGCGAGCGGCCTGGATGCCCACTAAATGGGCGGCTTCCGCGTATTGCGCGGCGCGCGCTAACTTGTGCGCTGGACCTTCTTCCAAAGCAGTCGGCGAAGCGGAGCGCCAATCCTTTGGATCCCGCAGCACGCTGGACGCCGCGACCAGGGTCAGCAACATTCGCACGGCGAGAAAATCCGTCAGCGACGCAGGTAGCCGATCGTGCGGAGCCAATCCCGGCTCTTCTTCCAAGCGGAACATGAGACCGGCCCAGCCCGGCAGGGCAAGAAGTTCATGCCGCAGCACTTCTTCCCATTCGGATTCCTTGACGCCGAAGCGCTGCAGTGTGGACAACAAGTAGTCCGCGCTGCTTCGCCCCTTGGCCGCTTGCACAAAGCGCGAAAGATCCTTCAACACAATCGTGCCGAGGTACATCGGCTGGTCCAGCACCGTCAGGCAGGCTTTGAAAAATCCATGCTCGCGCGCCGGCATGGACCAATACGCCAGGCCTTGATCGAAAAATGCCGATGAAAGCTTGATCAGAAGAGGGTGGACGATGTCGTCCAAGTCCAAGCCCTGATCCGCCAGAATTCCGTCGCGCGGTCGCGCGGGCTGCACGGACGCCGCTGGAAGCGAACTCATGCTGCGCATGCAAACGTCGATCAGCTGACGAATCTCGCCGCCCTGCAACGAGCCTTCTTCCAATTCCCACGTGACGGTTTCCGCTGTAACCGGGCGCAGACCTGGAACCAGCATCTTGCGATACAACTCGCGGCGGCGTAAACCGCCACTCAGGATCTCGTCGTCTGGCTCGCTCTGCAACGCCACATCGATATCTTCAGCGCGGATTCGCCCCGCTGCGAAGGATGCTTGAAACGCCTCTTCCCGCATATACGGCTCGGTGCCGAACATCCGGGCCGCCTCGACCACGGCCTCTTCGAATTTCTTGTGCTGGAAGGCGTGCAGCGTATTGTGATGGATGAACACGCCGATCGGCCCCTGCGCGGGCAGGAAATGCGACAGGTGATGAATCGTCTCGGTCAGTCGGTGGGCGTCGGCATGGATTGTCGCGGGACTTCCAGCTTCGGCGTCAGGCGGGGAGGGGTGATGTGACATGCCTACACCCTAAGTATCGCGAACATTTAGTTGGGAAACACATCCCACCCGCATGGGATGAAGAGGTGCTGGATTCCGGGGCTTTTTCGCACCTCCGTCAGCTCCCCCGGCGTTCCGTGGTGCCACCTCCCTTTCGGAGGCTATGGCTGTTTTTAGTAATGGACCGCATCCTAGCAACATATATGTCTTCCCACAAGGAACCCACGCTCTCCGCTCGGCCAGCCGGACCTATTCCACGCGGTACCCTGGATGGCTTTAAGACGTACTTCAAAAATGACTTACTGTCAGGGTTCCTAGTCTTCCTGATCGCCTTGCCGTTGTGCCTGGGCATCTCCCTGGCGAGCGGCTACCCCCCCATCGCGGGAATATTAACCGCCATTATTGGCGGCATGCTCACCCCTTTCTTTTCTAATTCCGAGCTTACGATCAAAGGACCCGCAGCAGGACTGATTGTGGTGGCGTTGGGTGCGGTCCAGGCCTTGGGCGCAGGGGATCCGGTGACCGGATATAAACGAGCCCTGGCAGTTGGCGTAGTGGCGGGAGCGATTCAGATTGCGTTTGGCTTGCTGAAAGTGGGCGCTCTGGGCGAGTTCTTCCCCGTCGCGGCCGTGCACGGGATGCTGGCGGCAATCGGCGTCATCATCATCTCGAAGCAGGCGCATGTCGCCCTGGGCGTGGCGCCGCACTCGAAGGAGACGCTGGATCTCCTAGGCGAAATACCCAACAGCATCGCCCATCTGAATCCCGAGATTGCAATCGTCGGCGCGATTAGCTTGCTGATTCTTTTCCTGCGGCCCCTGATTAAGAATAAGTTCGTTCAGGCGATTCCCGGGCCCATGCTGGTGCTGCTGGTTGCCACACCGCTGGGATTCTACTTCGGCATCGAAAACGCCCACCTCTACACCTGGTCTGGACATCAGTTCGATATTGGGCCGAAATATTTAGTTCATCTACCGGGCAGCTTGATTGGCGCCATGGCGTTTCCTGACTTCTCTGTTATTTTTAGCGCGGAAAGCATCAAGTGGATCGTGATGTTCGCCTTGGTCGGAAGCCTTGAGTCGCTGCTCAGTGCGAAAGCCGTCGATCTTCTGGATCCCTATCAGCGCCGCACCAACTTGAATCGCGACTTGCTGGGTGTCGGCTGCGCGAATCTGTTATCGGCTTTCGTCGGCGGCTTGCCGATGATCAGCGAGATCGTTCGTTCCTCCGCCAACCGCAACAACGGCGCCAAAACCCGCTGGGCGAATTTCTGGCATGGCAGCCTGCTGCTGGTACTGGTGGCTGCGGTTCCGCAATTGCTGAATGAGATTCCTCTGGCCGCGTTGGCCGCCATGTTGGTCTTCACCGGTTATAACCTGGCTTCCCCCAAGGAATTCCAACATATGTGGGCGGTGGGCAAGGAACAACTAGTGGTATTCGTCGCGACCCTGGTGGCCACTTTGGCGACCGATCTGCTAGTGGGCATCGCGGTCGGTATCGCAGTGAAGATTGTCATCCACTTGTTCAACGGCGCACCGATCACGGCTTTGATGAGGCCCAAGGCGGTTATCGAGCTTTCGGAAAAGGGCGCTCCCGTAGTGCATGTCCACGACGCAGCGGTGTTCACCAACTGGCTGCCGTTGCGTAAACAGATTGCTGCCATGTCGGAGCACCCGTTGGTCCGCGTCGACCTGTCCAAAGCCAGGTTGGTGGATCATAGTACGATCAAGAAGTTAGAAGAAATGGCGCAGGATTGGGCGTTGGAAAACCGTCAATTACAGGTGACCGGGCTGGACAACCATGAACAGCTTTCCGACCACCCGCACGCCGCACGAGTACTTAGGACAGCATGAAGCATCTCAAATCGGCCCTCATTCTAGGCCTGCTAACCTTGGCCCCTTTGCGGGCCGCATCAGAAAGCAATGGACACGCATGGTTCATGTATTTCGGGGACCATCCGATCAAGAAGTCGCGCTGGGGAATCCATTTGGAAGGCCAGTGGCGGCGCGCTGAGTTGGGCGCAGTGTGGCAGCAATTGTTGCTCCGCCCCGCGGTCAACTTTCAACTGAACAAGAAAGTCGCGCTCACGGGTGGCTATGGATTTATTGAGACGTACCGCTACGATCAATTTCCCACGGCCCACCCGTTTCCTGAGCACCGTTTCTTTGAGCAGGCCACCATTACGCAACGCTTCTTGAAGCTGGACTGGCAGAACCGTCTACGCTTGGAGCAACGGAATCTGGGAGTAGAAACCAAGCAGCCGGACGGCAGCTTTCTGCGGACTTCCTTCCGCTATGAGAATCGCTTCCGGTACATGCTGCGAACCAGTATCCCGTTGCCCTTCGATAAGAAGAAGAACTACATCGGAATCTACGACGAGATCATGTACAACTTCGGGAAAAACGTAGCGGCCAACGTCTTCGATCAGAATCGCGCTTATATCGCGCTAGGCCGCGATGTGGGGCACCAGACGAAAGTGGAGGTCGGCTTCATGGAACAGACCATCCAGCAGCGCAGTGGGTTGGTTTATGAGCACAATCACACCATCCAGGTGGCGATCTATTCCAAGATTCCGTTCTTCGGAAAAGACTAGCCATTTGTGCCCAAACACCTCGTCTTCCTGGCCATAGCCACGTGCGCTTGCGCCCAGCAGACTATTTTTAACGTTCCCTCTGCCGATATCGCCGTGAAGAATGACTGGTTCTACCAGCATCAAACCGTGGTCCGGGCGTGGGATGGGCAAAGGCGGTGGGTGCAGACGAACGCTTTCGGCTATGGGATCGGGCACTTTCTTGAGCTCGACACTACCTGGTATAACCTGGAGCCTCACCACCTAAAGCAGTCCGCCGCCAGCGTAGGGTTCAAGTTTAGCCTTCCTTTGCGTGAAGAGAGTCGCCGCTGGCCACTCAAACTAGTCGCCGGCGACATGGTTGAATTCCGCGATCGGTCTGAGACGCCCCAGCTCCGCAGCCTCCACGAAGGCAACTGGGGGTACCTGATGCTTTTCACGGAGTTGCCGAAGTCGCATACCCGGATCACGGCAGGAGGGTCAACCGGCACGCAGATTCTTTTTGGCCGGAAAGAGGCCGGATTCCTAGGCGGTGTGGAACAGCCGTTGTCAGACCGCTGGGTGTTCCAGCTAGATTGGTTTTCCGGACACCATGATCTGGCTTACTGGATTCCGGGTGTGGTGTATCGCTTCACTACGCATTGGATGGTGTCTCTCGGATACCAGGTACCGAATCGTCCCACGGGAGGATTCCAAGGCGTGGTGTTCGAGCTAACGCGCTTCTGACGGGAAGGGATACTGTCGGGACACTGACGGGCCTTGACGTTTCGAGCGCCGGGGAGCATACTGCCGCTAGAGTCCTTTGACAGACCGGCGATTGGAGAAAAGGAGAACTTTTCATGAGAAGCATCGCCCTGGCAGTGTTGCTAAGCACTGCGGCAATTAGCCTGCACGCCGCCGACATTGTGATCGGTACGTGGAACCTGAATCTTTCCAAATCGCGATATGATCCTGGACCTCCACCCGCAAGTCAAACGCGAACTTATCGAGAGGAGAAGGGTGAGCTGAAGGCCATCATCACGACGGTCTACAAGAACGGCAATTCAGACACAGTGCATTATCCGGCGAACTACGATGGAAAGGAATACCCGGTCTCCGGTTCTCCGGACACAGACGGCATTTCGATGAAGCGAGTGGATGAATACACGGCCGAGTCGTTGATTATGCACGCTGGGAGACCGATCGGAACTACGCGTAGAGTGGTTTCGCGTGACGGCCAGACAATGACCATCACCTTCAAAGGAGTTGGGGAGTTGGGCGAGCAGGTTAACAATACGGCCGTCTACACGAAGCTCCAGTAGGCGAGCAGGTTATCCAAAGATGCGGCGGAAGAAGGGGCCTAACTGCAAGTGAGGCCCGGGACATCTCTGCCAGGGGGCGAAGCTGATCAGGCCGGTGGATTTCTCCACCCACAGTCCGAAGGGCTCGGCGTTTGGATAAAAGGATTCAAATACCACTCCGCCATCGCAATAGTCCACATTCTGAATTTTCAATGTCGCCAGGTTGGCGTATTTTCCGGTAGGACCCCAGTCCTCCTGAAACTTCTCCATGGGGTAATAGCGGCAGGGCTTGTCCGCGGGACACCACAACTTGTACGCGCCGTCGAAATCCTTCTGCTTGATGGCGTCGACGAAATGCGCCACGACGCGTTCCTGGCTCCAGGTGCGGAAGTAGAAGAAGGCCGCGGTGCCCAGCAATAATACCGGCAAAGCGACGAAGAAAATCCGTTTCAGCCAGCGCCCGCGTTTTTCATCCGCAGTGCCATAACCTTCCATGTAGCTGGGCATGGGCGATCCTTATTTCGACACCTTATTGCGATCCCTATTTGGACGGATGCGCGGTGTTGTAAGCGGCGATGGCCTGGTCGGTCATGTCGTCCGTAGGTTTGTAGAAGTGCATGGCGGTTGTGTCGACCAGCAGGTCAAGCTTCTTGTCGTCGGAGAATTTCTTCAGCACGTCGTTCATCCGGCCGCTGACAAGGCGTAAGGCTGCATCCCGCTCGGCTTCGAAGTCTTCCTGCAGATCCATCTGTAGGCGCTCCACTTGAGTCTGTTTGCGTTGGCCGTTGGCCTGCAGTTGGGCTTGCCCGGCGGCACTCAATTTACCTTGGCTGGCCTGCAACTGGGTTTCGATATCCTGCAATTCCTGCTGGGCTTTAATCAGCGCGTCCTGCTTAGGCTTATATTTCGCCTCAAGTGCGCTGTAAGCCGTCTTAAACTCCGCCGTCTCCACGACCGCGCGCTGGAAGTCAATCACCCCAATTTTCGCCTGGGCCATCACTGGCGCCGACGAAATCAACCCCGCGACACAGAACACGGCGGCGGAAATATTAAAACGCATTTGCAAAACTCCTTCTTGAGAGACGTTATCTCTATCTTAACAGTGCCTTACGGCAAAATCTCATCCAAAACCCGGCCTACGGACCCGCTGGGTTCCGCAATGCGCAAGATTGTAGTCAGCGTGGGCGCAATATCGATGACGGCGGCATCGCGATTATACAGGCCCTTGCGTACCATGCTTGGTGGACCCCAGAAAATCATCGGGACATGGGTATCGTAGCTGAACGGACTTCCGTGATTGGTACCGGACGTTCCGGTCAAATAGGACGGTTCGTGCACGACGACCAAGTCTCCGCTGCGGGCCGAGTTGAATCCATTGCGAACGCGCTGGTCGATACGGTCGCCGCCATTTCCCGTTTGCATTTCGGTTCGGGTGTAAACGCGAAATACGTGAGGCTGCTTGCGTAATGTTTCAGCGGCCAAACGCTCCACATCACGGCGGTCCAGCTTCTTGCTTGCCACCAATTCCAAGTTAAGGTACAAGCCCAATTCGCCGGTCGCGGTTACATAGACGCCATCGCCGAACTCCGCCTTCAGCGCAGTTTCCACAGCTGCCCGCTCCTGCTGCGCGTTGAATCGCCCTCCGGCCAGTTTTCTAGCCATGTTTTCTTCGGGAATTGGGGAGACTCCATGGTCGGCGGTGAATGCCACAAGAACATTCCCGACCCCGGCCTGGCGCTCGGCGGCGTCCAGCAAATCACCGACCGTCTTGTCGACCGCCAGCACCATTTCATGTATCTGGGGGGAATCCGGTCCCGCAGCATGGCCGACATAGTCGGTTGCTGAGAAGCTTACGGCCAAAAGGTCCGTTTTCGTCCCAGTGCCCATTTTCTCAGAAACCAGGGTCTTCAGCGCGAAATCCAGAACCAAACGGTCTCCGAATGGAGTGGCATCTACCGCGGCGTAGAGCTGTGGGCCGGGCTGGGCAGGCAGCTTGGTCGTCAACCACTGCTGGCCTGCGTATTTGTCGGCAGCATGCGTTGCGTTGAATTCGGCTACCCAGGCGGGCAAAACGGTAAAGTAGTACGAACTGGACACGAAGCCGCCGCCCCGCGCATCAAACCAATAAGCTCCATCGGCCATGCGTCCAGCCGGCAGAATGGCACTGCGGTCTTTGAGAGAGACGCCGATGACTTTGCCACCCCAGCCTGAAATCTTTAGTTCATCTCCAACGGTCGAAACCAACAGCCGTCGAGGGGAAGCACCGCCACCGGACCCTCCCAGAAGCATAGCGGCGTCATCGGTAATGCTTTGGACATTCTTGCCCTCGGATCGCTCAAACCATGTATTTCCCGCGATGCCACTGATGGAGGGTGGCGCACCGGTAAGGAATGTCGAGTGGCCTACCGCGGTGACGGTGGGCGCGGCCTCATAATTCCCGTTGGTAAATACCGCGCCTTGTTCCATTAAGCGCTTCAGTCCACCCTTGAACTCCGGGCTGAAGCGAGTCAGATAATCGTAACGGAACTGGTCGACCACGATTGCCAAAACGAGTTTAGGACGCTGCCCGGTCTGGGGGGGCTGCGCAAGCAGACTGGCGGCCAAGGCCGCCATTAGGAATAGGCGTCGACGCATCAACAGTTCTCCTGAGTTATCCAGTTTAACGAGACAACTGTTTCCGCGCGTTGTCTAATTTGCTGCGGACCTTGTCGATTTCCGAGGAATTCTTGTCTGCGGGGGAGCTTGCCTGCCATTGCCGCAGAGCTTCTTCCCAAGCCTTTACGGCTTCCGGAACCTTCTTCACTTGCAGTAGAGCATCCGCATAGTGGTCGTTCATGGTTGGATCGCCGGGAGACAGATCCACAGCCCGTCGAATCTGCTCTTCCGCTTCCGTGAATCGTCCCAAACGATAATATACCCAACCCAAGCTGTCCAGATAGGCGCCATTATTGGGCTCGCGCATGATGGCTTTCTGAATCAGATCCAGCGCCTCATTGAGGCGTGTGTTGCGGTCCGTCAACATATAGCCGAGGTAATTGAGCGTGGGTGTATGGTCCGGGATGACTGCGAGAACCTTGCGGAATTCGCGTTCCGCCGAGGGGAGGTTCTTTTCCTTCTCATACATGGCGCCGCGCATGAACCACACGCCAACCTTGTCGTCCTGGCCTTCTGAAATTTTCTCGGCCGCATCCAGAGCCTTGCCGGCGTCGTCGAACTTGCGACCCTTTTCGTAGATCTCGGCTAGTTGCAGGTAGATGGACCGGTCGTCGGTTCCGTCCAGCAGTTTTCTGACATCCGCGGCGGCGGTTTCGGCGCGCCCCAGATCGGCGTCCAGCATGGCATGGGCGATCCGTACGCCGCGGTCGTTGGGATATTTCTTAATCGCCGCATCGGCCTCTTTTTGGGCTGCTTCAAACTTCTTGCCGCCACGATAGCTGTCGATAATCTCGGAGCTCACGCGGGGACCGGCGGTATTGTCCAGCACCAGGATCTCGCGGTATGCGGCGACCGCCTCGTCCGGTTGATCCATCATGCGATGCATCACCGCTAAGCGCTCCAGCAGCGTGGCGCGAGTGGCGCGCTGCTGCGTGCTGTAAGCGGCGCGGACGGTGCTGTCCACGACTTGGCGCAGGGATTGAATCGCTTCCCGCGGTTTGCCTTCCGCCTGCAGGATGCTGATTTCCGCGAAACGAACCTCCAGATTTTCGGGATCAATCTGCTTAGCGCGGTCCACAGCGGCGCGGGCTTTCTCAAAACTGCCCTGCTGCATGCGAATCTGCGAGATGCGCAGCCACACCTGAAAATCTTCCGGATCTTCTGCGGCCAAGCCCTCAAACGCTATTACGGATTCATCAAACCGGCCGGCATTCAGGAGATCTTCCGCCAGAGCTTTGCGCAGTTCAGGAGCATTCATGGGATCCAAAGCCAAGGCTCTGCGAATGGTCTCCGCCGCCAGCGCGTATTCCTTCATCTGCTCATACGCGGCCGCCAGGCGTTGCAGGCTGGCCGCCGAGGGATTCTTCTCCGCCGCTCGCCGGAACATCTCCGCCGCACCCGCGTTGTCACCGCGATCCGCCAGTACCGACGCCATGCCTACCAAAGCATCTTCATTATCCGGTTCCACTGCCAGCGCCTTCTGAAATGCAGCCGCTCCCCCATCCATGTTTCGAGCAGCCAGTTGCAGGCGGCCCAGGAACACCAGCGAGGAGGCGTCACGCGGATCCAGGTCCGTCACTTTTTGGTACTCATCAATAGCGCGGCGCAACATGGCCGCATCCACCTGCTGCCCCTGACCGGCAGTGATCTGACGCACGTAAATACGCGCCAGCAGGCGGTGCGCGGCAATATCATTGGGATTCTTCTTGATGGCTTCTTCGGCTTCCGTGCGCGCCTGCGTCAGGCGGTTGAAAGAGATGTAGAAATCCGACAGCTCTTCGGCCAGGACACCCGAGCGGGGGTCCGCCTGAATAGCCGCTTTGTAGGCAGTGATCGCCTGGTTCACATACTCGCCGCCGTTGGCCGATTCCGCAGCCTGATTCGCGTACAAGTGGGCCAGCGTGTAGTTGTAATATGCCGCGGCCCGATCCACGGCGGCACCGGCCGGCGCAGCTTGCGCCCAAACCGCCCCTGCCACTCCGACGATCAGCGCCGCTTGCTTGAGGATTCTCAACATGTTGACGGTTCCCTGGTAACTGTTCTTGGGCCGGTGAATCCGGCGATAAGTCTTCTCAACATAAATTATACGCGTTACTGGACGGCGTTAGGATTTCCGAGGGTACGATTACAAGAGTGGATTCTCCTCTGCTAATCGTGGTTGGGCCTACCGCCGCCGGAAAATCCGGGCTGGCGCTGCATGTGGCCGAGTTATTTTCAGGCGAAGTTGTCAATTGCGATTCTCTTCAACTCTACCGCGGCTTCGACATCGGTACCGCGAAAACTCCCGCGCGCGAACGGCGCGGTATTCCGCATCACCTATTGGACGTGCTGGACCCGCAAATGGTTCACTCCGCTGGGGATTATTCTCGACTGGCCCGCGCCACCGTCGCGGAGATCGCCCAGCGCGGCAAACTTCCAGTGATTGTTGGGGGCACGGGGTTCTATCTCAGCGCCTTTCTCAATGGACTGCCGGCGCTGCCGCCTCGCGACGAAGGTTTGCGCGAACGGCTTAGCGAACGCGAGCAGCAGCGTCCCGGTTCGTTGCACCGGATCTTGTCGCGCGTGGACCCGGCAACGCTACGCCGAATTCAGCCCAACGATACACATAAGCTGTTACGCGCATTGGAGATCCGTCTCTTAACGCGGCGCACTTTGCCACCAGCATCGGAGGCTGCTCCGCTCACCGGGTTCAGAATTCTGAAAATCGGCCTTGACCCCGACCGCGAAGCTTTGGTGAAGGCCATAGAGGCGCGAACGGCAAATATGTTCGAGGCGGGCCTGCTGGAGGAAGTCCGCGGGTTGTTGGCGTCCGGTCTGACGGGGAACGAAAAGCCGTTTGAATCACTGGGCTATAAGCAGGTCCTGGCGCATTTCCGGGGCGAACTCTCGATAGAGACGGCGATCTTGAACACGGAGATTGGCACGCGCCAATACGCCAAGCGGCAGCGAACATGGTTCCGACGAGACCCCCAGATTCACTGGCTTCCAGGGTTCGGTAGTGACCCGCGGATAGTCGAACAAGCAACGGAACTGGTAAAATACTTGCTTGCTACCCCCTGCGATTCCTCCCGTTAGGCCGCGCGTGTGCGCGGTGAGCTATCTCAATACGGTCCCTCTGGTGTGGGGTTTCCAACATTCGCCCGAATTATGGGATCTGTTCGACCTGCGATTTGCGCTGCCTTCGATATGCGCCGCGCAGATGGCTTCCGGGGAAGCGGACATCGGCATCCTGCCAGTGATTGAAACCGCTCGTCAGGCTCTGGACTACTTTCCCGGCACCGGGATCGCGTGTCACGGGGCCGTGCGGACCATCCTATTGATTTCGAAAGTTGCTTTCGCGGATATCAAAACGCTAGCGGTGGACGCCGGCTCACGCACTTCGGTGATGCTCTCTCGCGTCATTCTGGCGGAGCGTTATGGCGCCGAGCCGCGCGTATTTGCTCATCCGGCGGATCTGGATACGATGCTGGAGCAAGCCGACGCGGCCTTGATCATCGGTGATCCGGCGCTGCATATCGATCTGGAAGCGCTACCGTACCTATATCTGGACCTGGGCGCGGAATGGGTAAACATGACCGGGCTCCCCATGGTTTTCGCGGTATGGAGCGCACGCAAGGAATTTATTCGCGACGACTACGCGGAGGCATTTCGGGCCTCCTGCAGGTACGGATTGCAACACATGGATGACATTGTGAGCCAGGAATCGCCCATTCGGAATGTCAGCCCGGAACTGACACGCGCTTACCTGACCAAGCACATTGTGTTTGAATTAGGGGATCGGGACTACGAAGGCATGCGCCGCTATCTGGATTTGGCGCTGCGCTTGGATCGCACAACGGTATCTGGAGGTGTGGCTGTATGATGACGCGCGCGGAAGCAATTGAGATGTTCCAGAGCGACGACCTGATTGGCATAGGTATGGCGGCCGACGCCGTGCGGCGGAAGCTCCATCCAGAGGGAATCGTCAGCTACATCATCGATCGCAACATCAACTACACCAATTTCTGCACCGAGTATTGCAGCTTCTGCGCCTTCTACCGGCCGATGGGACATAAAGAAGGCTACATTCTGCCGCAGGAAACGATCTTCGCGAAGATCCAGGAGACTTTGGACCTTGGCGGCACCGGCATCCTGATGCAGGGCGGTCTGCACCCCGACCTCAAGATCGAGTGGTACGAAGACCTGCTGCGGAACATCAAGCAGCGCTTCGATATCTGGTGCCACTGTTTCTCCGCGCCGGAGATCGTGAACATCGCGGAAGTCAGCGGCCTGAGTCTGCGCGATACCTTGGCTCGCTTGCGCGACGCGGGTCTCGATTCCCTGCCCGGCGGGGGCGCGGAGATTCTGGATGAAGATGTGCGTCACCGGATCAGCCGCTTGAAATGCGGCACGCAGGATTGGATCGACGTGCACCGGACGTGTCACGAGCTGGGTATGCGGTCCACCGCGACCATGATGTTCGGCACCGGTGAAACGATTGAGCAGCGCATGAATCATTTCGACATCGTGCGCCAGATTCAGGAAGACACTGGCGGTTTCACGGCGTTTATTCCCTGGGCGTTCCAGCGCGAACTGACGTCGCTGGGGCGTTTCGTGAAGGAAGAAGCCACGGCCGTGGAATACCTGAGGATGCTGGCGCTGTCTCGTGTCTACCTGGAAAATATCCTCAACGTCCAGTCGTCTTGGGTCACGCCGGGGTTGAAAACCTGCCAGGTGGGCTTACGCTTCGGGGGCAACGACGTGGGCAGCATCATGATCGAAGAGAACGTGGTCAGCGCGGCGGGCACCCATCACCAGGCCTCGGAAGAAGAACTGCGGAGGCTGATTCGCGATGCCGGCTTCATTCCGAAACAGCGGGATTCCTTGTACACGCGCTACTTCTTGAACTAGCATCACCCATCGCCAGATGACGCTCCCCACTTACTCGGCGGCGCGAGGCGCTGCGGATCAGATTCATCGCCACCTCGAACGGCTGCCGAGCCGTCCCGGTGGCGACAAGACAAGCTGGCCGGATGCGGACACTCTTGCGGTCCTGATCGACGCCGCGTTCTGGACCAGCCTGCGTCGTGAGGAAATCTACACACCCCGGATTTCGCTCGCCTTCGCGGCTCCCAGCCATGTTAAGCAGGCCATCTCATTTGCCATCCCTCTTCTACCGTCGCCGAAGGATCTGGCCAAACTAGCGGCAGCGGTGGAACGCTCTGGAATTCACCTGTGTGTCTTCCCAGAGAGTGGCGAACTGCAAGTGTGGGGCATCACTCGCCAACTGCCGCCGCAATCTCTGGTGATCGAAATTATCGTTCCCGGACTACTGGTAATCAAACTAAGCCCGGGCCCGGAATCCGGCAAATTCCTGAACGTGGCAGTGCTGCAGGGCGACCAGATCAAGATTATCGATCCGTATGCCTCGGCTGCGCCCAAAGGCTCCGCCATGGACTCACTGCTGCGGCCGGAACTGTCGCCTGACGGAGGAACGGGCGTAAATGTTCTGCTGCAGCTGGCGCTCTCGACTCGCGCGCACGGACGAGGCGGACTACTGCTGGTTGTCCCGGAAGATTCCGACAGCTGGAAGAAATCCGTGGTGCATCCGATCACCTACGAAGTATCGCCACCCTTCCCGGGACTCGCGAATTTGATTCGGAAGGGTGACGGTGTCAGCCGCAGTTGGGAAGACGCAATGGCTCGGGCGGTGGATGGAATCGCTGGTTTGACGGCCGTAGACGGAGCCACGGTGATCACGACGGATTATAGAGTGTTGGTCTTTGGCGCGAAGATT
The DNA here is from genome assembly GCA_039931205.1 of Acidobacteriota bacterium. Classification (GTDB taxonomy): domain Bacteria; phylum Acidobacteriota; class Terriglobia; order Bryobacterales; family Bryobacteraceae; genus Palsa-187. The sequence continues at coordinate 32,222 of JBDTSJ010000019.1, forward strand.
GTGCGCCGGACCGGGTCCCCGCAAGTTTCCGAAGTCGTCGTCACGGAGTCAGTGGAAGGCGGACACGCCGTCACCGCCGAACCAGTTCAACTGGGCGGTACACGGCATCTGGCAGCGGCCCAGTTTGTACACGATCAGCGCGACGCCATCGCGATGGTTGCCTCACAAGACGGGCGGTTTACGGTTTTTGGATGGTCCGCGGAGGAAGAGAAAGTCCACGCCCACCGGATCGACGTGTTGTTACTTTAGACCGCGAGTTGCGGCTCTTCGGCCACGCCTTTATCACAATGAGCCTCAATCACCTGTAGCAAGGCCGCCCAACTTATGGGCTTGGTGGCGTAACCATCCATACCTGCCTGCAAGCATCGTTCGCGGTCTCCCGTCATTGCATGGGCGGTGAGCGCCACGACCGGAACGTGAACACCGGAGCGCAGCTCCGCTTTGCGGATTTGAGCGGTTGCCTCGAAGCCATCCATCTCGGGCATTTGCACGTCCATGAGAATCAGATCAAACTTAGATCGCTCGTTTTGAACCACGGCCTCCATGCCATTGTTGGCAATCACCACGGTATGGCCGTGCTTTTCGAGCAAGCGGGAACACACCAGTTGATTCACGCGATTATCCTCAGCCAACAGAATTCGCAGAGACAACTGAGGCCGTGCGGCGACATCGGCCACCGTTAAGGCGACCGCCAAATCAGGGCCTCGCAGCTGGGAACACAACAGCGCCTGAAGTTCGTTCGCGTTCACCGGCTTGGTTAAACGCGCTGCAGCGGAGGGGGCACTATTGTGTGGCGAGGAACCGAGCACGATCACGGATAACGCTGGCTGTCCAGGCTCTGGCCGGAGCTGGGAATCCAACAGATGTGCGGTCATTTCCCAGAGTTGTCCGTCGATCAGAGCGAAACGAAACCGCTGACCGGAGGCGGTACCGGCGTGGACCGCCCTCACGAGTTCGCTAGGGCTGGCAGCTTCGACAGGCTGCATCCTCCAAGCGAGCGCCAGATCCATAAGAATCTTTCGGGTGGTGGGGTGGGAATCTGCTATCAGGAGACGAACGCCGTCCAGGCGCGCCAGGGAGTCATCATCGACCGGCCGACGTCCCAATCCGAAGGCGAGGTTGAAGTGGAATGTGGAACCGATTCCGACTTGGCTTTCCACCCACAAGTCGCCGCCCATCAGATGTACAAGCTGGTTGGAAATCGCCAGGCCCAGCCCCGTGCCCCCGAACTTACGAGTAGTGGATCCGTCGGCTTGGGTGAAAGCTTGAAAGATTTGGCCTTGCTGTTGTTCGGCGATTCCGATGCCGGTATCAGCGACCTCCAAGTGCACCCGCAGCCGGCCATCCTGGCTGGGCTCTTGCCGCGCACGAATCACGATCTCGCCCTGCTCTGTGAACTTAATCGCGTTGCCGGTTAGATTGACGATGATCTGGCGAAAACGCAGGGGATCTCCCATCACTCTGTCAGGCAGACGTGGATCCACGTCGCAGGCCAGTTCGAGTCCCTTTTCACCCGCGCGCAAAGCCAGCAGCTTCAAGGCTTCCGTTAATGTGTCGCGGAACGAAAACTCGATATTTTCCAGATCTAACTTGCGGGCCTCGATCTTGGAAAAATCCAGCACGTCGTTGATCACGCCCAACAAAGCCTGGCCGGACGATCGGACCATGTTTAGGTACTCCCGCTGTTCCTGGTTTAAATTCGTATCCAGGGCGAGCGTGGTCATACCGATGATGCCGTTCATGGGTGTCCGAATCTCATGACTCATGTTGGCCAGGAATTCGCTTTTGGAGCGGTTGGCAACCTCGGCGCGCTGCTTGGCATCGGCCAGTTCGTGGTTGATACGCAAGAGCGGGTTCATGACCACTTTGTGAATGGTGAGGTTCACTATTATGGCCGCTAGAGCGGCCGTGACGGCGAACACTACGAAGGCCAGGACGCGTTGGCGGCGCGACTCCACCGCCAAACTGGCGAGCTGGTCTTTGAGAACCGAGGATGAAACATTGTGAAGATCGGATAATGCAAGCTGTAGCGCGGTGGTCTGCCCTGCTAAGGTTCGCATCTCCGCCTGCACAGTAACGGTGATGCCGGTGGGGCTTCGCACGGCCTGCCGGTAAGTGTGTTCGGCGTCTTCCAGGAACCTTGCCAGCTGTACGGCGGTGCGTTCGGCCATGCGCCTCCGGATGTCATTGAGGTGGGCCAAGGAACTCACCTTGCGTAGATCATCTAAGGCGCGCCGGCCTTCGGCGACGGCTTGATCCAGCGACGGTTCGTCCTGCAAGACCACGGCGTCGCTGAAAGCGCGCACTGAGTTTTGAAACGCCGCTTCGGCGTCCTGCGCGGCTTGCGCCGCTGGGAAAGCCGCTTCTGAAGTCTCGCGCAACGCCTGCTCTCGTTCCTGCCCCTGCATTTGCAGCAAGAGGGTGATGAAGACAAAGCCTAAGACGAAGATGCCAAGACTCAGCCAAATTTTGGTGCTGATTCCCGGCGAGCTCATGGGCCCTTTGTGACCTTCAGGATCTTCACTCCAGGAGTGATAGAAGTAGCTTCAATGAAGCCGACCGCACCACGCGTTCGTGCCACATAGGCGATTACCTCGGCATCCGAGTTGAGAGTGACTGGAACGGACCACTTTCCGGTGAAAACCAGACTGCGATAGTAGGTTCTCAGGGCGGCTTCCGATTTGCCGAGATATTCCGCCGAAAAACGGGTCAACTCAGCGCTGGACGTTTTCAATATCGGCTGCACTGGCCCGGCATTTTTGAGGGACGTTCTGACGCCTAGAAAGACGCCACGCAGTTCCTCTATTGTGATCGATGAAATCTGCAAATCCGGATGGGCGATGACAACCAGGTCGGCCGCAGAAGCGTGTTGGACGGCCAGTCCGCCCAGCATAGCTACCAGTAGAATGAATTTGTTTGTTCTCATGGCGCTTAGTAGTTGAACCCTAGACGCAGTACAAACAGTTTCGTTTTTGGAGCCAGCCCTTGCGGATTGTCCTGCAGATAAAATCCGCGGCTGGAAGCGGGATCGCCAAAGCCATCCATGAAATGCTGTTCTGCCTTCAGGTCCCAGTGGCTCTTGAAATCGAAGCGCGCCGTCATTGCCTGATCGTAAAGGTGCCTGGCAACCGCTGGCTTGTAGGGCTGAAAGGCGAGCTGCCGATCGGCATTCGGATAGAACCGGGAATGATAACTGCCCAGTTCCAGGTGAGTCCAGACTCGATAAGCCGCCGCGGCATACCAACCACGCTGATCGTAGGGAAAGACCACGATACCCGGCCCCAGGCCGTGTGCGCCGTCAAGCAGGGTGGTACTGAGGCTACGGCTGCGCTCGTAGTCCAGCCGCAAGCGGTCCAGGCTATACTGGGCCGAAAACACTACTGTGGTGAATTTCGTATCGGTAGCCAATCGTCCTCCGCTTGCCACATTGTGGGAATTCGAGTGGAACCGGAGGTCTTGGAAGGACGCCCCCAGCAAGAGACCCTGCAGCGGCGTATTCCATTTCAAGTCCGCACCACTCATCCAACCGCTGGTCTTTCCGAGATCGAGGCCATAACCGGTGAAGGCGTAGGCTCGTCCACCCGCGGGGTCTTGAGGAGAACGCCCGACGTACGCGGTGTAGGAAAAGCTGCCCCACCCCCTGGGAGAAATGGAACCGTAGATATCGCCGCCAAGATGGCTCAGGCTGAAGCCCCTCAGGTCAAGAGGGTAGACGGATTGCGGTAAGATGGCCCAGGTGTGCAGAAACTCCAAATCCTGTGTGTCGTTGTAGAGACCCACAACCGTCTTAACCCGGCCGGCGCGTACGCCAAGATAGTCCTTGAACCGATAGTCGACCGAGGCCCAATCGAGAATGACGTGTCCGTTCCCGAGGTTGCCAAGATTACGCACGTAACCCTGGATCCCCACCCGGAGCTTGTCGCTCAGACGGCTGGTGACATTGAAGCCGCCATCCGTAAAATCAAAAGCTCCCCGGCTGGACTGCATCGTCAGGTAGTTGTTGCTGCCCGACTTCACGAAGGCCTGCGAAAAGAAAGCGTGAACCTCGACGGGCCTGCCGGCTACGGTCACCTGCGCTGTCGCCAACCCACAACTAAGCGTCGCCAATAACGCCATCCTTACCCGATTCAGGCCGATGGATAAATATCCCATGGGTAGCTTATCGGACCGCTGCACCTAAAAGTGAGCGGGAATTTACACCCCTTGGGATATAGGGAACAGTCTAGCTGCGAATCGCGCTCGGCGGCGGCTACGGAAGGGCGAATACAGTAACTTTCGCCGGCGGTTGATTTGTCCCGCCGCGTCCGGCCGCAATGGCGATGTATTGTTTGCCGTCGAGCTGATAGCTGATCGGCGTGGCCGCACCCGGGCCAACTTGGCCTTCCCACAACTTCGCTCCGGTAGCCGCGTTGTACGCAACCAGCATGCCTTGCGGATTCGCCTGGAAAACCAGGTTCCCCGCAGTCGCTAGTGTGCCGCTTCCGGACCCGCCGGTGTAATTGACGCGCCACCGCTCCTTCTGTGCGATAGGATCCCAGGCGACAAAGAAAGATGTCGCGGGTGGATTTTCACCTTCCACGCGCGGTAGCGCTCCGGGGCGAGCGATAACGCCGAGGTTGCGGCCACCTTTGTTGTACTCATACGCCGGGTCGATGCTGTATTCGAAGGCGTTCACCTGGGCCGGGAAATACACCAGGCCCGTACCCGGATGGAACGCCATGGGCTGCCAGTTGTGCGCGCCTACAGGTCCCGGCGATAGTGTCACTGGCGTTTTGCCGTAGCGCGCCTCGGGTGTCTCGATGGGCCGGCCGGTTTTTTCGTCCATACCCACGGCCCACGTGGCGCGACTATATTGTTTAGCCGAGATAAATTCACCGGTCAGGCGATCTATCACGTAAAAGAACGCGTTTTTTGGAGCCTGCATCAGCACCTTGCGGTTTCGACCGTTGATGCGCAAGTCGGCCAGGATCATGGGCTGCACCGTGGTGTAATCCCATTGATCGCCAGGCACCTGCTGGAAATACCAGGCCATCTTCCCGGTATCGGGCTTGATGGCCAGGATGGAGGAGAGGAACAGATTGTCGCCGCCTTGCGGGCTGCGGAAATTGCGATCCCAGGGGCCACCGTTGCCGGTTCCGATGTACAGCAGGTCGGCGTCGGAATCATAGGCCATGCCGTCCCACACAGTGCCTCCGCCGCCGTACTTCCACCATTCCCCGGTCCATGTTTTGGCGGCCATCGCGAGCTCGGGATTCTCAAACGGTTTGGACGGATCGCCTGGTATGGTGAAAAACCGCCACGCCAGTTTGCCGGTCTCTGCGTCATACGCCGAGAAGTAGCCGCGAACTGCGTTCTCCGCGCCGCCATTGCCGATGATCACTTTACCTTTGACAACGCGCGGTGCGCCGGTGATGGAATAAGACTCCTTCCTATCGACGGAGGTTTGCACGTCCCAGACAGGTTTGCCCGTTTCGGCATTTAAAGCGACCAACCGGGCGTCGAGCAGGCCGACGTAGACTTTGCCGTTATACAGCGCAACGCCGCGATTGACTGAGCCGCAGCAGAGCCGGGGCCCGCCAGTGCGCGGCAGCATCGGATCCCAACTCCATTTGAGTTTTCCGGTGTGCAAATCAATGGCCAGCACTACATCCCAATTCCCCGTCAGATACATGACGCCGTTCGAAACAATCGGAGTGGCCTCCAGCGGCCCTTGCGGGGTTCCCATGTCGTAGGCCCACGCTGATTTCATCTGTGCGATGTTGGCGGCTGTGATTTGGTTTAAAGGACTGTAATGGGTTTCCGCGTAATCCCGGCCGTAATTCAGCCACTCGGCGGCGGCGGCGTTTCGCAGGGCAGCGTCGTTGACGGGGCGCGGCTGCTGGGCTAGCGCGGCTACGGTCAGCAAGAAGATCCCAGGGGTCAGCTTGGTCATTTAGCTATGGTACAGCGCGAGCGCGCGTTGGAGACTATGGTGCTGTTTCCATGCGCGGACCCAGCGTCAGGAAATTCAGTGACGTCGAAACGACGGAGCAGACCAAAATCACGAGCGTCATGGGAATTGCAGGATTGTCGAGGAATCCGAGGAAACCTGTAGCGATCGCGGCGATCAGGAATTGGTTAGTGCCCAGCAGCGCGGACGCCGTCCCCGCGATGTCCGCGTGACGCGTCATAGCAATGGCCGAGCCATTCGGAAACACGAAGCCTTGCGCGGCGACAAACACGAAGATTCCAAAGTAGACCAGGGGCAAGCCTCCGGTTCCGGTAACCAGTGCAATCGTCAAGAGCACCGCCGCCGCCAATTGCGTGAGGTTGGCCACTCGAAGCACGCGCCACACGGGGATGAGGCGCGACATACGGCCGTTAATTTGCGAAGCTCCGACCATTCCTGCCGCGACGCTGCCGAACAACCATCCAAATTGTTGCGTGGGTACTTTGTAGAGACTAATGAAGACGAACGGGGCACTGGTGATATAGGCGAAGGTCGCGGCGGCGCTGAAGCCGCAGACGGCCGAGGCTCCCATGAAAACGCGATCGTGCAACAGGCGACTGTAGCCGGAGAGGATTGTGTCGAGATGCAAAGGGCGGCGATCTTCGTAATCCAACGATTCCCGCAACCTAAAATGAATCCCCAGGAACAGTAAGGTACCGACCAGGGCTTGCGCCAGGAACGCGGATTGCCAACCGAACCACAACAGCAGGTAACTCCCCAGCATGGGCGCCAGGATCGGGGAGACGCCCAATACTAAAACCAGCATCGAAAAAACCCGCCGCAAGTCCTGAGGTGGGAAGAGATCCCGAACCATGGCTCTTGAGATTACTGCTCCGCCGCATGCTCCCAGTGCCTGGAAGAGTCTGAACAGAGACATCATCTGGATGCTAGGCGCCAGGGCGCAGGCGAGGGAGGATGCGACGTAGATCACCAGGCTGACGTAGAGCGGGGGCTTGCGGCCAAAGCGATCCGTGAGGGGACCGTACAACAACTGTCCCAATGCGAAACCCGCCAGGAAAGTGACCATGGTCATCTCGACTTGCGCCGCCGAGGCGTGAAATACGTTCTCGAGTTGCGGCATTCCCGCCAGGTACATATCGATGGAGACAGGCGCCAGGGCCTGCATCACACCCAGGAGGATCAGCAACTCGATTCGTTGCCAGCCAGTTACCACAGGTGCGGGGGTTGCAATCACGTAGGAATTCATCAGTGTAGCAGGCTAGAATCGGATCATATGATTGACATCACATGGTTAGGTCATGGGACCTATACGTTGCGTTTGCAGACAGGCGAAGTGATTCTTGTGGATCCGTGGATAGACGGAAACCCGGCCTATCCGGTGGGACACAAGCTGGACCGGGTGGACACGATCCTGGTTTCCCACGGCCATTTCGACCATATCCACGGCGTGTTGCCGTTGGCGGAAGAGTTCTCGCCCACGATTGTCGCGATCTACGAGATTGCACACTGGCTGGAAAAAAAGGGCGCCAAGAACGTCATTGGCATGAACAAGGGCGGCACGGTGACGGTGGGTCCGATCCAGGCCACGATGACGCACGCCATTCACAGCTGCGGAATTCTGGATGGCGATCAGATTATTTACGGCGGCGAAGCGGCCGGGTACGTCGTGCGCCTGCCGGACCGGCGAGTGGTCTACTGCGCCGGAGATACCAACGTATTTTCCGACATGCAACTGATCGAACGGCTATACCACCCTGAGCTGGCGTTTCTGCCCATCGGCGATTTGTACACCATGAGTCCGCGCGAGGCAGCGTTGGCCTGCCGCATGTTGGATATACGGCGCGTGATTCCGCTCCACTTCGGGACGTTTCCAGCGTTGACCGGGCGTCCCGAACAACTGGCGCACTTGTTGCGCGATCAGCCCGGCACCGAAGTGTGGACGCTGGAACCCGGTAAAACGGTTCAGTGGTGATCAGGCAGGTACTGGTCGTAGTTGCGTTCGTCGTGTTGCTGCGCGCGCCCTTTCTGAACCATCCGGTGCAGGGCGACGACGTCTATTATCTTTACGGCGCGCAACACGCGCAGATCGAACCGTTGCATCCGCTGCATACGCAGTACGCATTCCTGGGACAAATGGTGGACATGCGCGGCCACCCGCATGGCCCTCTGAATCCTTGGATTCTGGGCGCGCTGCTGGCGCTGGTGGGCGGGGTTCGCGAGGTTCCCTTTCACGCGGGCTATCTGTTGCTGAGCCTGGTGGCGGCGTTGTCGATGTTATCGTTGGCGCGGCGCTTCGTTCCGGGGCGACCTCTCATGGCGACGCTGTTGTTTCTGGCGACCCCCGCATTTGTCGTCAATGGAACTTCGTTCGAGGCGGATTTGCCATTGGTGGCTTTTTGGCTGACGTCGATGACGCTGTTCGCGCGAGCCCTGGATACGCGATCCGGATCGTGGTTGCTGGCGTCGATGGTGGCGGGCGCGTTGGCGGGCCTGGATGCATATCAGGCCGTCATGCTGTCACCTCTGCTGGGGCTGTATTTGTGGCTCCGCTGCCGGTCATGGAAACCCGCTTGGATTGCGATCTTCGCAGCGCCTGGTGCGATTGCGGCGTGGCAGTTATGGGAGTGGTCTACTAGCGGCGTATTGCCCGCCGCAGTTCTGGCCGGGTATATGCAGAGCGGCGGATATCAATCTTTCGGACGCAAGCTGGGTAGCGCGGTGGCACTATTCGCGCATGCCGGCTGGCTGGTTTTCCCCGTCCTGATTGTGGCTGCCGCGGCGAAACGGATGAACCTGTATCGCTGGACAATCGTGGTTGTCGCCACAGTGGCTGCGCTAATTTATGAACCCAATCCGCTGTTCTGGATTTCGGCCGGTGTCGGCGTACTGCTGCTGGTGCATTGCGCTCGCAAAGAGTTGCTGGGGGCATGGATCCTGATGTTCTTCGCCGCCGCCCTGCTGATCTTTTTCGCGGGATCGGCGCGTTACTTGCTGCCCATCGCTGGAATAGTCGCCATCGTTGTAGCCCGCGAACTTCCATCGCGCTGGCTGTTCGCTGGATTTGCGATTCAGCTGGTGTTGTCCTTTAGTTTGGCGCTCGCGAATGCGCAACAGTGGTCCACCGTCCGCACGTTCGCGAGCCGGGTGATGCGCGAGGCGAACGGGCGGCGCGTCTGGGTGAATGCGGAATGGGGTCTACGGCATTATCTGGAAGCACAAGGGGCGCTGCCGCTTCTGCGGGATCAGGTGGTGCATGCCGATGACATCATCGTTAGTAGTGACCTTGGGCAGCCGGTAGAGGTAAATGCTCCTCTGATCGAATTGTTTCAGACCGAAGTCATCCCTGTGATGCCGCTGCGTTTGATTTCTCTCGAAGGCAAGTCCGGCTATTCGTCATCCGCGAAAGGCGTCTTACCGTTTGAAATTTCGGGCGAGATTGTGGATCGTCTGCACGCTTACGTAGTCAGCGAACGTAAGCCGGAGATGAGTTATCTGGACCCGAAAGATCCGAAGGCGGCCGCTCACGTGATCCACGGCCTATTCCCCGATGGTTGGATGACGCAGGAAGCCAGCGTGTTGTTGAAAGTGCCGGACAAGCTTGCCTCATTGGAGGTAAAGTGGTTTATTCCGACAGATGCTCCCGCGCGGCGCATCACGCTTCTGGTTGACGGCAAGGTGGTAGCGGAGGATACGGTTGCGAAACCCGGAGCGTATAGCTTGTCAGCGCCGTTCAGGACGCAGGCCCACGAAGTAACGGTAGGCCTGCGAGTGGACGCGACGCACACAGTTCCTCCGGATGGACGCGCCTTGGGGGTCGTGATTACCGGTGTTGGGATGCGCCAAACGGCCAGGCCATGAAGCACATCCCCAACATCCTAACCGCCGCACGGTTGCTGGCGTCCCCCTATATCTTTTGGCTGCTATGGACACGGCAGTATGACGCCACTTTGGTGTGGGTTTTCGTGCTGGGGGTGAGCGATAGCCTGGACGGTTACCTGGCGCGTCGATTCAATGCCACTTCGCGAGTGGGAGCTTACCTAGACCCCGTGGCGGATAAACTCTTATTGAGCGGATCTTATCTAACACTCGTAATAGGCGGCGACATCCCTGTCTGGCTAGCCGGGTTGGTACTTGGGCGAGACGCATTGATCCTTGTTTTCGCGCTGGGCGCGCTGGCGCTTTCCCGCAAGCGGCGCGATTTTTCGCCGTCACGAGCTGGCAAATTAAGCACGTTCTTTCAGGGGTTGTATATCCTGGCTGTGGTGGCCGCAGGGGCAGGTTATATAAGTCCAGATTTGGCTGCGGCGGTGGGATGGGTTGCCGCCCTATTCACCGTCGGGAGCGGTCTGGATTACGCTCGCCGGGCCCTTTCGGCCGCGTGAATAACCCGCGCCTTTACATCAGATTATCGAAGTATGGTACTCTCATCTATTAATGCGCACAATCGACCTCATCCTACGGAAGAGGGACGGCGAAGAACTGTCCCCAGAAGAGCTCGATCTACTCGTCGATGCCTATACGAGAGGGGATCTGCCCGACTACCAAATGGCCGCGTTTTTGATGGCGGCATTCTACACCGGACTCGACGATCGGGAAGTAGATGCTTTGACCGCAAAGCTGCTGCAATCCGGTGAAACGATGGATTTGTCCGGTATTCCGGGCATCAAGGTAACCAAGCATTCCACCGGCGGCGTCGGCGATAAAACCGCGCTCATCGCAGCTCCCTTAGCGGCAGCGGCGGGAGCAATCGTGCCCATGGTACCGGGTCGTGGGCGGGAGCATTTTGGCGGAACGTTGGACAAGCTGGAAGCCATCCCTGGATTCCGATCCGATCTTACGATCGACGAATTCAAGGCTCAATTGGCCACGCATAAGTTGGCGTTCATGGCGGAGCCTGAGCAGCTTGCTCCGGCGGAAGCCCGCTTGTTTGCCCTACGCGTGGCATCGGGCACAGTGGAGTCCGCACCGATGATGGCGGCATCGATCATGGCCCGCAAGGCGTCGGAGGGCGTGGAAGCGCTGATTCTGGACGTGAAAGTCGGCAACGGCGCGCACATGAAGAAGCAGTTGCACGCACGTAAACTCGCGCAAACCATGGTGAGCGTGGGACGGCATATGAACATCAAAGTCCAGGCGCTGCTTACCGACATGAACCAGCCTCTTGGGTTCGCGATCGGCAACGCGCTGGAAGTGATGGAAGTGTCGCAGACCCTGCAAAATGTAGGTCCGGCGGATCTCACACGGTTGTCGCTGGAACTTGCGGCACGCATTATTTTCCTAGGCAAGATCACGGGGACGCTCGACGAAGCTCGTGAATTGGCGCAGTCGAAGTTGCTGGATGGGTCGGGCTATCGCAAGCTGAAGGACGTGATTCAGGCGCAGGGCGGTGATCCGAAGGTCTTGGATCGTTTCGAGCTTTTGCCGAACGCGACCGGCGCTCGCGAGATTTCCTCCCCGCGTGGCGGCTACATTTCGGGCATCGACGCCGAGGGCATCGGACGAGCCGCGACCATGATCGGCGGCGGACGCGAGACCCCTGGAACGCCAATCGATCCTGCGGTCGGCGTCATTCTGGAAGTGAAGAACGGCCAGAAGGTCGACGCCGGCAGCGTATTGTGCCGCTTGTATTACACGGGCGAAGACAACGTGGAAGAAGCAGCCCAGATAGTTGAGGATGCCTTCCGCATTTCGGCTACGCCTCCCGACGAACGCGCTCTGATTCTAGAAGTCGTCGGCTAGGACCAGTTTCCCCATGCAGCGCTTCACGGGGCTGATTGGGCTAGCCGTGATACTGGTTGTCGCGTATTTGTTCTCACGCAACCGTCGAGCGATTCAACCTCGCATCATCTTTTGGGGTCTGGGTCTCCAGTTTTCTTTTGCTTTTCTCGTACTGAAGACACCACTAGCGGGTGCGTTTACGTCGCTGAGCCAGGGCGTCAATAACTTGCTGGGGTATGCCGGCGAAGGCAGCAAGTTCGTCTTCGGGGACAAGATCGGCTCTGACTCCGGTGGCTTCGGTGTCATTCTGGCCTTCCAGATTTTACCCATCATCATTTTCACGGCTTCGCTATTTTCGGTGCTGTATTACCTCGGTATCATGCAGTGGTTCGTCCGCGGCATGGCAATGGCCATGCAGCGCGTCATGAAAACCAGCGGAGCAGAGACCACCAGCGTCGCCGCCAGTATCTTCATGGGGCATACGGAGGCTCCGCTGACGATCCGTCCGTTCATCGCGGGTCTGACCGAGAGCGAACTCTTCACGATCATGGTGAGCGGGATGGCGCATATTTCGGGCTCTGTCATGGCGGCCTACGTACTCATCGCACACGTCGAGATTCGTCATTTGCTGACTGCCGTGATCATGACTTCCCCTGCGACTCTCATGCTGGCGAAGATGCTGATTCCTGAAACAGAGACGCCGGAGACAGCAGGAGAATTAAAAGTCGAGATCGAACGCCCGGGCGTGAATGTGATTGATGCTGCCTCGCGCGGCGCTGGCGACGGATTGATGTTGGCCTTGAACGTAGGCGCGATGCTAATCGCCTTCATCGGCCTGATCGCGCTAGTCAACGGGATTCTTGGAGGCATTTATCCCGGACTTTCGATGCAAGCAGTGCTGGGCCGTCTGTTCGCGCCTGTTGCATGGATGCTGGGGGTCGCGTGGAACGATTGCGCCGCGGTCGGCAATCTGCTGGGAACGCGCGTTATCCTCAACGAATTCGTCGCCTATTCCGACCTCGGCAAGATTGCCGACAGCATCGATCCGCATTCCAAAGTGATCGCTACTTACGCCCTCTGCGGATTCGCCAATCTAGCGTCGATCGCTATGGAAGTAGGCGGCATCGGAGCCCTGGCGCCCTCGCGTAAATCAGACATCGCGAGATTGGGCCTGAAGGCAATGGCGGCGGGGACGATGGCGAATTTCATGACAGCTTGTATCGCGGGAATGCTCCTATGAGCGTCGCTGTCATTCTTGGAAGCGGCTTGGGTGGATTTGCCGAATCGCTGGAGGATCGACGCGTCACACCTTACTCCGCAATGCCCGGATGGCCGGTATCCAGCGTAGCCGGACATGCGGGCGCCCTCATCGAAGGACGAAGCGGCTCGACCGATGTAATTGTGTTGGCGGGGCGTGCGCACCTATACGAAGGATTCTCCGCGCCGGAAGTGACCTTCGGAATCCGCGATCTTGCCAAGCGGGGGGTGCAAAGCGTGATCCTGACTAACGCCGCGGGCGGCATCAATCTCGCCTACAAGCCCGGAGACTTGGTGCTGATTGCCGATCACATCAATCTGCAAGGCACGAATCCGTTGCTAGGCTCGACCATAGAACCGCGTTTCCCGGATATGAGCGAGGCGTACCCAAGCGAATACCGCACGATCGCGCAGACGGCCGCCGCGCGCATGGGTTTGACGCTGCAAGAAGGCGTGTATGCCGGCGTCCTCGGCCCCAGCTTTGAAACACCAGCGGAGATTCGCTACTTGCGCAGCATCGGCGCGGACCTGGTGGGAATGTCGACGGTCATGGAAACTATCGCCGCGAATCACCTGGGAATGCGAGTCCTGGGCATCTCCTGTGTGACCAATATGGCCGCGGGCGTATTGCCGCAAAAACTGACCCACGCCGAGGTCCTCGAGACCGGCGAACGCGTGAAAGGAACGTTGACCGAACTGTTGCGGTCCGTGGTAGCGGCTCTGGCGTAGGCTCCAGGCCTGTTACACTTCAATATTCTTATGGCATTCGGAAACCTGGGGCAAAAGTTAACCGCCCTCGAAATCTACGATCTGGTGCGCCACGATCTGGATCAAGTCGAAAAAGAGATTGGTCTGGAATCGGTGGCGTCCGTCGAAGCGATCACGTATATCAGCCAATATTTGCAGACGGGCGGCGGCAAACGGCTGCGTCCGATCTTGGTTCTCCTGTGTGGCAAACTGTTTGGGGAAACCTCGCCTGCGCTGATCAGGATGGCCGCCGTAGTGGAAATGGTCCACACCGCGACGCTGGTGCATGACGATGTGATTGATCTGGCAAAATCCCGCCGCGGCCGTCCCTCTATTAATGTCGTCTGGGGCAATCACGTGTCGGTGCTCTCGGGCGACTGGTTGTATATGCAGGCCTTCCAGGTAGCCCTGCGCGAACGGCGCTTCATCCTCCTCGACATCCTCATTGAGCTGACGCAACGCATGGTGGAAGGCGAACTGCTGCAACTCGATCGCATAGGAAAGATTGGCGTCAGCGAAGCCGATTACATGGAATTGATCGACCGCAAGACCGCCAGCCTGTTCTCGGCCTGCGCCCGCCTGGGAGCCGTGTGCGGCAACGCCGGTGGAGGCGAGGAAGCCAGTCTGGGTGAATACGCGTGGAACCTGGGGATCGCATTTCAGCTTATCGACGACATCCTGGACTTCACGTCGCGCGAAAAGATTCTCGGCAAGCCGGTGGGCAATGATCTGCGCGAAGGCAAAGTAACGTTGCCTCTGATTTACGCACTGGAGACAGCCGATCCCGAGGAGCGCAAGCTGGTCGAGACGGTTTTAACCGACGGGAACTACGATCAGGTTCCGTTCAGCAAGATTCTCCAACTGCTGAATCGCCATCGTGGGATCGAGCGCGCGCAAGAGCGGGCGCAAGCGTTCACCGAAAAGGCTCGCGAGATTATCGGGAAGTTCCCGGCTTCCCCGTTTCAAAAAGCGCTGGTTTCCGTGACGGGACTGGTCACGGATCGGGACCATTAGTCCGTTTGCGTCCTACTGCAACGCAAACACATACAGCTGTTCGTTGTTGCTCGGATTCGGATCCGTGATCGCCAATCCACCAGCCGACGTGATCGCGACGTACTGCTTGCCGCTCTTCCCCTGATAGGTCACCGGAGTTGCTATGGCGTCGTATTCCAGGCGCGTTTCCCACAGGATCTTGCCTGTCTTCGCTTCAAACGCACGGAAGCGCTTGTCGCTGGTGGCTCCGATAAACACCAACCCGCCGCCTGTTGCGATCGATCCACCGCCGTTGACGCGGCCGGTGTTCTTCTTGCCCTCGGGCAAGTCATCCGTTACGCCGAGCACAACCTTCCAGGCAATCTGGCCGGTCTTCGCGTTCACCGCAGTCAGGTTGCCCCATGGTGGTTTCTGGCAGGGCCAACTGGAACCGCCCATCAACGCGCCCGACGCATCAGTTTTGCGATCCCAGAACTTCGACGGTACCGGAGCTCCGTACGCGCTGCGTTGATCGTACGGCACGCGCCCGTTCGCTGGCATCTTTTCCACCCAGCCGATGCTGGCGTAGTCCGACGTATTCACAAAAATGTATCCGAGATTGGGATCCGCCGACATACCACCCCAATCCGTGCCGCCAATCGCGCCCGGGAAAATTACGCTGGACGTTGGCGGAGCGCCGGGAGCTCGATAGATCCACGGCGTAAAGGGACCCTCGTTATACAGCGGTCCGCTCTTCGCTACCAAGGCGGCGCAGGCAGCCGCGTGTTCCGAGGTGGTGTCCTCCGCCGTGACCAGATCTTTCTCGGGATCAAAATAATGCCGCCCCAGAGGCTCCGGCAGTCGCGGAATCGGCTGCGTGGGCGAAGTGTATTCGCCGGGTACCTTGCTCTGAGGAACGGGCCGCTCATCGATGCCGAATACCGGCTCGCCGGTGACGCGGTTCAGGATATACATGTAGCCGACCTTCCCGGTTTGCGCGAGCACCGGGATCTCCTGCCCGTTAACGCGCACATCAAGGAGTGTCGGTCCCGGCGGCAGATCGTAATCCCAAATGTCGTGATGGACGGCTTGGAAATACCACTTCATCGCACCCGTTTCGGCGTCCAGCGCGACCACCGAATTACCAAATAAATTATTGCCCTTCCGGTCGCCACCATAATAGTCGCTGGCAGGGCTGCCGAAGGTGGTGTAGACAATACCGCGTGCTTCATCCACGGTCAGCCAGAAACCCCAGTTGTTGACGCCCGTACGCCCTTCGCCTACGCCCGCGGGCCAAGTCTCATTGCCAGTCGCGCCTATTTTCGGGATGGATTGGAACTCCCACAACTTCTCTCCCGTTTTGGCGCTGTAGGCGCGCGTGTTGCCCGCCGGACCCTTGTCGGGCTGCTCCGGCACGTTAGCTCCGACGAATAATTTGTCCTTATAGACTGTCGGCGGAGAGCTATAGGGTACGACTAGATCGACGACGCCTTCCTTGCCGAATCCAGGATCGATTTTGCCAGTGCCGGCATTCAAAGCCACCATGCGCGCGCCCTGCGTGTAGATGATGCGGGCGGGGTTGGTTCCATCTCCGGGCCAGAAGGTGACACCGCGCGACGAAGGGTTGCCCTGCCCCGTCACCTCATGCCGCCACAATTCCTTACCCGTATCGGCGTCCAGTGCAAGCACGCGGTTGCCTGCGGTTAGGTACATTGTCCCGTTGATGACCGACGGAGTGACGACCGAGAAGCCTAAGCCGCCGCCGCCCTTGGCACGCTCGGCATCCGTGCGCAGACGATACGTCCACGCTGGAGCCAACTTCTGCACATTGCCCGTGTTGATTTGACTGAGAGGCGAATATTTTGTATTCGCCAAGTCGCGGCTATAGCGCGGCCAGTCACCGGCGGGAATGGGTACGGACTGCGCAACAGCCAGCGGCGTCAGCGCGGCCCACATGGCTGCCTGCTGCGCGAATCGACGAAGGTTCATTCGTCTAGGCTACCGAAATTCGACCCTCCATGTATTTCACCGCCTTGCCGCCGATGCCGACGCGCACTCCGCGGTCTTCGCACCACAGTTCGCCGCCGCGCTTGGAGATCTGCCGGGCGAACATTGACTTCTTGCCGAGTCGTTCGGACCAGTAAGGAATCAATGTCGAATGTGCGCTTCCCGTAACAGGGTCTTCAGGAATCCCTGCCCGTGGCGCAAAGAAGCGCGACACGAAATCACAATCGTTGCCTGGAGCGGTGGCGATTACGGCGAAGCAGTCGACGTTCATTAGCTCCAGCATGTTTGGCTCTAGTGCCTGCACGTGCTCTTGAGATTCGAAGACACAAAGGACGCAGGTGGCGCGCATCACCGTCTGTGGCGTCGAGCCCAGCGCGTGGAACAGCCCGGCGGGCTCGGTCGCCGAAATCGGCGCCAGTCTTGGAAAATCCAATACGAATAGACCGTCCGAACGGGTCACCGATACTTCACCGCTGCGTGTCTGAAATGCCACGCGATTGCCTTCGATTTCTCCGCGAAAGTCCATAACGGCCGCCGTCGCCACGGTTGCATGGCCACACAAATCAACTTCTACACTTGGCGTGAACCAGCGCAAACGGTAGCCCTCGGCTTCAGGCACGTAAAATGCAGTCTCGGCAAGGTTGTTCTCCTCGGCAATCGCCTGCATCGTAACGTCGGGCAGCCATGTGCTCAGCGGACAAATAGCGGCCGGATTACCCCGGAACAGGGCGCTGGCAAAGGCGTCGACCTGATAAATCGGTATGTCCATTCTTCACTCTAACTACAACCCGCCCTGTTCGTCCAGGTCCCGCCAGGCGGCCGCCCAGGTGAACCTGTCCTCGTATAGTTTCCGCCCCGCTTTGCCTAAGCGGTTGCGCTGTTGCGGATCGCTCCACAGTGCAACGATGGTATCCGCGAAGGCGGCTGGTTCGTCGGCCAGCAGCAGATGCTCTCCTGGCGCGGCGCCCAACCCCTCCGCGCCAAGAGTAGTGGACACGACGGCACGCTCGGCCGCCCACGCTTCCAGAATCTTGAAGCGTGTCCCGCTGCCGGATAGCAGCGGCACCACGCAGATCTTCCCCTGGGCGAGCGCGGCAACCGCATCGTCGACGGGACCCATGAGTCGAATGCCAGGAACCCCCGCCACCAGCTTCTCCACAGCTTCCGGATTGCGCCCCACCAGTCGCCACTCGGCGTCTGGAATCCGCTTTCGGACTTGCGGCCATACCTGCTGAGTGAACCAACGAACGGCCTCGATGTTCGGGTGATATTCCATGTTGCCGCTGAATACAAGTGCGTTGGACTCAGGCACCAACGGAACCGAGACTTCCGGCAGCGCGTTCGGGAACACCATGATGTCTTGATGCTGGATGCGCGCCCGATCCGCGGCCGACGTCACTAGAAGCGTGTCAAAGTGAGGCAGCCATTTCCGCTCCAAGTCCGAGAACATCGCGGCAAAGCGCCCCATCGCCCACTGGGAGGGTCCGGCCAATGCCGCAGCGTGCGTCCGTGCCAGTTGGCTTTCAATGTTGTGCAGATCCAGAACCAGCCGATCGCACAAAGGCCTGAGTAGCGGTGCGTAGGAGGCGCACCAGAAGTGTTCGATCACGGCAAGATCATAGTGGGTTGATGGAATGGAGACCATGATCTGCGCCTCGTAGCCCGAAAACCGATCGAAGAGGGGGGGCTTGCTCCGCAACAATCGAAACCCGTTACGAAGCAAGCGGGCGACGGGCGCCTTAGAGTGATGGCGCAGGTCGAACGAGACTCCAAACGTCACGACGTCGACTTCATATTTCCCGCGCAGATATTGCAGCAGGCTCTCCGATCGCAGCGCTCCCCCGCCCTGGCCTAGCGCCGGAATTTCGGGCGTGAGGAACAGCGCGCGCTTACGCACGGGCGCATGCGACGCCATAGACCTCCCGCGTGCGGCGAGCTGTTTCGTGCCAGCTGAATTGGGCAGCCCTGCGCAAACCTCGCTGCCGCAATTCGACGCAAAAACCCGGATTCTGGAAGGTTGCGATCATCGCCTGCGCAAGACTGCCAGTGTCATTCGCGTCAACATGTATGGCCGCCCCGCCGGCCACTTCCGCCACCGCGGGGTCGCGCGATGCGATCACCAGCGATCCGCACTGCATGGCTTCCAGAACCGGCAGGCCGAAGCCTTCGTACGCAGATGGATACAGCGTCGCGAGAGCCCCAGAGTAAAGTGCGGGTAACTCGGCGTCCTCCACTAGTCGCAGGACCCGCAGACCGGGCTCATCGGCAGGCATCGCGAAATCAGCACGAGGGCGGCCTGCCAGCACCAGGTCCACGCGATACCGGCGGCTCACTTCGCGCCACGCACCGATGATACGCGTTATATTCTTTCGCGGCTCCAACGTCCCAACGAACAGGAAGTACGGCGCCTCGCGCGCAGGTGAGTTCACTGGCCGAAATTCCTGCCTAGCGGCGAGTGGCACCGCCACGACGTGTTCGGGGGCGAGCCGGAAGCGTTGCACCACCGCCGCTCGAATTGCCTCGGTTGGAGTAATCACCATTTTGGCCAAGCCCCAGCGAAGCAGCCGCGGCGTTCGTTTGCGGACGCGGCTAGCGGCATTTCGCCAGGCACCGTTCTGCCACTCTGCGTCTATCCATGGGCTGAGGTCATGCACCGTCATCACGCTCGGTCGCCGCGAAAAATAGGGCACTGAGAAATCTGTTCCATGAAAAAGATCCACCCCGCGTCGATCCAGCTCGCGATTGAGCCCCCACAGCCACCAACGCCGCGCAGCCAAATTCTTCGGCGGGGAGCCAATATGGAGGTTCGCAGGACGGATCGCAGGCGTCGCGAACTTGTGATCCGACAGCAACCAATAGTTCTCTTCGGGGAACGTTTCGGACAGCGCGCGTGCAAGCTCCCAAGTGTAACGCGCGACGCCGCCCGTGGGCTGCGTTAGGGGAGTTCCGTCCAGCGCGAAGGTCACGGCGCTAGTGTACGATAGGCTGGTCTACAATAGCGATGTGGGCCCTGAAAACATGACCCCGCTCGAAGAACTGAAGAGGCTGGACCAGCAGATCGATCAAGTCAACGAGCTGGCGGGCCTCCAACCGCTCTTTGCGCGGCTCGAGGAACTGACCAAACAGTTTTCCACCGATTTTGAAGTACAGTTAGTGGCGCACGATGTGAAGCAACACATCCTGAGCCGCGGGTCGCGGATCCGACAATCGCTACCGCCAGTCGCGGCGCCGATTAGAGCGGTTCCTCCGGTGGTCCAGCCTCCACCACCACCTCTGTTTGAGCCCCCTGAAACAACTCCTTTGGTGGCGCCGGCTCCCCCAGGTGGACAATCCGTGCCGCCCGTCGAAAAGTCAACGACCAGGAAACGTCCCGTGTGGGCGTTCGTGGCCGGTGTTCTTCTCGCACTCATCGCCGCCGTTGTGCTGATTAACGTCGCCCGTGTGCGTAATCAGGCCATCGCCGCCGCGACGCCCATGGATGTCCGCATCACGACGGAACCGGCCGGGGCGTCCATTCGCGTCAACGGTAAGGAGAGTTGCGTGTCGGACTGCATCGCGAAGGTGCTTCCCGGCAAACATGAGGTGACGGCGGTCGTGGAGGGGTACGAACCCGCCAGCAGTCCCCTGACGGTTTTGCCAAGCCAGGCGGGCGCGGTGCATCTGGTACTGCAACCGCAGCCGCAAACGCTCCGTGTTTTCGCGGATCTTGCCGACGGCGAAGTCCTGCTGGATGGACAGAAGGCCGGCGTTCTTCAGGACGGTCAATTTCTACTAGAGCGCGTGGAACCGGGTAAGCATGTGGTCGCGGTGACCGGAGGCGGCAGCTCAGCGAGCTTTTCTTTCCAAACCGCGGTGGCTTCGATGCCGGTGGTGCAAGGGGCCATCGAGACCAAACAGTTACTGGCAGTCTTAGTTTCGAGCTTTGGGACAAATGGGCGATTGGTCAGTAGCGCGGGGCCGTTGCCGCTGACAGTCAACGGCAAAGAAGAAAACGCCGCCAGCCCAGACGGCGTGGATCTCACTGGCTTCCAGCCGGGCACCCAGGAATTCCTTCTCGGTGAAGGAAAGCAACTGCGGACACTGAGCGAGACGTTCGGACCAGCCCCCACCCTAACCGCGTTCCTCAAATCAGATCAGAACATCGGGACTCTAGTAGTCGCTGCGGGCCAGGATGACGTGCGGGTTTACATCAACAACAAGGAACATTCACGTCGCACTCAAAAAGGACTCGCCCGCATTCAGACCTTCGGAAACGTCTCGGTACGGGTTCACAAGAACGGTTTCGAAGATCCGCCTGCACAAACCGCCACTGTGGAAAAAGGCGGGGAGACCCGGCTCTCATTTACACTACGCCCCGTGCCGGAATTCAGTTTTCTGCTAATTACGGGTGGAACGCCGGGCACGGAGGTGGCGCTGGACCAGAGGGCGCTGGGCACCGTCGGCGGCGATGGAGTTTTCCGAAATCAGTCCATCCCTCCCGGAGATCACGTTTTGGACTTGCGCCGTGACCAGTTCGAAAGTAAGCGATTCCAACGGTCGTTCCGCCTGGGTCAAACAGTGACCATTGCCGCCAGTGAAGCTGCATTGGCCGCCATCGTCGTGGCACCGCCACCGCTGGCCCCTCCACCTCCTCCTAAGGTAGTCGAACCTCCTCCCGTGAAAATTACACCGCCTCCGGTGCGTGTCGGCAGCATCGCAGACTTCGATAATCCTGGCGCTTGGCGGCAGGAAGATGGTATCTGGCGGCATCGCGGGGCGGCTGCTCTTACCTACAAAATTTCCCCGAACGGAATTTTCACGTTTTCTATTTATATGCTGAAGGCTGGCAGCTTACTGGGTGGAGGACGCGTCCGCTGGTTCGTGAACTACCTAGATGAACGCAACTATGGATTATTCGAACTGGACGCCGAGTCCTTTTATGGGCGTACGGTGGTTAACGGAAAGACTACCAATCGAGTCCAGATCAAGCACAAACAAAATAAAGACATGCGCGTGTGGAATATCCAACTGGACGTGGATTCAAAACGAGCCATTCATCGCATCCAGGATGAAACTGACCAGTGGATGTATCTGGATACTTGGAGCGATCCCGCCCGCGATTTAACACAGGGCAAATTTGGAATCCTAGTCACCGGAAATGATGAAGTTGGCGTTTCAAACTTCACGTACACCAGCCGCTGACGTGCGTAGTACTGGTACTAGTAGGACTAACTGGGGATCAGGGATTTCTCTTAGTTGTGACATGATGGTTTCGACCTCGTCCCCCGGAGGTTAACGGTTCACCATAAACCATGGATCAAGCAGCAATTACGAGTCTAGCAACGGCGGGTGCGGCAGGGGCAGCAGGTCTGATTACCTACGCTGTGCGCGGGCGTTCCGCGGAGTTACTGGCACCTTCCATTTATCGCGGCGATCCTTCCAAGCCGATGATCGCGCTGACCTTCGACGACGGACCCAGTCAGTCGACTCCGGCTCTCCTGGAAGTTCTTGCAGAACATGATGTTAGGGCTACTTTCTTCATGTGTGGCCGCAACGTCCGCCGATTTCCAGACATCGCTCGGGAAGTTCTAGATGCCGGGCATGATTTAGGGAATCACACGGAGTCCCACAACTACCTGCACTTCCATTCGCCGGACCATATCTATCGAGAGTTGGCGATGGCACAGCAGTCGATACGAACAGTCACAGGCGTCCGCCCACGCTGGTTTCGGCCACCTTATGGAGTTCGCTGGCTGGGGCTGCGGGGTGCACAGCGCAGGTTGGGACTTACGGGCGTAATGTGGACCGTCATTGGCCGCGACTGGAAATGGTCCGGTTGCCGGGTTGCTCGCCTGATGTTAAGCCGCGCGGAAAATGGTGCAATTTTCTGCTTGCACGATGGCCGGGGAACTGTGCCCTCTCCTGACATTCGTCCAACCATCGAAGCGGTGGAGGCGATCGTCCCTCGTTTAAAGGCACAGGGCTATCAATTCGTCACCCTCACCGACATGTTGTGCCGCAATTCCCGCCGACGCCAGCGGATCTAGTTCGGGCCAGGCCTTCGGCAGTCTTGTGCCCAACTAATACACTTCCGCTGGGGCGGGCAGAGGCAGGGGCTGCTTCTTGGCGAAGTTTTGTTCCTGGGCCTCAAACGCCTCAGCGCCCTGCAGTGTGATGTGATAACGATTGTTGTCCGCACGGCTCAGCCAATGGTTTTCTTTGAGAAACCACAGGCTGAATTCCAAATGCTCTGCGGGGCAGCCTAACATTTCCGCAAAGTCGCGGCCATGTAACTCGGGCTCGCGGGGATTGGTCATGCGTTTTGCGTACAGCAGGCGCAAGATACCGTTGCGCTTGCGAACCTCCGCTTGTACTCCCTGCGTGCTTTCGATGGAGTCGAAGATTTTCAACCGCCCCCGATCGTTCTCGGCGAGCTGCACGTCGTGCGCTGCGCGCCGTTCCGGATCGGCCAGCACCGTATGGGCTTCCACCATCTCGCGGAACTTGTCTTCATTGCCGGTTACACGATTGTCTGGATGAAAACGATGGGCCAACACATGGAAAATTCGATGAATTGTGTCCACATCGGCGTGACGGCTGACTTGTAGGACCTCATAACAGTCGCTGATATCGGATCCAGATGAATTGGCCCGATTATGGGGACTTTCCGATTCGGCAGCCTTTGCGCTGGGCATATGCGGCGCGAGACTAGCGTGATATTTGCCGATTCCGGCAAGGAGACAAGCGCAAACCCGGTATTGACCGAGGATCGGAGAAATGCCGTCAGGCGTCTCAATCTGGCCCGCCACGCTGACGATGGTGCCTGGACCAAGCGCGGTAGTGATCTCCACCCGCATTCCACCTTCACCCGTCTGCGTGAGGAACCTGGACCGCAAGCGGGAGGAAGGACTGCCACTCGAATCCAGAATCACGGCCAGTTCGCCCACTGCTTCCGGCGTAGGAACTCCCTTTTCGCTGTCGATGGACTTCATGATGCGAAGGCGGGCTTGGGCGTGACTGGACATCGTTTTCTATCTCCTGGAGCCAGTATGCCAAGACGGACCCAAGAATACAGTACTCGATAATGCTTAGTACTACTTAGAAAGTCCCGAGAATACAATAGAGTGATTGATCCGGCTCCGCAACATCTTATGGGGATTTGCCGCGCTTATGGGTACGGTGGTTGCGGCGCGTTTTCTAATGGGGCCGACTGTGGTCGGTGGGTTCTCAGTGACCACACCGGCGAATCCGGAGGGCTTCCTGGGCCTTGGAATCACGATCCTGCTGCTGTGGCATTCTGGAGGCCGGGTGCTGACGCGCGCGATCCACAGCGACGGGCGAGCGGAGTGGGCGTTGGCAGCGACGGTTGCGGTTTTGGCGATGGCGGCTTTTAGCCCGGGATTAACCTTCTACTTCTTGTCGGACGACTTCATTCTGATAAAGATGGCGACGCAGTGGGACTCGGCGCGCCTTGTGCCACTGTTCACGTCGCCTGGGGGAGACGGTTTTTTTCGGCCGTTCGGATATTTGTCGCTGGCGTTTACCGCAAGTTGGGCGGGAAGTACTCCCTGGTTGTGGCATATTCCGGCCCTGGCCGCGAACGCGTTGAATGCGACTCTGGTCACTTTGCTGGCTCGACGGCTAGGAGTCGGAAGGCTGGGCGCGCTGGTGGCGGGGGCTCTGTTTGCAGTGCATGGGACGCATCCGGAGGCAGTGGTTTGGATTGCAGGGCGATTCGACATGCTTGCCACAGTGTTCAGCCTGGGGTGTTTGTTATTGTTCCGACGGTCGACGTGGGGAGCCTTGCTTTGCTGTCTGCCCGCACTGCTTAGTAAGGAGTCGGCTTACGTCTTACCGGCGCTGTTGACGTTGCTGGCGGTCTACGAACGACGCGCCCCACGGGAGACGCTACCGTTCTGGGGCCTGGCTACTGCGGCATTTGCATACCGCTGGTTCTTGTTTGGCGGGATCGGCGGATATACAATCGCCGGCCGGCCGCAATTCTTCGCGCTGGGACTTGCCAGCACTTTGAAGGCTCTATTCGTGCGATTGTGGACCTCGCTGTACTTCCCGCTGAACTGGAGTGTGGAACCGGGATGGGTACTGATGTTGCTGGCCGTGGCGTATATCGGAACGCTGTTGTGGCTGACTTCGCGGCCTCGCTACAACGGGCCGGCGTGGGTGGGATTCGCAGGGCTGCTGATTTCGATGCTGCCTGCGCTGCATTTGTTTAATGGAGCTCCTGATCTGGCGGGAGGGCGGCTGCTGTATTTGCCGTCGGTCTGGTTCTGCGTGATGTTGGGGTCCAGCATGGAGGGGCTGGGAAAGCGAGCGGGGATGATAGTAGCGGCGATCGTTCTGGCGTTCCACTTTACCGCGCTGTGGCATAATTTGGATCGCTGGGAGAACGCGTCGGAGCGGGTCCGCATCACTTGTGAAGGGGTGGCACGCGGAGCAATCGTTGCAGAAGAACACCCAGGCTATATCCAAGGCGTACCCGGGTTGGCCAACGGTTTTGCGGAGTGCGTCGAACTAGCCTCCAGACCGCTACAATAGAAACGATGTCGCTGCCGCTCAGCCCGGGCTATTTTCCGGAGTTGGTTCCGGAACTGGCTCGACGGAAGTTCAGTTTCTCGCCTGCCATCGCGGGAGTAGAGCACAATGAGTGGACCCTCTTGCGCGCTACCTGGAATGAAATCGTCGTAAAGAACACCATCACGTCACACGACGTTGCTATTCCGCGGCGGTTTTTTGGCGATCTGGCAAAGCTGGAGGCTCCGGTACGCGTGGTTGCGCTCAACAGGCGGCTGGAACAAAAAGGCGGCCGTGCGGTGCCGCTGGATCGCGCGGTGCTTCCGTTTCCTGTAGTCAACGAGCATTCCGCTGCGCGCGCCACGTCGAGCCGGACCGCGAGTGTGATACCCATTCGCGAAGGCTCGCGGCCGCGATCCAGAGTGCGCCACTGGCTGCGGATCTCCATCGCTGTCGCCTCATTACTTTGTTTCGTGGTGGTGTTCCTGGTTCGCGACGCGCGGCTGGGACGAGCTACGCGGCGTTCCGCAAC
Organism: Acidobacteriota bacterium; assembly: GCA_039931205.1. Classification (GTDB taxonomy): domain Bacteria; phylum Acidobacteriota; class Terriglobia; order Bryobacterales; family Bryobacteraceae; genus Palsa-187. The sequence goes on from JBDTSJ010000019.1 coordinate 57,916, forward strand.
ACATCCTGCTCGCCCTGGTCCACATTTGCCCGCGTTAACATCGCCAGCCCTGCCAGGAAAAACACGATAAGCGACACCAGCGCGATGCGATAACTGCCTGTAAGTTGTAACGCCAATCCAAACGCCAGAGGGCCCAACCAACTGGTGCCCTTATCGCCCACTTCATAGATGCTGAAGTACTCCGCTTCCTCGCCTTTTGGAACCAGGCGGGCAAACGTGGACCGGCTAAGGGCTTGGCTCCCGCCCATCACCAAGCCCGCGAAGCCTCCCATGATGTAGAACTCGGTCGCTGTGTGGACAAAGAAGTAGGCGTACAGCAATAGCAGCGTCCAAATGACAATAGCCACGCACACGGCACGTTTGGCTGAGATCGCCTGTGCAAGCCGATTGAACGCCAGTGCACCGAAGATGCCGACAAACTGGGAGATCAGGACTGTGATCACTAGCTGCGAACGGCTCAGGCCCAACTCTTGGCCGCCGAATGCCGCGGAAACCACCAGGACGGTTTGAATCGCGTCGTTGTATAACAAATACGCCATCAGGAACTTCATGGTGTTGGGATAACGTCGCATGTTGACGATGGTGTGCTTAAGTTGCCCGAACGCAATTTGAGCCATGGAGACAACCGACGGCATGGACGGCGGAGTTCCACGGTCACGCACTCGCAGCAGAAACGGGACGGTCCATAGAGCCCACCACAATCCGGTCGACCCGAGGGCGATGCGCACGGCCAACGTGCCAGAAATGCCCAGCGCCGGCGCGTAGGTCAACAGCGCCAGATGGGCCGCCAGCATGGCGCATCCGGCGACGTAGCCCAAGGCCCAGCCGCGAGAGGACAGTCCGTCGCGCTTTTCCGGAGGAGCCACCTCAGGCAGGAATGAATTGTAGACCACATTCGATGCACCGTAGGAAACGTTCCCGATAATGAATAGCGCGGCCGCTAGCAAGTAGCTGGACCCTTGCAAGAAGAACATGCACGCGGCCGCAGTGGCGCCGATGAAGGCGGCCATGCCCAGGCACAAGCGCTTGCGGCGTCCGTAGTCGGCGATGGCTCCCACCACAGGCAGAACCAGCACTTGCATGGCTACCGAGAAACTCACCAGATACGGAAAGAAACTGCCAAAGAAAATAGGGATGCCCAGTATGTGGACGAACCCCGCGGGGTCTGCCGCGGCCTTCGTCAACTCCGGGAAGTAGTTGGGCAGCAAGACTGCGATCCCCGAGGTGAGAAACACCGAGTTGGCGGGATCGTATAGGCACCAGCCGCGTTGTTCGCGGGTGTAACCCTTTGGGTGGGAGGGAATCTCTGACGTCATTCAGGAATGTAGAACAAGTCTATCGACTTCCCAATGCGTTCGCGGGGCGTGTATTTGTCCAGCCACGCGTAGGAGCCGTCGCGAGCGCGGCTCATCATGCGATGGTGTAGGCTGATTGCGACGAATCCGGGGGTGGGTTGTTTGGGGTCCAAGGTGCGGTACGTGGGCAGGTCCGCTCTCTCGAGCAGGGCCGAACCGAAATAGGCGATGGCGATGCGATCAACATTCAGATCTTTCAAGCGATGGCTAAGGCGGGCCAGGTCTTGGCCCCAATCCAGGTCTGATTCGGCCAGGATATTTTCGGGATGAGCACCGACTAGTTCATTGAAGTGTGCGAGGTAATCCGGATGGGCTCGAACGGAGTCGATCACGGTCCATACCACTAGAGCCACGGGGATTAGCGTGATCGCGCGCCGGCTTCGGATGACGTTGGCCGCCAAGGCTCCACCCAAAACGGCCAGCAGTGGATACACCGCTAAAATGTGGCGGACCCCCAGGTTGAGCCTTGACTTCATACACACCGCGAGAATAGCCAACACAAATAAAGCCGTCAGCAGTTTCTGCCACGGGACCACCCGCGCGTCCCATAGCGTCGAGGCAACTCCAGCGACGCCCAGTAACAGCATTCCAAGCGGCGTCTTGACGGCAAGCACGATGGGGAAGAAATACCACCAACCGGATGTTCGATACTCTCCCAGGAGAAACGATCCGTGTCCGGCGGCGTCATGGCGGTAAACATTGCGGACACCGGTAACCATTTCGCTAAGTGGTAATGGCATGGACATGACGAACTCCACTGGAGTTGTTAGCACCGGATAATCTCGCAGGGCGCGATCCAGCGCGGGGCTAGGTCCCCAAGTGTCAATCAGCCGTTTTGTGGAGAAGCCGAAGCAAACCCACAGCGCGAGGAGTAACGCGAAGCCGACAATCGCGAAGTTGCGTATTGCAGGTATCCCCTGTTTGCGCCAGAGGAGCCAATACGCGACGGGCAAGCCTATCAAGAACGCCGCGCCCAGGAACGCAACTGCTGACAACTTGGTCATAAACGCAAATGCGACCGCTAGCCCTAGTCCCACGGACCAACTCGCGGACGGCGTTTCGATCCAGCGGAGAACGATGTATAGAGCCAAAGCCATGCCGGCGGCTCCAGCCACGTCGATGGTGGCCAGTCCGGCATGACCCAGGATGGGCGCGCAGCAGGTAATCAGAATAAGCGCCCACCATCCTGTGGCTTCAGAGAACCAGCGCCGCGCCCAGAGAAACGTGATCACACAAAGCAGCACGAAAAACGGCAAAGTCCCGATTCGGGCGAGCGTCAAATTTCGCCAATACCCACCAGAGGAATAGAGAATCGCGTTGCCATCCGCATAATACTCATCGATATTGTCGACGACGTTAGTCCGATGCACGGGGGCTCTGGCGCCATCCAGGTATGGACCCAGGGCCACGGCCAGGCGAGACAACGGTGGATGTTGATGCTCATATGTATAGCTCCCGTACTGCAAGGGTTCCATTCCCATGACCACGTGCCAAGGCTCATCGTAGGTTCCAACAAACGTCGTGTATGTCGACGCAATGCGAGCTACGCCCAAGCCGACCAGCAGCACAAGGGCAACCAAATGAGAACGACGCATGCTCAGGCCAGCAGCCTCTCAATACGTTGCAACAGGTGCGCCATGCGCGGCGCCACCAGGCGTTGACTACCGAAGCGGACTTGATTATAGGCGTCCGTCAGATCGCTGACCAACAGCGATAATTCGGAGGCCGGCAGCACGGCGACGAATTCCTGCGGCGTGAACCACGGCGGTTTCTGATATCCGCGACGTTCCAGCAATCGAAGCATGCGTTCGTAGAGCTGTGTGGCATCGGAAGGATCAACCTTGCCGCGTTGCGCACGCATCCAACGCATTCTATGGTTCCACCAACGGCGTCCGGCGGGACCGTAGAACGCTATGCCTGCTATTGCCAAGAGTGCCGCGAAGCCTGTGAACAGCCACCAGCGCTGCGTTGGCAGACCCAAGTCAAATCCGCCCCCTTCGAAGAGTTCCTTCGGCCAGCGCATCAAACGTCCGGCGCTTTCCACGCGCGACACCAGGAACAATTGGTGATCGAAATCGTAGCCGACAATCCAGTCGCGCCAAACTTGGTCCGCGGCATCGAACACCAGCGAGGCTTGGCTCCACAATCCCGGTTCGGCGGCGGCGTTGGGATCGGGAGGCGTCGGATCGAACGTGGTCCACCCACGACCCGGAATCCAGGCTTCCACCCAACTGTGCGCATCGGAGGCCCGTAGAACCTGCCATCCGGAGATGGGATTGTACTCGCCACCCAAGAATCCGGTGGCGACGCGAGACGGGATACCGACGGTTCGCAGCATCACTGCCATGGATGACGCGAAGTATTCGCAATGCCCTTCCTTACGGACGAACAAGAAATGCGCCAGCGGATCGGGAACAGATGTTTGTAACAGGTTCAGAGAATACTTGAAGTCCTGATGAAAGCGGCGGACCAGCAGTTCAGCCTTCTCCTGTTGAGAAACACCGTCCGCGGTCCATTTTCGGGCGAGCTCCGGAATGCGTACATCTAGCGGAGGCAGCTGCAGCAGCCCCGCTCGATCCGGATCGGAGAGAGGCGGAGGAAGCTCCGTGGGAAGCGCCGTTTCATCCTCCACTCGACTATACGCACCGTAATGCAGTCCATTGAAACCGAAGCGAGGGGCACGCCAGGAACCCCAAGGTGTTCGGAAAACGAAGGGGACCCTAATGCTGATCGTTTCGGGCGTCCCGGCAAAGAACAACATGTCAGGAGCGATTTCACTGAGGTCCACTTCATAGCTGAAGCTTTTGCCGGGACGAGCCTGCCGCACGGCGGCCAATACCAATTGGCCCTGTTGAACAGGCAAGGGATCGTCCGCCGATAGCGGATTGAACCAACGCTTTCCGTCGAAGGTGGTCAACGCAGAACCACGCCAGCGCAGATCGGGGAGCGGTTGCTCCTTGTACGCGCGAATGTGCATTACTGCCGCGCTATTTTGCTTCAACTCGCCGATTTCGCCCAGAGTCACTTCACTCGCGAACCCAGGCAAGTGTTGGCGTTGGAAAGCGAAACGCTGGAAAGCCGCGCGGGCCGTGCGGGGCAGGACAAAGAAGATCCCCGCGGTCATCGTTAGAATGGCGCAGAAGAGCGCCGCCGTCAAGAACACCAGACGTCGAGGGAATCCGCGGACGCCCGCGCTGGAGATAGCCGCGGTCGGCGAACTGGCTGCGGCCGATTCGCTGGAACGGACCACTTCTCCGCTGGCGAACGCAGCGATGGCGCTCAGCACGAACGTGGCGAGGAATACGAAGAAGCTAAGATGCGTGGAAAGTGTCGCCGCCGATAATAGCTCAAGGACAGCGATTGCCTTGACGTAAGCAAAATCCCGGGCCGTGCGCGCCGTGATTATTTTGATCACCGCCACAAAAAAGATCATATGTACGGTTGCGGGTAGAAATCCATGGGAAACATAGGCCATATCCAGCGGATAGAATCCTGCGTATAACAGTGAGATAGCTGCCACGGCCTGGCTGGGAATATTCACTCGCAGCAAACCCGCAATCATGAAGCTGCGAACGCACAAGGCCAAAAACATCACCACGATCGTTGGTAGATCTAATTGGCTGGAGCCAACTACGGCGAAGTATCCAGAGGCCAGCATGCCCAACACGGACACTTCGAATACGGTCGTTGCCACACCGGTTCCCAGGGGTTTGGCGGGCGACGTGGACATGTTTCTATTGTAGGGCTGCCACCATACCAGCGATCTCCTCGCCTATGGCCAGGGATGCCGTCGCACCAGGGCTAGGGGCATTCACCAAGTGCAATTCTCCGAGGCCTTGCACGAAATGGAAATCGTCGAGCAGGCTACCATCTGGAGCCATGGCCTGCGCCCGCACACCAGAGCCGCCCGGGATAAGGTCCTCTTCGCGGATCTCGGGAACCAGCCGCTGCAAAGATTCGCAGAAGAGGCGGCGACTGAAGCTACGAAGGATCTCATCCCAGCAGGTTTGGCCGTAACGCCCAATGAACCGCCACAGTCCGCCGTAGGAGAGCGCATCGGCGGCGTCCAGAAAACGAATATCTCGCTTCGTATAGCCTTCGCGGGAAAGCGCCAGAACGGCGTTCGGGCCGGCCTCGATGCCCCCGGTGATGCGGCGCGTGAAATGCACCCCGAGAAACGGGAGGCGTGGGTCGGGAACTGGATAAATGAGATTCCGAACCAGCGACCGCCGTTCCGGACGCAAGAAATAATACTCGCCGCGAAACGGGACGATGCGAGCCTCGCGCGTCCGTCCCGTCAGCGCGGCCACACGATCGGAGTGAAGCCCCGCGCAGGTGATCAGGAAATCCGCCGCAGTCTGACCTCGGGTATGCAGCGTTAGCCAGCGCCCTGAATCGCGTCGAATAGCCGAGACCTTTGCGCCGGTGATCACTACCCCGCCCTGCTGCTGGACCAATTCGGCTAACTTTCGGCACACGTGCGGATAGTCGGCAATGCCTTCCTCTGGCACTGCGATGGCCGCTATTCCGCCAACATGTGGCTCGATCTCGCGCATGGCTCCTAGGTCCAGCATGCGCAAACCTACTAATCCGTTCTCCTGCCCGCGTTGGTACAGCGCCTGCAGTCGCGGGACTTCCTCAGCTGTGGCAGCCACAACCAATTTCCCGCATACCTCGTGCGCGATGGAATGGTGCTGGCAGAACTCAATCATCTCCCGTATTCCTCGAACGGCCAAGCGCGCCCGCCGTGAGCCGGGCTTGTAGTAGAGTCCGCAGTGCAGGACGCCGCTGTTATGGCCGCTTTGGTGGGTGCCGACCGCGACTTCTTTTTCCAGGACAACGACGCGGGTGCCGGGCATTTGTTGCTGAAGGCGGTAGGCTGTGGCTAAGCCTACGATCCCGCCACCCACGACTGCGATCTGCTTGTCCACGTCCTAATCTACCTCAGGCGCGGCGATGAACGACGGCTCGTCCATAATGGGGCGGCCGGGTGGCAGTTTCCAATACTTCAAAGCCATTCCAACCGTGAGCACCTGCACCAACACAATGAATGCACAGCAGGCCGGCCAACCTCCCCAATTCCAGAAGTAGCCTGGGAGCACCGCGCCCGCACTGCCTCCAAGGTAATAGAAGGTCGCGTAGAGGCCTACCGCTAACGCGCGATGCTGCGTGGCCGCCAATCCGACGAATCCGCTGGCGGCCGTTTGCGCGGCAAATACTCCCGTGGAACAGATCGCGAGGCCAAGCGCAACGGTCCACAGACTGGGGATGAAGGTTACCGCCACGCCAACGATTCCGGCGGCGATACTTGCGGACAACACGACGCGTTGCCCGTATTTATCGATGACGCGGCCCGCAATGGGATTCACAGCCGCACCTATGAGGTAGACGAGAAATATGGAGCCCAGTGCGGCGGGCTCCAAATGAAAAGGCGGAGCCGCCAGGTAAAAGGTCACGTATGTAAAGAGCGCGACCAACGAGAACAGTACACAGAAGCCGACCAGGTATGTCGCCAGCAGCAAACGATTTCTCAAATGCGCCATCACCGCCGCAGGGAACACTCGAGGCGATACCCTTGCGCGCTGGGTTTCGCGTTCCGGGGTCAGTAGAAGCGCGACAGCGACCGCTCCTACTAAACTCAGCAGACCAAGGACAACGAACACCCAGCGCCACCCCATGTGCGAGGCTACCAGCCCCGAAATGAATCGGCACGAAAATCCGCCCAAAACAGTTCCGCTGATATAGGACGATAGAGCGGACCCCAATCCTCCGCCATCCCATTCATCGTTGATGTAGGCGACGGTAACTGAGAATACGCCCGGGGTGAAGACTCCCTGGATGAAACGCCAAAAGATTAACGTCGCAAGGTTCGGACTGGTGGCCGCGGCCAAACTACAAGCGGCCAGCAGGAACGCGGACGTCACGATCACCTTTTTGCGCCCCCATCGGTCCGCGAGCAAGCCCGCGAACGGAGCGGAGATTGCCACGCCCAAGGCGGCCATGGTGACGGTGAGGCTAACGGTGACGGTCCCGGCGTGAAATACCTGCGTCAGCAGGGGAAGGATGGGTTGTGTGGAATAGAGCTGGAGGAACGCGCAAAACCCTGCGACGATAACTCCGAATGTGCGCACTTCTTAGGCGTGGGGAGCGATTTTCTTTTCCCAGGGCTTTGCGTGGCGCACTGCGTCACGATCCTGCACTCGATCATAGAGATGATCGTCGCAGGTGGTGCCCAGCGCTAAATTGTAAAGACTAGTCAGGCCCAGACCTTCGCGCAAGTCTTCGTCAAATGAATGTAAGCCCTTGAGTTGTTCGGCCAGCGCCGGCAGCTCTTTGCCGGATTCCGTCCGCAGGAACATCTGAAATCCGCCGTGTATAAGATGCGCTATCTCGCCACCCATCAGCACCCCGGCCTTCCCGATGCCTACCTTGCCGGCACCGCCATCCTCCACCACGGCGCCGAAATTGCCCCGCCTGGCGATGGTGCGACCTTGGGCATCCCGGGTTGATTCGAAGCCGAACTTCTTCAGGTCGGCCAAGCGGCTTTCAAACGTCCACTCTTGAGGCTTTTCGCGGCGAAAGAACATAGAATTTCCATTATAGCGGGTCCCGTTCCTATAACAGCGCGCCCAAGTCGGCGCGGATCGCATCGGCGATGCGATGCGCCCAATGCTCCACGCGGGGGAGCTCACGGCCTTCCACCATCACTCGAGCCAGAGGCTCGGTACCGGAAAACCGTACGAACACACGGCCGGACTCGCCGAATTCCGCTTCCGCCAAACGAATCTGTTCCTTCACTGTAGACAACTGATCCAATGGACGGCGCTCTTTGATTCGGATGTTAACCAACAATTGCGGATAAATCTCCAGATCGTTAGTTAGATCGTCCAAATCACGCCCGGAATCGCGAATGATTTGGCACAAGCGGAGCGCGGTCAGCAAGCCGTCCCCGGTAGTTGCGTAGTCGCGGAAGATCACGTGTCCGCTTTGCTCACCGCCCAAGGGGGCATTCCGCTTGATCATCTCTTCCAACACGTATTTGTCGCCGACGGCCGTGCGCACCATGCCGATACCCTGCCGCTTCAGCGCTTCCTGTAGACCCAGGTTGGACATGACCGTGGATACCACAACATCCAGACCGCGCTGCTGCTTCAGCCACGTCCCTGCAATCAGCAGAACGGCATCGCCATCGACAATCTTGCCCTGTCGCGAGACAAACATAGCGCGGTCTGCGTCACCGTCGAACGCGACGCCCAGATCCGCGCCCGTCTCGAGTACTCGAGCACGCAACGACTCCAGATGTTGCGATCCGCAGTCCAAATTGATGTTGCGTCCGTCGGGAGAATTATGAATCGCGTCGACATGCGCGCCCAAGCGCTGAAACAGCGCGGGACCCAGATGGGTGGCCGCGCCATTGGCCGTATCCATCACCACGCGAGTCCCCGAAAGGTCACCCGGCAAGGTCGAAACCAAGTAATCGATGTAAGCCTGGTCCAGTCCTTCGTCCACTTGGAGCAATATCGGTGCGGGCGGCTGGTTGGTTTTCAGCCATTCAAATAGGAAGCCTTCCAGGATTGCTTCCTGTGCGTCAGGCAGTTTGAATCCCGAGTGGTCGAAGAGCTTGAGTCCGTTGTCCTGATAGGGATTGTGAGACGCGGAGATCATGAGGCCCGCGGCAAAAGGTCCTGTTCGCGCCTCGTACGCTAGTCCGGGAGTGGTGATCAGGCCGGCGAAACGCGTCCGCACTCCGCCCTGCGCTAGGCCGCCCGCAACGTGCTCCGCAATCCACGGACCGGATTCCCGCGTGTCCATTCCGATGACCACTTCGGGATCGAGATGATTCGTGCCAATCCATTGCGCTAATGCAAAACCTACCGCGAATGTGGTGCGGCGGTCTAAGGGATATTCATCCGCGCAGCCTCGAATACCGTCTGTCCCAAACAACTGTCTGACAGCGGCTTGGCTGCCCTTCATGTCACTCATGTGGATGCGGAGAATTCCCTTTCTCAAAGCGGTCGAATACCAGGTCAAGATGGGCCGGGGACGCAGAAAGCAGCGTCACGCCTTCCGGCAAGGCCACGTTATTGCGCGTGATTGTGAAGGATCGCGTCCCGGGTTCGGTGACCCCGGATAGATCCAGAAACACTTTCAGGTCGCGGACGGTGCCTGGGCGCAAGTTGCCCGAGGCGTCCCGTAGTTCCAATTGCACGCTCTCCGGGACGCCGGAGCGTAAAACCAGGTCTGGCAGCAGGTTCGCAAAATATACTTCCGCAGGTTCTCCCATGGTCACCACAGGGCCGGCGGCGGTGAGAATCCACAAGACAACGGCAACCGCCAGCGACCCCAACTTCCAGCCTAAATTACGAGCCAGCAGCCGGTTCAGTGTACGCGGCGCCCTCACTGCGGCACACTCCCGAATTGCGCTTCAGCTGCCCGCCCGTCGGACCCCTTCGTCCCGGTCGCATGATGCGTTAAAAGCTCGCGCAGGCGATCTAAGGAAATATCGGGTTCCAAGTCGCCCTTCCATGCAATCGACACATGCGAAGTCTCCTCGGACACCACCACCGCCAACGCATCCGTATCTTCAGTGACTCCGATAGCGGCCCTGTGCCGGGTACCCAATTTCTTCAACGCCAGCCCTTGGGGTCCGGCGGGATGAACATGCAGCGGCAGAAAGCAAGCCGCGGCGGCGATCCGGTCGCCTTGGACGATCACTGCTCCATCGTGCAGTTGGGCTCCAGCATAGAAGATGGCGCACAACAGGTCGCGCGAGACTACCGCGTCCAAGCGAACGCCGCTCTCGATGAATGTGCGCAACCCAATATCGCGTTCCAGCACGATCAACGCGCCGGTCTTGGTTTCCATCATCTGCTCGACAGCCGAGAGGATTTCGTCCACCACTTCACGGCGCTCCAGGCGTCCGCTCAGCGTGAGCCAGCCGCCGTTGAGCCAGCGAATCCTGCTCAGCCGCGTGAGCCAGCCGCGCAGTTCGGCCTGGAACATGACAATCAGCGCGAAAGGAGCGTATGGCCCAATCGCCGCCAAAACCGTTCTCAAAACGTCAAATTGCAGCCAAACGGCTATGAGGTACAAGACCACCAAAGCGGCGGCACCGCTCAACACATGGATTGCGCGGCGGCCACGCAAGACTTGCACGAAATTGTAAATCAGGACCGTAACGGCCAAAATGTCGATCACCGAAGTGAGCGTAAGCGGCGGTATGTCGGGCCAGACGACCTGCGGCATAGGATAGACCTAGTGTATCGCGCGCGCCTGCGTGGCCTGTTATTTGCCCTTACCCGAGGATTTCGCCGGTACCGGCTTCGGAGCGGCAGCCGCCGCGGCTACCGGGCCTGGGGCGCCTTTCAAAGCGGAATCCCAGTGCTCAGCGACCTTGCCATCCACGATTCGCAGCATATCGAACCAGGTGGTTGTGTACTTGGCGCCCGCTTTGGCAGGATCGTCGTACTCGCGAACGAATGCGAGGGTGACGTAATCCCCTTCCGCTTGAATGGACACCAGGCCAGCCAATGTATCGGGGATCGGTTGCGGCCCGCCCGGCAGCGCCGAGAAGTATGCTTTGAAACCTGCAATGCCGGTATCGGCGTTGGGGTTATGCTGCATGTAGTCGTTGTGCATATACTGCTCGGACAACTCCAGACGGCGGCCCTGCAGGACGACTCGGAAGAAATCGTAGGCGACTTTCTTGTTGATGGCCAGACGCGCGTCCTCGCTCTTCAATAGATCCTTCTGCTTTGCAGGATCGACGGGCTTCACCGGGAGCGCGGCAAACAGCGATACTCCGAACGTGGCGACCATGGCAGCGAATACAAGCTTTTTCATGCAATTCTCCTTGTCTCGCTATTCTAGCGCTTACCGCGCGCCGGACCGGTCAGGTAGTGCCTGAATTCAGGCACTACCCAATTCGCTGCTGGTTGCGTCCACACGTTTATCGACCGCGCGGACCTTGAGGAACCGTTAGGAAGCCTGCCTGAGCGGAGAAAACTCAGCCTCGACCAGTTTCAGGACTTCATCCTCCGCCATTTCCAAGTCGTATCGGGTTTGCAGGTTCAGCCACATGTGAGCGGAAGTTCCGAACAAGCGCGCGGGGCGTTGGGCTGTCTCCGCGGTGCCGCCAAGGATACCGGGAAGGCGATTACTGGGGATGCGCACCAGCAGGGCCGCGGGATTCGCCGTGATTCCGGCGTCCGCCAAAACCATCCGCAGGGTTTCGCCAGGATGCAGAGGCTGGAGTTTTCTTGCTTTCACCATGAAGTTTTCCTTTCCATCTGGCTAGTGGTAATCCACAATTTCAACCCCATACGCGTCGCCGCGCAATCCAGGAAGGTTCTGAAGGGCGCGCAGATCGCTAGCGGCGCCCAATAATCCCAACTTGATTCGAGCCACCTTGACGCAACTTGGGGTGTAATACTCCGCCTGGAGCATCCGTTCTTCAAGCAAATCGAAGCCGCGAGGTTTCGGGGCAACAACGTTCAGATCGAATATACAACCGCCTCTTCAGTCAACCGGCGATGCGCGATGCTCGTACTCTCCGCTCGCCCGGTGTCCGCCCATGGCGGGTATCGCAAATCGCATGCGAACTGATGGCGACCTGTCCGTCGGACCTCGGCGGCGAATTCGGATTAGCGTGCGCCAGCAGGCGCAGCGCACGTGAAATTCTCCGCGACATTCACGTCGCCGGCGCCTCGATACTGCGCCGTCTGCGGATACGGGCATAACGGGCGCGTCAGGGTCTTCGTGGGATCGTCGACGGATTTGCCGGACCCGATCAGTTTGGCTGGTGCTACGCCACTCTCGACCCAGGTGTCCAAAGCCGAGAGGATGTTGTGCTCGGGGTCGGTTGCCGAACTGCGGCCATTGCCGAAGTCGTTGGGACCGATGCCACCCCCGCAATGCCCCATGCCGGCGACCAGGAACAAGCGATAAAAGTCCATCGGGTCTGTGCTGGCGCGCCGGGCGTCCGGAAAGCGGCCGAGAAACGCACGCACGCTTTCGTAGTAATCAATGGAACCCAGTGGCGAGATGGCTGCGTCGCCCCAGCCGTGATACTGAATGAGCTTGCCGCCATTCGCGCGGAAGGAACGCAGGTCGGGATTGGTGGCATTCAAGACTTGGCCGGCCTTCGCGTCGCCAAATTCGACATCCGTATCGAAGTTCAATGTACGGAAATCCCAGTTGGTCTGCTCGAATACAGCCTGTCCATAATAAGTGTTGCCAAAATTCGCCTGAACGCCCTGTAAGATCCAGAGCGCCCAGCCCCCCGCCACGGCCTCGGTTCCAGCGGGCCATCCGGGGTAAATCTGCTTTCCGGTACGAGGATTCTTCGCGCCGCCATAAATCTTCCGTAACGTGGCTACCTGCCCTTCCGTAAGACAATTAGACGCATCCCCAGCCTTGCAGACCAGCGACGCCGGATCGAAGCGGCAGGCCCGGGGATCGTCAATGAGGCCGTCTTTCACTCCGTCCCGCGCATCGCATTCCGCGACCACCGCGTTCTGAATGGCGGACAACTTCGCGGCGGGGATCGGAGTCTCCGCCAGAGCTTGCTCATTCCACACGAATCCTGTGAACAAATGGGACCAGTCGCTGGCCGGGGCCCCAGCGATAATGCCATCGAAATCCTCCGGGAATCGCTGCGCTTCCATCAGGGCCTCTTTTCCGCCATCGGAGCAGCCATTGAAATAGCTGCGCTCAGGATCGCGCCCGAAAAACGCACGGACGATGGCCTTGGCCTGGACACTGGTTTCGTGCACGGCCCGGTAACCGAAATCGATCAGCTTTTCCGGGTGGCCGATCGCCCACGACGCGCCCGGTTGCGTGCTGAGATGCCCGTCGTCGGTAGCGGCGACTGCATACCCGCGCGATAGCGGATCGACCAGGGCCGCTTGGTTAATGGATCCCGCCCAACCGCCGTTGCCCAATTGCAAATACTTCCCGTTCCAACCGGAGACCGGGAGCCAGACTTCGAAACGAATCTCGGAATCCTTGCTGGGCCGCGTAATCGCCTGGACCTGGCATCGGGCGGGAGCGACAACCGCACCAGTGTTCCCGACGGCTGGAGCTCCAATCGCGCCCTGGGGCGCAACGGCAGCGGATGTAATCGAGGTGTGCGGCAGGCTAAGACTAGCGAGCTTAGAACACTCCTGCTGAGCCAGTAGGGGCTGGACCGCGGTCAAAAGCAGTGTTCCGGCAAAGGCGCGAGTGAACATAGCGAGTCTCCTCAACGTGGATTTGAGAAAGGTATAGTATCATGACCTTGACGTGGCTGCGGCCCTAAACCTACGCTTGGCGTCAGACCGGAGCGGCTCCCAGCGCTTCTGCGGAATCATGTTATGCCGACTGACCCTTCCAAGAAATATCTACCCTTCGAACCTATCCCCATAGCAGACCGGCAGTGGCCCTCCCGAACCATCCAGAGGCCGCCTATCTGGTGCAGCGTCGATCTGCGGGATGGCAACCAAGCTTTGATCGAGCCGATGGATGCGGCCCGCAAAACCCGCATGTTTCTCAAGCTGCTCGAGGTCGGATTTAAGGAAATCGAGATCGGTTTTCCCTCCGCTTCGCAGACCGAGTTCGACTTCTGCCGTGAGCTAATCGAGGGTAATCTCATCCCATCCGACGTAACCGTTCAGGTGTTGGTGCAGGCTCGCGAGCCGCTCATCGCGCGCACCTTTGAGGCCCTGAGAGGCATCCGGCGAGCCATTGTTCACCTCTACAACTCGACCTCCACCTTACAGCGCCGCGTTGTTTTCGGATTGGATCGCGCCGGAATAAAAGACATCGCCGTCAATGGCGCGCGCAGCGTGATCCAGTGCGCGGCAAAGTATCCGGAGACCGAGTGGGTATTCGAGTATTCTCCGGAAAGCTTCACAGGTACCGAGCTCGACTACGCCGTGGAAGTCTGCGAGGCAGTCATGGAGATCTGGGGAGCGACGCCACAGCGCAAGGTCATCATCAATCTGCCCGCGACCGTAGAAATGTCCACGCCGAACATTTACGCCGATCAGATCGAATGGTTCAGCCGCAATACGTCCATGCGCGAATCGATGATCGTGAGCCTGCATCCGCACAATGACCGGGGGACCGCCGTGGCAGCGACCGAGCTCGCGCTACTGGCCGGGGCAGATCGCGTAGAAGGTACTCTGTTCGGAAATGGCGAACGCACCGGCAACGTCGACGTGGTCACGCTGGCGATGAACATGTACTCGCAGGGCCTGAACCCCGGCCTGGATTTCTCGCGCATCAATGACGTGATGGAATGCGCCGAGTTCTGTACGCGGTTGCCCATCCATCCGAGACATCCTTACGCCGGCGACCTGGTATTCACAGCATTCTCCGGATCGCATCAGGACGCCATTAAGAAAGGCTTTGCCGCGCAGAAACCGGGCGAACAATGGGCCGTCCCTTACTTGCCCATCGATCCCATGGACCTGGGCCGCAGCTACGAGCCGATCATTCGCGTCAACAGCCAGTCGGGCAAAGGCGGCGTGTCGTTCCTCCTGGAGAGGGACTACGGCATCAAGATGCCGCGCAAGATGCAGATCGAATTCAGCCGGGTGATCCAGCAGATTACTGACGTAACCGGCCGCGAGGTCACCTCAGCCGAAATCTGGCAGGCGTTTAAGGCGGAATATGTGGACCAGATATCGCCATTGGCGATTCTCGAACATTCCGAACACTCCGCTGGCGACCGGGGCGAAGTGCGCGCGACCGTGCGTGAGGGCACGGCGGAACACGCCATCTTCGGCGAAGGCAATGGACCCATCGACGCTTTTGTTCAGGCATTGAACCAGTACTTCGAGCTGGCGATCCGAATTCTGGATTACGACGAACACGCTGTCGGTAGCGGCGCGGATGCAACCGCGGTCTGTTTTGTGGAACTACGCGCGGGAACTAGCAACGCCGTAATGGGCGTGGGCATGCACCGCAATATTCTGACGGCCTCGCTCAACGCGATCACCAGTGCGCTGAATCGCGCCATCCGCGACCAACTGGTCTTGCTGCCAAATTACGCCGCCTCGGTTCCTAAGCAGTCGTCGTGATTTGACTGCCTAGCCCTAGCGCTTCGATCTCGGACTCGCGGATACGGAATTTTTGGATCTTGCCATTGACGGTCATCGGCAACGCTTCCACTATCCGAATGTGTTCCGGGATTTTGAAGTGCGATATCTGGCCCTTGCAATAGCCTTGGACTTCCTCGGCCGTCAGGGTTTGCCCAGGTCTGGGCCGCACCCAGGCCGCAACAATCTCCCCCATTCTCAGGTCCGGCAAGCCAACGACACTGGCCTCGGCAATCTTGGGATGAGTAAAGAGAAACGCCTCGACCTCCGCCGGGTAAATGTTCTCGCCGCCCCGGATGATCATCTCTTTCGCGCGGCCTCGAATGTGGAAGTGCCCGTCTTCCCGCATTGCTGCCAAATCGCCGGTGTGAAGCCAGCCATCGCTATCCACCGTGCGCGCCGTGGCCTCTGGATCCTGATCGTAGCCGGACATGACCAAGTATCCGCGAGCGCAAAGCTCGCCCACTTCGCCCCGAAGAACCGTCGCTCCAGCGGAGTCGATAAGCTTAACCTCCACGTTGGGCATCGCCTTGCCAATCGTAGAACTGCGTTGCTCCAGTGTGTCGCCGGGCGAGTGCATGGTGATAACCGGGCACGCTTCGGTCTGTCCATAGATGACGCTGACTTCCTCGCAGTGCATCTCCGAATTCATCTGCCTTAACAAATCCACAGGGCAGGGTGCGCCTCCGATCACGGCGGCCCGCAGCGAGGTCAAATCGAAACGGGCGAACTCAGGATGCTGGAGTTCCGCGATGAACATAGTCGGCACTCCGCCGACGACCGTGGCCTTCTCTTCGTGGATCGCGGACAGAACGGCGAGGGGATCGAAGGCCGCGGAAGGCAGAATGATGGTGGCACCGTGCGTGACGCAGTTCAAAACGCAACAGACACAACCCCCGCAGTGATACAGCGGAAACGGGACGCAAAATCGGTCTCGTTCCGTGATGTTCATCTGATCGCCAATCGTCAGACCGTTGTTCAGCAATCCCCGATGAGTTAAAAGAACGCCTTTCGGGGAGCCCGTTGTACCGGATGTGTACTGGATGTTGGTTGGATGTTCCGGAAGGATAGGGTCAGCCGGGAGCGCAGCGCCCCGCATGAGCATGGTCTGCCATTCCGTGGTGCCAAGATGTATCACATGCTGGAGTGCGTGCTCCGGCTTGCGGGCCTGGTCCAGAATCTGCTGATAGTCTGACCGCGCGTCGCGCTCCCAAAGAAATAGAGCCCGCATTTGCGACTTGCCAAGCACAAATGAAAGTTCATGGGCCCGGTAGGCCGGGTTCACATTCACCAGGACGAAACCCGCGCGGGCGCAGGCGTACTGCAATAGGATCCACTCGGCGCAATTCGTGGACCAGATTCCGACCCGGTCCCGAGCCTGCAAACCCAAGCCGGCAAGGCCATGAGCTACCTGAGTAACCGCCTGATCAAACTCGGTCCATGTGTAGCGCAGACCCTGATGCCGGGATATTAAGGCTTCCCCGAATGGAAATTTCTCCGCGGTCCGCGCGAGGGCCTCTGCCAGAGTCAGTCTCGCCAGGGGTATTTCGGGGCCTTTGGCGTAGCTCAACGACGACATTGGATCTTAGTATAGAGGGCCCTGTAGCGTTGGTGCGCGTTTGGTCGTGCCAGACGTACCGTTTGTCACGTTGGCGCGGTTCCATCAGTTCTAGTTTGCTTTGAGTTGGGCTGCGGGGCGGCAAATGCGGGTCTTATGTTAAAGTGTTGCCTGCTCTTAAGTCACTAAAGAGATGAGACTACGTGGATGGGGCCATTTCGCCGCTGCATTTAGTCTTCTGCTGGTGCTGGCGGTGGAGCTTACACTATCGGTGGGACAGCAGTCGCAGACGTACGATGAGAGCGTACATCTGTTCTCCGGGTACCAATACTGGAAGCAGCGTGATTTTGGCGCGAATCCGGAGCATCCACCCCTGCTGAGACTGGTCGCTGCCCTCCCGCTTCTTGCCCTCGATCTGAAGGTTCCGCCCGTGGCGGTGGGGGCGACGAAAGTTGCGAACGAAACAAGCGCCATTGATTTTATCTACAGGAACACGACGGACGCGGACCGCATACTCTATTGCGCACGGATGGCTGCTTCTGTCTTCACCTATTTGTTGGCGGTCTTGGTCTTTTTGTGCGGACGGGAGATGTTTGGCCCGGGCACAGGGCTGCTGGCTCTTCTGCTGCTGGTATTTGAGCCAAATATTCTGGCGAATGGTGCGTTGGTCACTACCGACATCGCGGAGACCTGCTTGCTTTTTGCTTCCGTTTATGCTTTCTATCGACACGTCAAGCATCCCGGCATGGGCAGACTTCTGGTGTGTGGCGTTGCCGTAGGCCTTGCGTGGGCATCCAAACACAGCGGCGTGCTGGTGGGGCCGATCCTTATTCTGCTTGCCATCGCGGAAATCCTGCGCCAAAAGAGGACCAGCCATGAACATACTGGGGGCGTCGCGATCCCCGTAGTTCGACAAGCTGGACGCCTTGGCATTGCATTCGCCGCGATCTTTGCGTCGGATTCGCAATTCTCTGGAGCTTTTACGCCTTCCATTTCGCCGCGCGGCCGGGCGGAGCGGCCCTGAACCCAACGCTGGAGGCGTTGGCCAGTTCGCTGAAGAGCGGTATGGAAACGAAACTCATTTTGGCTTTGGCGAGCGGACACGTCCTGCCCGAGTCCTACCTGTGGGGTTTGAGTGACGTTTTCCAGGCAGACGAAGGACGGTTCACGTTTCTGCTCGGCAAGGTATATGCGACAGGCCAGTAGTTCTATTTTCCGATGGTTTTATTGATGAAGTGTACGATCGGGTTCCTGGTGCTGGCGGCCGCGTTTCCGGTGATGGGTGCGCGCCTGAAATTGCCCCGCGGACTGGAGTTTTTGCTGATTCCACCCGTTGTAGTTCTGGGGATCAGTATGCTGTCGGGTTTGAATATCGGACTTCGCCACGTCTTGCCGCTTTTTCCATTCCTGATCTTGCTTACAGCCGCCACCGCGATGAACCTGGCTTCGCGATCACGGCCTGCCGCTTGGGCGGTCGCGGTGCTGGTTTTGGCGCATGCGGTTTCTTCCCTGGCGGCATATCCAAACTACCTGACTTACGCCAATGAAATCGCCGGAGGTCCCCCACATGCGTACCGGGTCATGAGCAATGCGAATGTGGACTGGGGCCAGGGACTTAAGCAGGCCGCCCTGTACCTCAGAGAGCGGCGCGTGACGGATTGCTGGTTTGCGAACAACCTTCCGCTTGTCGATCCGGGGTTCTATCAGATTCCGTGCAAACCCCTGCCAGGTGGACAGACACTCGGTCGAATCGCCCCTGATTTTCCGAGTACGATCGACGGGACGATTCTGATCAGCACAAATCAGGCGGCGGGGCAGGCTTGGGGACCTGACGAACTGAATCCTTATAAGCAGTTCTTGCTGAAGACGCCCGATGATATTATCGGCAACAGCATCCTGGTTTTCCACGGATCGTTCGACGTGTCGCTTGCGTCCGCGTATTCTCATGCAGCCAGAGCACGGCAGCTAGTCACTCAGAAGAGCTGGGACGAGGCTCTCAAGGAAGCGAAGAAGGCCATGCAACTTTTCCCCGATTCCGCTGACGTTCAAGCTACCCTTTGCCAGGCTTTGACACAGACCAACAGGCGAGAAGAAGCACAACCCGTCTGCGAGTCTGCACTTTCCCTAGCACGCAGGGTTCACGCCGAGTACCAATTCCTGCATGTCCCCAGCGTTCGGGCCATTGCAGGCCCCACCAATTGAGTGAGAGCCGCGTTTAGGGTTGGGATACGCTACAAGTAATGCTCTCGCCGTCCATGACACTTACTGAATTCCGCGACGGCTATTGGTATGCGGCTGAGCTGAAGGCATTCGCGACGGAGATCGGTGTACCTCACGCGTCGAAGCTTCGTAAAGACGAACTCGAAGCAGTCATACTCAGCTTTCTGGCTTCGGGTAAGTTGGTCCAACCACGGCGGAGTTTCAGGCCGGCTGCGGTGGTAAAGGACGTCGAGCGGGGCTTGCGCTTGAAGCTCTCGGTGTTGGTTTACACCAACGACGCCGAAACCAAAGAGTTCCTGGAGCGCGAATCGCGGAGGCTCTCACCCGGCCACAAGCAGCGATCGGGCTCGCGCTATCGGTTGAACCGTTGGCGCGAGCAGCAGATCGCCGCCGGCGTAAAGATCACATACGGCGATCTGGTGCGCGAGTATGTGCGGCTAAACCGGCGGGACGTAGCGCACGAACGAGCGCCGCAAGTATGCTACGTCAACTTCCTGACCGACTTTTTCACAGCAGAGAAAAAGGCTGTGCGAGCTGACGGCCTGCGCGCCTGGGCTGAGGTGAAGAAGCTCGACGGACCAAAGACTTATCAAGCGTGGAAAAAAGCAAAGGCGCGCGGCTAGTCACCATTCCCCCCAAGGCAGCTTGCCTCGGCACAATTACTGGTGGGCTTGGAAAGCCTTAGCCTCCGCCCTCGCGTTTGGACATAGCCAGTTGGGCGTCGGGCGGGATCATCTTATCTTCGGTAGAAACCAGGTACCAGTTTAGCTTTGTTCTCCACGCCGGTTCGTTGATTACACCGCCGAGTGCCTCCAAAACCCACCGGACTTGGGAATAGGCCATGAACTCGGCCGCGTCTGTAGTCACATCCGCGGCGAACGCAGCGCGGAACTTTTCTTTATCGAGCAGGAGATATCCATCCTGCGGCGGCAGAATCGGAGGTCCCGGCGCTCCGGGCAATGGATCCTTGATCAGTGAAGATACCGACTACCCGTCGTTTTTCAGTCCTTTGTAAACACCGCCCTAACCAGACCCGTCCACGAAACCTCCGTGGACCAGCACGACATTCATTACGCCGGCCGGCGGGTCTGTTTCTGACATGTGAACCCTCCCGAGCGCCGAACATCATTAGGGATGATCGTAGAATTTGAGGACACTTGCATAGATACTTCCCGTGCGGTGCTGTTTCGTCTCCTCTTGGTCTCCCTTTTGGAAACTTCAGCCAACAACCGCGGGGCCTCAATCCGAAAACCCTGCCTGGACTTTCAGGTTGCCGTGTGCTTCCTGAGGCATTTCCATTCCAAATTGCTGTAAGATGGACTGGGCCGGGAGGCACGCTTACGCATGAAGGTTTTCATCGCATCTTTGTTCCTGATTTCCTCTGGATTGGCACAAACATCCGTTCCGTGCATTCCGCCGCCTGCGCCTCAAGTCGCGAACCCCGTTGCTGCGCGACCACCGGTCCAGGGGAATGCCCCCGGTCGAGCGCCCGCACCACAGCTGTCGGCCGCCGATGCTTCTGAGATCGCCAAGTTGATGGATCTTCCCCCCTGGTCACTGAACCTCGGCACGGGCGACTATTCCCACGGGCCTGCGTTTCCGACGGCTCCCGAGCTAGCGAAACGAGCCGGGGTACCGGAGGGCAAGGTGATCGAGTTCGTGATGGACTCCTCCGAAAGCAAGTTTTTCCCAGGCGTGAGCGGAGCGATTCAGCGTCACGTGTGCGTTTATGTTCCGGCGGGGTATGTGGCGGGAACTGAAGTCCCGGTGATCGTCTCGGCCGACGCGTACGGCATGCGGTACAACCTGCCTACGATCCTGGACAACATGATTTACGACCAGCGCGTGCCGGCGATGGCGGCGGTGATGATCGATAGCGGCGGAGCTGGACGCAGCCTGGAATACGACACGGTTTCCTCCAAGTATGCGGAATTCGTGGAAGCCGAAGTCCTGCCGCGGGCCGAGCGGGAGGCGAATGTGAAGTTGTCCAAGAACCCGGACGCGCGGATGACGATGGGCGGCAGCTCAGGCGGCGCGGCTGCGCTGACCATGGCTTGGTTCCACCCCGATTCCTATCACCGCGTCCTGAGCTATTCAGGTACGTTCGTCAACCTTCGTAATGGGCCAGAAGCTCCACTTGGCGCTTACGAATACATCGAGCACCTCTTCCCTAACAGCGAGAAAAAACCTTTCCGGCTGTGGATCCAGGTTTCCGAAAACGACAATGGGTCCAAGACTCCTTCAGAGGGCCGTCGCAATTGGGTCCTCGCCAATTCACGGCTGGCCAAAATCTTGAAGGATAAAGGCTACGCTTACCAATTTGTTTATTCAAAGGGAGGCGGGCACACTCAGCGGAAGGTGATTAACAGCACGCTCCCGCAAGCGCTTGAATACCTCTGGCTGGATTACACGCCGGCACGATAGTCAAAGGTTCAAACAGCAGGGGAGGCGGCGCTTGCATCGCTCATCGCGCATTGGGGGAAACGCATAATGGGCCACGGATGGACACGGATGGACGCGGATGGACGCGGATAAAAGTGAAAAACGGGTAGTGGCGGAAAAGCCCAACCCGAGGAGCCAAACTTTCGCTAAGAACTACGGCCCCACCGCGAGTTTCACCGGATTTGAAGCCTCGCCGCCGACAGTCAAGACCAGCGTGTAGTCCCCTGGCGGTAGATTCGGGACCTGGAAATTTGCCTGCACCAATCCCGCATACGTCGGCGTCAACCCCAGAAACAAAAGCTTGATCGTTACCGGAGCCACGTTCTGACCCACAGCCGCCGTCAGCGTGATCGAACTCGGCAGCGTCGCCCGCGACAAAGGATCGGTGCTGGCGGCCACACCTGCCGTCGTCGCCGGATCCACCGGACCGATGCCGGTCAAATACAGGACTACGAAGGAACCCACCGGCGCGGGCGTCGACTCGCCGTTAATACTGAAGTCCTGATTCACGGCCACGGCGCGTCCCGCTCCGTATAGCAGCACGTCCGGCGCGACGGCCACGACCAGCACCGACTCCTCTCCTGTCGCAACACCGTTGCGCAATACTCGTACGCGCGCCGTACCCAGGGGAACGTTATATGGCAACTGCGCGTTGATCTGCGTCGCCGAGACGAAGAACAGCGGAATGGCGACGCCGTTCACCTGTACTTCGGTATCTCCTAACTTCGTCTGCAGCGGAGGAACTGGACTGCTGATAACGCTGCCCGCCAGTTGCAGGCCGTAGATCGAAAAAATCGCACCAGGCGAAATTCGCGCACGGCCTCCCAGGGTAACCACGCCCCCCGCACTAATCCGGCTAGCGGGGGCCGCCGTGCGGGTCAGGAGCAGAAGGTCAACCCCATCCGTCACCACCACCCGATCGTCGGGTTGCGCGTACATATGACCGGGGCGCAGTCCGCCCGAGTTCGCCAGGACCCCGCTGTCGAGCCTGCTGCTTTTCGCGCCGTTCCCCGCCACGGTGCCGATACCGCCATTCGCCAGGATCACGCGGATACGGAAAATGTCGTCGAAGTAAACATTGCCAAGGCTATCCACAACCGCTTGGCCCGTCGTGAAAATGCGCGATCCGCTGGCGTCCACGGCGCCGTCCCCGGTGAATCCCGCCTCCGCGGGCGTTCCGGCCAGCAGCGTATACCGCCCCAGGGCGTCGCGCCGCAAGATGCGGTCCTCTAAGGCGAGGATGAAGGAGTCGTTGCGCCGGTCAATGGCGATTCCAAGTAGGCTCAGCGTGACGCCGTTGATTGCGGGAACGGCGCTGGTAGCATTGAAGGCAGTTAGAAACGTACCGTTTGCCTGCAAGCGGTAAACGATGCGCTCAAAGCGACTCGCGATGTAAAGATTGCCCGCCGAATCCAGCGCCATGTTGGTGGTTGCAATCATGGATGGTTGCGTCCCGGCCGTCTTGGGGTAAAACAACTCCACGACTCCGTTCGGCCGCACTAACCGGATCTTGCTGGTCTCTTTGATCAACAGCCCATCCGCTGTCCACAGCAGGTCATTGATGAAAGAAAATGTTGCCGCCGTCGCTAGACCGCCATCTCCCGTGCTGCCCGAGACACCGGTTCCGGCAAATGTTGAGATGGCGCCGTTCGGGGTAATCCTTCGAACCCTGGATGCGCTCGCCACATAAACGTTTCCGGACGGGTCCACGGTGACCGCACTCGGAAATACCAACGCGGATGCGATCGCGGGCCCGCCGTCACCAGCGAACGGTCCTGGAGTGCCGGTCTCGGCGACGATGACCCCGGTTCCTGCGATTCGGTTCACCTTCAAGAAGATTGGAGGATCGCGTCGCGCCACCACCGTCAACTGAATCTCCAACTGTCCGGCGAGCTCGCCACTCGTCGCAAGAGGGATCGCGGCCTGATAGGAGCCGGTGTCCAGTCCCACGGCAGAAATCGTAATCTCCCCGACGTCGGTCTGAATCCACGAGGCGTCGACTGGCGTTCCTCGTTCAAAGCTAAAGCTACTAACCGTAAAGAGGTCGCCGAACGGATCACGAAGGACGTTCTTCGGCGCGTAGGCCGTGCCACTTTCCAGTGTCACTTGCAGCGGCGGCGAGGGAATCAGTAACGGAACATGGGCGGGGTTCAGATTGACAAAGGTAGCGGCCCCATCCGTGGAACGAGCCGTGCCCACCTGGTACACGATATTCGCGTCGGCCGGATCGAACCCGTACGCGTCCGTGGACGAGATTCCCCCGGGCAACGCCTGCCAGGTCACGCCCAGGTCGCGGCTGCTACGGAATCCCCCAAACCCGATCGCCAGAATCAAACTGTGATCCGGCGACACCGAAAAGAACGGCAGACTCACAGGCGCCGCCGCTGGCGTCAAGGTTCGCAAACTATCCGTTGAACGGAACCATTTGTCCGCTTGACCGCCGGGTTCGAGGTCCAGGCATTCACCCCAGTAGGTGTCGGCATCGCGGGGGTCGCTCAGCAGTGTGCAACCCTCGATGGTTCCGCCCGGTGCTGCGCCGCGGGTCCAGGTAGTGCCCTCGTCCGTACTGAAATACAGGAACCCGTCGCCACGATTTGCGCACGCAAGACGGCGCGGGTCGGCCGGGTTGCTCCAGATCCCGTTGGAGCAAGGAGTGTTCAGGCCCGTGTCGAACGTCGCCCCTGCATCCCTGCTGCGGAACAGCCGGACTCCTGTTTGGACGTAAACCAACGCTGAGGGAGCCGCACCCACCAGCACGTTCCCAGTGCCGAACCCCAGGTTGGCGTTGACTTCGGCATTCTGAAAGTTCGCCCCCGGGTTTTGCCAAGTCACTCCACCGTCCGTGCTGGACCACAAATAGCCGCCAGCTTTGCTGGTCAACACAAAGACGGTGCCGCTGCGGCCTACCACAACCGAGTAGAGAGGAGTCGTGCTGGCCTGTATGTTCTGGTAGGGCAGGCCTTGCCACGTTTTGCCCTGGTCCCGGCTGCGATATAGCACGGACTGGCTACGAGCCGGAGTGCCCCCGTCCCGGATACCCCACATCAGAGTGCGATTGGAGTCCACCACAACACTGTGTAGCGTTCCACTGAAGATAAATGCAGCCCACGAGGGAAGCGCAGAGGAAAGAAGCAGAAGGGTCCAGGCCAGAAATGGCGAGCTGGGTTTCATGGAGTGCCAGTGTTGTACTATAGCACCGCTGCGTCGTCCGCGAGCGTCTTTTTGAGGTGGACCGCATGATTCCTCAACAGGTGGAGGTCTTAGGAGGATTGGAGCAGTGGGCCGGCGCCTGACCATCGCTGTCATTGTGGATTTAGGCTTGGCGTACGCGTGTCTTGCTCAGGCGCGGCCCTGAAACGCGGCTCGGTTTCCCGCGACGAATCGCCTCCGATAATGCGCCTTAACGGGCAACTTCTTGCAGCGCCGTTTCGGGGCCTAGGGTAACGCGTACCAACCAATGGAACTGCTGGATTGTTGACGCCTGCCTGCGGATCGTTTATTGTGTTGTTTAGCGCGAAGGGCGCTTCCAGTCCGCGGAAAGGGCCGTGCCCACCTCTTAGACAATTCAGCAAAGCTGTAACGAACTTCTTTCAGCCTGTTCATGCGGACTCAGGCACTATCGAAAGGAGCTTCGTATGTCCAATCGCGGTTTGCCGCGCCGCCCAGACGTCGAGCAATATAAAAAGCAGGCGAAAGAGCTCATCAAGAGCCGGGCTGCCGCGGAGCCAGGAGCACTGCAGCGGATTGGCAACTATCATCCACGGCTTCAGGGTCTGCCGCGCGCCGATATTCAGGCCGCGCCGTTTAAACTCTCTGACGCGCAATTAACGATCGCTCGCGAACATGGATTTCCTACGTGGCCGCAATTTGCGGCGCATGTTCAGGCGGCACGCGAGGTTCCAGGGAGCACTTCCGGCGTAACGGCGGATCCACTTCCTTCGATCGAGCGCGTCACCGTGGGAAGTGTTGAGTTTGAAGTTTACATCGCCGGCCTGGAGAACGCGCGCGGGATTGTGCTGTTCCCGCAGGCCAGCGGCTCGCAACGATATCACCCCGATTATCGCTACCTTGCGAGGGAACTCCGTGGTGGCTCGATCTGTACAGTCCTGGCCGACCTGCTGACCGAAGAAGAAGAACTCGCCGATCTTGAAACGGGGGAAATGCAAATCGATGTTCGCCTTCTCGGCACGCGGATTGGGGAGCTCACCGACTGGATTCGCGAGGACGCCAGGTTCCAAGGAATGCCGCTCGGCTACTTCGCATCGGGCAATGGCGCGGCAGCGGCGATGTGGGCTGCGGGCGATCGACCCGTGGACATACGCGCGATCGTCAGCGCCAGCGGAAGGCCCGACTTGGCGGGACCGTGGCTATGGAGAGTACAAGCACCGACTCTCTTCGTGGTCGGAAGCAGGGATACCGTCAGACTGGGTTTCACGCAATCCATCCTGGCTCCCATGCCACACACTGTGGATCGCAAACTCGCGGTGATAGAAGGCGCTGATCAGGTTGTTGAAGGCCAGGACGCGCTGGGGAAAACCGCCGTTCTCGCGCTCGACTGGTTCGAGCGATACCTCATCAACTAGATCGGGCGAACCGTAGGACAACAAGGAAAGAAGGAGTGTTTATTGTGATTGACAACTGGCTGGAAAGACTTCCCGAACAATCCCATGCCGCGGCCCGCGAGGCGGTGACTTCGACCTTTGGCGCCGCCGCGATTGGCTCGATCGATCCTGTGCTGGGAGGCGCCTCAGGCGCTCTCGCGTTCCGCATAGGCGTGAACGATCGTTTGTATCTGCTGCGCATGGAGACGTCACGCGGTCCGCTGCGAAACCCGCATCAGTACGCCTGCATGCGCATCGCGGCGGACGCTGGTATCGCGCCCCCTCTGCGCTACGTTAACGATGATGCCGGGGCCGTCATCATGGATTTTATTGCAGCTCGTCCACTGAGCGACTATCCCGGTGGGCCGTTGGGCTTGGTGGGCGCGCTCGGTCGGCTGGCGGCTGAGTTGCAGGCGACCGCTCCGTTTCCGGTCCTCGGCGACTACCGCGCTTTGCTCGGCCGTATGCTTGGCTACATCAAAGGCTTGTTCGCGCCCGGACTCCTCGATGAACACATGGAAGGTTTTGAGCGCATTCGCGCGGCGTATCCATGGGATGCGGCTGGTCACGTCTCGAGCCATAACGATCCTAATCCGCGCAACATTATTTTCGACGGCGAAAAGCTTTGGCTGATCGATTGGGAAACCTCTTATCGCAACGATGCTCTCACCGACGTCGCGATCCTGGTAGAGAATCACGCAGGCACCCCCGAGCTTGAAGAATCGCTGCTCACCAGCTGGTCCGGTAGCGTCCCGGATCGGCTGATGCGAGCCAAGCTCAGATTGATGCGTCAGTTGACGCGTCTGTACTATGCGGGGTTATTGGTAGCATTCGCGACCAAACCCTCAGAGCCTATCGCGGATCTGGCTGCGCCTACACCGGACGAATTTCGCGCGCGGATCGCCTCCGGTGAACTCAGGGCGGTGGCGCCGGAGACGAGACTGGTTCTGGGGAAAATGTGCCTGGCGGCCGTTGTAGCGGAACTCCGTAGCGGCAGCTTTGAGGAGGCGTTAAGAGTCTGTCACGGGTCTTAGCTATCGGAGCCAGCGGAGGGAGAAGGTCAGGGCTTGTAACTTGGACTTGACGCTCGATGTGGGGCTGCGGTGACATGCCTCGCTTTTATCAACCATTCATAACTGAGGATTCCAGCACCGCC
>JBDTSJ010000020.1:0-7967 GCA_039931205.1 Acidobacteriota bacterium
AAACCGGACATTTCTACTTGGCACAAACTAGGACATTTCTATTTGGCATTGACAGCATAATCTTGTCAAAGCCCCGCGTTTTTCGCTCCTACGGAATGGACGCCTTCTTTGCGTCAGCGATGATTTCGTCGCCGTCTTCCTTGGTGATCCAGCGCTCGTTGACCAATTTGGCGACATTTGCCGCCACTTGCCGTTCGTAGGTCTTGTGATCTGGATAGAGCTTCTTCAACTGTGACGCGTCAAAAGGTTTCTCATGCCCCGCGATGAAGCAGAACGATTCTCCAGTGGAGGCTCCGGTCCACTGGGCCGTGGGCACGTCTAAAAACGGGGAGCGCACCCCGCCGCGGAGGTTCCCGAACTCGTCCAGCACGGGTTGGTTGTTCTCCACGCGAACTGGCTCCGCGTGCGGAGCGGGGACGCCCTTACGAACCCACGCCACTAAATTCCGCCAGGCGGCGTTGAAACCCACCGAACTCGGGAACCGGCTCCGGGGGCCTTCGGCGCAGTTCATGGGCGGCACTGCGCGGGAGGCCTTTATGATATCCGCCGGCGCCGCGGAATAGTAAGTTCGTTGGGCGTGGCGTGCCCCGCACCCGCAAGTTCGTAGTTCCTAAACTTCTCAGTGGCGCTATCGCTGTCGGGCTGCCGCGCAGCGATCGCCAGCAGATAGTCCGATTGCGTCATCACACGTATCACAGGCACTCCGGTGTTGTGCACCTGTCTGCGCGGATCGGTCGCCCCGATCGCTCCGGCGCACTGATTGATGGCCGTCGAGATGACAGGGGTTCCAATAAGATACCCATCGAACATGGGCTTGCCATTCGCCTTCACATCCAAGGGATGGATGGCGTTCGCGTAGGTGGCAAGAAATCCGCCGACTTGCGAGAATCCCCAGGCGAAGAGATGAGTGACCGGATGGGTTCCTCGCTCTGCCACGCCGTATGCCAGCGGGTTCGATTTATCGCGGCTCCTCAGCCACGCACCGGTTTGCGTGTTCATGTCCCACACAAGTCCGTTCTCGGTGGTCCGCTGGCTGTCGTTCGCTAACTGAGTGCAGTTGCGAGGATCGCTCAGAGGAACAGGGTTGTTCCACGACAGGTCTTTGTAGCGCTCCGGATTGAAGGTCTTCAGCGCGTCTACCGCGATGGGCTTGGCCGTGATCCCAACCCACGCGTCGCCCTTGCGCATGAACTCCTTGCGTGAGATTCCCCATCCGATATTCAGGTCGAAACGGTTGGATGGGTTCAACATCTCAACGGCCACGTTTCCGCTGAAGCGATTCCGGCTGATGGGACGCCGCACCAACACCCGGGTGGTGTAGGGGGCGTTCGCCGCGCGCACCGTGGCGGGCCCTATTTGCTGCCAATCGTAGACGTTGGCCGTTCCGCTGATCAGAAACTCCTCTTCGATGTAGCCTTCGGCCTTGAGGTCCTCGGGCATCATGGCGTGATCCGCTGCGCCGAAGGGGTAAGAAGCAGCGGTTACCGGAAGCGGTCCTCGAACGGTCGGGATGGGCGTGGCGGCAAGCGCGGGAAACACCAGCGCCATACACAACGCCAAAAGGGCATGGATTCTTTGCGTCATCTCGATTCTTCTCCTATGACTAAGGCCGCGGGCCATAGTGCGGCGGTGTCTGTCCAAGCTCAAGCGCGCCCAAGTCTGGCGCGCGGCCCGCAAAACCATCGGTAATCGTCGGCAGGGGCACACCCCGATCTACAGCCGCGGATCCGGACTTCAGCCGAAAGTCGAGGTCGTCAGCCTTATACATCTTCTGCAAACTCGAAATATCCTGCGCATCGAGCTTGGGAACTTTCACAAAAATGTCGTAGTCCAGCAGCACGCTATTGCGGTCCTGGCCTGTGACGCGACTGTATTCAGCCAGCGTGGTGAACCGGCGATTCTCGATATTAGGCCGCAGGCCGGGTCCCGCCGGGTCCATTGCGATGTTAAGGGGCGGCGAATTCCACGCGAACGCCGCCGCGGCGCCTGGATTCAGGCGGAAGCCGTTGTAGTCGGATGAGGTGTAGTTGGTGTTCGTGGTCACCGAGAGAATCTCCGGGCTGGAATTCTGCCCCAACATGAGATTGTTTCGCCAATGGTTGTTTTGTGGATTGCCGGAGGTCTCCGACAGGATGGTGTTGTTGTAGAACAATACCCCGGCCGAGCCACCGGTGAGGCGCGTAGAGCCGCCGGGCAGGTTATAAGCGATGTTGCGAATCCAGTACACAGGTCCGCCCAGCGCAGGCTGATTGCAGAACGCATGCGACGGATGATTGATCAACATGTTCCGCATGATCCGAATGTTGTGCATGCCGCCATCGGCTTCGATGGGATTGTCATGCGAGTTGGTGATGTAGTTGTTGTAAAAGTCGATGGCGACCGGGCGGCGATCCCAATATTCGCGCGTCGGATACTTGGGGCCATCCGGGATATCCGGACCGGAGGCGACCGACCCATCGGGATTTCCATACGTTTCGATGTTGATGCCGTCATGAAAATCGGCGATGTAGTTGTATGCCACCACGTGCCCGGGACCGTAAAGTTTGATAGCTATGTAGGATGCCATCTTCGGAGGAAAGATCTGTCCTTCGACGCCGTTGAATCGGCTCCACAAATTCGGCCCAGCCCAACCGATCATATGGTTCGGATCGTTGCGGCCGATGAACCGGTTATCGGCAATATAGAAGTTGCTCGATCCTGAATAGTTGCTGAAGATGCCTGCGCCGATGTTCTCAAAAACGCTTTTCTTCACAGTCAGACCCTTGGATCCAATCAGGAACTGCGTACCAGCCAGGACTGCGATTTCTGCATTGCGGAAAGTCAGGCCCTCAAAGTAGGTGTAGTCCGCCGCGCGCACATCGAAGAGCGCATAATTCCCCGCGCCATCGAAGATTGCGGGACCGTCACCGGCGCCCTTAATCGCGATGGGCATGTCCGGGGTGCCGTCGGCGGTGAAGTAATACGTTCCATCGAGGGGAGTGGTCCGGTTCACCGACGCGGTGTTGGTGTACTCATACCGGTTGTACTTATACTCACCGGCGTGCACCAGGATGGTGTCGCCGGGGCGCACCCGAGGTCGGCCTGCGGTGGCCCAATCCGTGCCGGCGCAGGAGTAGTTGTACGCGCACATGAGTCCTTCAAATGAAGGCTCGATCTTTTTGCCCGTGAAACCGTGCGGGTACACGTGGAACACGCGCCCACCCTCATACGTCTTTGGCTCCGGGCGAGTGCGAACGGTTACCATTCGGCTGCTTTCGCCGCGCACGCCATCCGGATCGGAAATGACGAACTGTGCTTCGTAGGCGGTATCGGGTTCCAGATCGAGGATGCTGCCGGCGAACATGTTTGGAGCGATCACGTCCACCTGGGCAGCCTGATAGATGCGTTCGCCCTTGAGCCGCAACAGCGGCAGGGCTTGCTTCCACGCGGTGTCACCCTTCTTGCGATAGGTGACAGCGACGGCCGCGTTGCGGTTGTCGTCACCACGAATGAACCATTCAAAGCCGAGATTGATCAGCGTGGGAGGATCGACGAGGAACTCATCTGTGGAAACGATGTTCGGATTCGGAGGGGCGGCAGCGCCGGGTCCCCCAGGTCCTCCGGGTCCTCCGCCTCCAGGGGGCTGACTCAGCGCCAAACCGCACAGTGCGAGGACACCAACGATGAGAATTCGGGTTTTGTTTATGAATTTTGACATGTCTATTTCCAAAGGAGAGGTGCGAGTTCGTTCAAGAATTTACGCCACACGATCCAGGTGTGTGCTCCCGGAATCGTACGGTAAGTGTGTTTCACGCCGTTAGTCTTCAGAAAGTCGCCAAACTTGGTGAAGTTTGCAAACGACGGATCCTCCGTACCCATGCCGACCCAAAACAGACTTAGCTTGGCGTTCAAGGCGGGGGCTTGTTTCGCCGTCAAATCGCTGGTTTCCGGATTCATGTTTCCGGAGGCGCTGAAGACCGCCAGACGACTGAAGAGGTCCAGGTGTTTCGGCCCGATGGTGAGCGTCTGCGCTCCGCCGCGCGAGAGTCCCGCCAAGGCGCGCTGTTCCCGATTCGTCGACACTTTATAGTTGGCTTGAACGAACGGAATGAGATCTTCCGTAAGATCCTTTAGAAAATCCGCCTGCTGTTTATCCGCAGCCACGCCGGAGTCCCAGCCGTAGGAATAGCCGTCAGGCGTGACGATCACCATCGGCTGCGCCTTCCTCTCGGCGATGAGGTTGTCGAGGATGAAGTGTGCCCGACCGAATTCTGTCCACACGGAGTCATCGCCTTCGCCGCCATGCAGAAGGTACAGCACGGGTAAGCGCCCGAGTTTCTCGTAGTTCGACGGAGTATAGATGCGGACGCGGCGAACACCGTGCGTGGCCTTCGAATCGTAGAACCGAACGTCCACTTTCCCGTGAGGCACCGGCTTAGCGTCGAAAAACCTGGGGCTCGTGGATGCCACGTCCAGCAGGCTGGAGACGACACCAGGCGCCCGATTGTACTTCACAAGCGGATTGCGTGGATCAATCGAAGTGATGCCGTCAACGGAGATCTCGTACTCGTAAAGATCGGGATCGACGGGCGGCACCGTCAGCGTCCACAGGCCTTGTTGATCCTTCGTCATCTTCTGCGGACCCACCGCGAATTCCCCCGTGAGCACGACTTCGCTCGCTTTAGGAGCGGCGACGCGAAACGTGACACTTCGATCGGGATGGATTTCGGGGGAACGAACCTGCGCGGCCCGAGCGGGTTGTTGCGTTGCTCCCTTTTGTTGCCCTTGCGCCGCCGCCGTTGCCAAGGCAACCACGAATAGCGCGAACACATGTATGACTCTCATTATCTGTTTATCAATCCTTCCTTTTTCCGTTCGCCGTGCTGAGGTTACCGCGCGCCGGCAGTCGGCAACACTCTTCCAACGCCGAACTGGTCGACTGTTGTAAGGAGCTTACCATCCTGGTAGATAACCTCGACGGCCTTTTCACCCTGAACATTCCGGCCGAGTTCGTCCCTCAAAGTGGCGTTGACCTTTTTACTGCCTGCGTCGATGATATCGCCTGAGGATGAGTAGACCCACTTCCCGTTCGCACTGAAAGTGAGCCAGAACGGCGCGTCTTGCATCGCGACGCTCATCATCTGTTTGGGCGGCGTCACAGTGTTATCGAAAATATGGACCTTGTTGTTGGCACCATCGGTCACCCAAACTTCTTTCTCGTCGGGCGATAGCGCGACGCCGTGACTGGGGCAGCCGTGGCCGGTCAGTCTGTCGCGGGACCAGCCATACCCCTGGACCGCGACCGTGTGTAGAACTTTGCCCGTCTTGACGTCGCCGATCTGGAATCCCAGCAGGTCATTCACATTGGCGTAGATCAACGTGCCCGCACCGTTCACAGTGAAGGGCCGGACGGAGTTAGAAAAGGGTCCTACGGTTTGAACCACCGAATTAGTCTTCGGATCGGCGATCGACATTGTATTTGACCGCAAGCCCGCCATGAAAACCTTCGTTCCGTCCAGACTCCAGATGGTGTTATGCGCACCGGCAGACGCAGGCACGGGGAGGTTCTTAATGAGATTGCCCGTCTTGGCATCGACTACATACCAGTTGGGACCTTCGAACGATGGAACATACATCGTCTTTCCGTCCGGAGACAGGGCCATCCGGTCACAACAGCCACCGTCGTAGGTCTGCTCCCAAACTTTCTTCTCGGTCAACAGGTCCCACGCGGCTAGCCGCTTGACCGTGCTGACATAAATCATCCCTAACGATGCGCTTACCGCGATGCCCTTTACATTTTCGGGTAATTGGGCAGCAGGGTATTCCCAAGTGGAAATGCGTTTGACGAAACGGAAGTCACGGCTCGCATCGAACACCAGAATCCCGATGCCTCCGAAGCCGATATCGTTCACACGGCCTGGGACTGCAACGTATAGCAGGTCTCGCTGTACCGGGCCTCGCCCTCGTCCGGGGCCTTCAGCTGCAGCGGCTGGGGCAGTCGGCTGGCCGCCGCGGCCTTGGGCCCACACCCATTGGGCCAGTGGCAAAACGGTTACCCCAATGACTAGTGCGATTTTTCGCAAATGCATGATTTACTCCTTTGCTTGCTGACTAGTTGAATCAGTTAAAGGCGCGTCCAGAGCTTTCGCCCCTCGGGTCCAGGATCGTTAACCACCTTGCAGTTTGTGTCGAGCACCATCGTCGCGCGCTGTTCCGCGGTGTAGGCCGGCTATTTGGGAAGGCCTTTGTGATTGGGATTGCCACTACGCGCTAACTGGATCCACGCGTCGCTGGTTTTGGCCGCCAGCGCCTTCACTTCCGGTCCGCCTTTCGTCATCGAGAATGGGATGTCCGTGTTGTCAAACACAAACGGAATTTCCACGGTGTGTGGCGCACCGAGCTTGCCTCCCAAGGCAGGCGACTTCCAGGCAAACAGGTACATATACACCGGCCCCCGGCTTTGCATAAACTTACGTTCCGCGAGCCGGATGGAGTTTATGCGCATCCCTCGATCAGTGCCAATTAGAAAGAACATTTCGCTGGGGCTTCGGCCGGGATACTCACGCTTGTACGTCTCGACGACTTGAGCGGAATTGGCCTCGCCCACCAAGCCCACGACGCGCTGCCGTAAAGCAGCCTCGTCGAGGCTGAACGCCAGTTGGTCGCTGAGAGCGAAGAAGCTTTGCTCATGCGTGTTACAACCGACGAGAATCGGGATGTTTGCCGAAACAGGGGAAGCGCTTGGGTCGAACGGATGCGTCGGCAGAAGCTTCTCGTCCAGCACAGGCGCGAAATTTCCTCGGGGTAGTCCCGCTGGACTCGGCGGCAACGTGCGCATCGCCGTCAGCAGTTGACTGGCGGGCATAGTCTGCAGTTCATCGAGGCGGCTCACATTCAAGCCCAACTGGGCGAGCAGGGCTCGCGTCAGCACATTTGCTGCTTCGCGCGTGTTCGATCGAAGGCCAGCGCCACTTTGGATCGCTGCCCGATGGAATAACCCTTTCGCGCTAGGCATCGCGAGCAACATGCTCACTTTAGCTCCGCCACCGGATTCTCCGAAGATCATTACATTCGCCGGGTCACCACCAAAACGCTCAATGTTCTTACGCACCCATTGGAGCCCTGCAACCAGATCCAACATGCCGGCGTTCCCTGAGGCCGCATACTTTTCGCCGCCTATATCTCCCAGGTGGAGATACCCAAACAGGTTCAACCGATGATTGATGGTGACCACCACCACGTCTCCGCGGCGTGCAAGATTCTCCCCGTAAACCCAAGGCCAAGTGCCGCTCTCCGACGCGAAGCCTCCTCCGTGGCACCAGAACATCACAGGTCGTTTGCGATTCGTGTTGGGGCCTGGAGTCCAGACGTTGAGGCAAAGACAATCTTCGTCGTAACCCTCGACGGACGCATCCGCCTGCGGAGCAAGAACCTCTACGGGATTGAAGTTTTGTGGTGCTTGGTGGCCGAATCTATTTGCATCCCGCACGCCAGTCCAAGGCTGAGGCTCAGCGGGCGCCATGAATCGCATTTTCGCCGGTTGGTGCTCCGTAGGGAGTGCCCTTAAACGAGTGGATGCCCCGGTTGACCGTTCCGCGAACCTTGCCTGCCGTAGTTTCCACCACTGCCCCGGGGGAACTGCTTGCGTCGGCGGCAAACAAACGATCCATGCCTCCACCGGAGAGGATGCCGATGGTCAGTGCCTTCCGTTCCAGGAACGTCCGCCGACTCATGAGAAATTCCGAGCTAAAGCTTCTCTGCACACACTCTCCTTCAAAGGTCATCACCGTCGGCTTTTCGATCTCAAGTTCCCCAAAAAAGCCGCCCCTTTGAATGCACGGAATTGTGCAAACAAAGGGGCGGCTCTCTTAGGCTCTTGCCCTCGACCAGGAACTCTAACACATTCATCGAGCGATGTCGAAGGGGTGTCAGCAAGTGTCGCTGCCACATGAGAATGTCCTATTAGTGCCATTTAGAAAAGTCCTATT
>JBDTSJ010000021.1:0-59119 GCA_039931205.1 Acidobacteriota bacterium
GGCTCTTTCATCCCCTACACCATGCCGGTTTATCCCGGCGCACTCCGGATTGCCGTAGATCTGGATGGTCCCGTCCGGCTCATGCACGAACACATCGTTGTAAATGCAAAAGTCCCGAGCGTAGGAATCCTCATGCTCGCCGGCGATTTGCACAGCGCGTCCGTCGGGCAGCAGCGTCAGCGATTGCCCAAACCGCTGCGCGCACCACACTGGGGATCGATCGCCAGTGTCGCCATAACGTTGCGTCGCCTCCGCCGCGCTGATCCCCGAGCGGATCATCGCTTGCCAGAACGGTTGAGTCATACCACCGCTGTCCTAGTCCCGATTCGCAAAAACGCCGCATGGTGGCAGGTGGCGCAGGACCAACGCAGTGCGCACTTCCACGGAGACTCGAGGCATACGGCGATCGGCTCGCCCAATGCGGACAAGATTTATCGCAAGCCTTATCACGCTCGCTATCTTGGTTCACGGTTCAACTTCCTGACATACTTCGAGTTTCCAAGCTCCGACAAGACGGCATTCCGGGCGCTGTTGGCGGAATTGCGGGCTACGAACGAGTGGAGCTATGTGGAGGAAGAGTTTGAAATGTGGATGACCAAGAGGGGCTAAACCGTCTTCGTCGCGCCCGCGTCCATATCGATTAGCGAGCCATGCAGAAGCCGGCCCTCGGGGCTCGCGATGAACGCGACTAGTGCGGCGATATCTTCAGGCTCGCCGATGCGCGTGATATTCGCAGTGCGCACGAAAGCGTCTTCTTCCGCGACGGACTTGATGCGCGCGGCCAATCGAGCCGTCCTGATGCTGCCCGGATTGATCGCATTCACCTGCACCCCATCGCGAATGCCTAGCTCGGCGATGGCTTTGGTGAATGTGAGAACCGCGGCGTTGACGGAGCCTCCGATGGTGAACTGTGCTCCGGGAGTTCGCCCGCCTACCCCGGATATGAATATGACAGATCCGCCGGATGCCTTAAGATGCGGCCACGCGGCGCGGGTCAGGCGGACCGCACCGAAGTACTTTAAGGCGAAGCCATCGGCGAAGTCCTCGTCGGTGAGCTCGAGAAACTCGCCTCGTTTGGTGGCGCCGGCGTTGTTGACCACGACGTCTATCGAACCGAAGCTCTCCATCGCGAAGTCCGTGAGGCGCTGCGCCGTGTCAGGCTCGCGTAGATCCAGCGCAATGGTCTTGTTGGACGGCAGATGTTGGGCGGTCTCGGCGAGCGCTGCTTCATCCCTCCCGGTGAGGACCACGTTCGCGCCTTCGCGCGCGAGGCGAACGGCAATCGCCCGGCCAATGCCTCGATTGGAGCCTGTCACGATGGCCGTTTTTCCGATGAGACGCTGGTGCACCCACTCATACTAACAAGGTCTCAGGTATTAGGGCGCCGGGCGTGCGGACCTAGACGCCGCGTGTTGCCTTCGCTACGGGATGGGTGAGACCGTACCGTCGAATCGGGATATAGTGCCCATTCTAGCGGTTGACAGGAATCGGAATATCCACGCGTACCGATCCCAACTCGTGCCGCAATATAACGCTTTGCGATGTATCGATGTCGGCAGGTATTTGAATCGACATCTGGTAAAGACCCGGAAACTGCGGGGATGCCACGACGCCCCCGATGGGAGTTACTGCCGTGAGCCTTCCACCGGCTGTTTCCAACTGATTAGTCGGCTGAGCTGCGATCCGGGTCAATGCACCGGGAATAGTGCCTGCCGTTAAGGCGGGCGTCGTAATCCCCATGCCAGTGGCGTAGAGTGTAAGAATGTCGCCTGGACGCGACGGGCGCTGTGGAGTTGCGAAGGTATTTCCCGTGGGATCCTGTGTAATGTTTTGTAGGAATACGGGATAGGAAGCGTTGCCCAGAAACATCGGCTGGTAGGTTCCGACACTGAAATCGAGCGATGGTGCGGTGGAATCCACCTGTCCCGCCGCCGTTAAACGATCTACTCGAAGCTTATAGTTTCCTGCCGGGAGATTCGTGGGCAGCTGAATGTTGATTTGCGATGCGCCGGTGGCCGTGTCAGTGAAGGCGAATTGAATGGCAGCCGAGAAGACGGTGTTGCTCGCGCTCAATACCAATACTCTGACTTGGTTCAGATTCAGAGGAAAAGGCGGCGAAGCGAGATTCGACGTACCGACAGTGGCGCTCGGCTTGGTCAATCTTAACCCGAAGACCGAAACAATATCGCCGGGCGCAAACTTTTCGGGGTTTGTAAAGAGCACAGTCGTCATAGCCGTCGCGACCGCAGCCGTTCCACTCGCGACCTTTAAGGTAAAGGGCAGATCGTACCCGTCAAGGGTGAGTTTGGCGGGATGGTTCCCTGGTGTAGTTCCGAGTGGTATGGAGAATGAGCAGGTGACTGAC
The DNA here is from genome assembly GCA_039931205.1 of Acidobacteriota bacterium. Lineage (GTDB taxonomy): Bacteria > Acidobacteriota > Terriglobia > Bryobacterales > Bryobacteraceae > Palsa-187. The sequence continues at coordinate 2,366 of JBDTSJ010000021.1, forward strand.
TTAAAGGGGAAAGGTTCTGTCGTTAATGCCTGGACAAGAGGAAGCTCCTTTTGGTCCACCGTGAGCTTCACCGACAAATAGAACTTGACTGGCGAGCACGCAAAAGAAGTAGTTCCTCCGTCCGTACCCGACAGGGCGGTAAAATTCAGGCGCGGGTCTGGAATTGTCGATGCTATGAACATTCCACTCGGAAAAGTTCCAGCATAGAGCCTTGTTCCCGCCTTATTGATGACAATATTGGAGTTCCGGTCTGGCAGGCCCGCCGGGACCCAAGACAGGCCGGCGTCGGGCGAGAGCAAGATGCTGTCGCGGGCTGGATAGGACGCTGACAATTGAGTTGTTTGTCGCGCAGCCCAAAAACGCCCCGGCGCACGTGGATCGATGAGGAAATCGATCGAGGGACCATAAGAGACAAGGGTCCAGGTTCGTCCTTGATCCATTGTCTTGTATACGCCCGCCCCTTCGGTAACAGCTAGCACTTCCTTTGACGCCGCATTGTAACCGAAGCGAATCACGTGCCAGGGTATGACGCCGGTGACATCCTCCCAGGTCAATCCTCGATCGATGGAGCGGAACAGAGGGGGGCTATAGGGTTGCGGATGATCGGCACTTTCAGTTGAGGCATAAAGCGTTCCCGAGTCAGAATCCTCGAAGATGGTCCATACAATCAAATTTCTTGCTGTGGTTGGGAAAGGCGCGAACTCAAATGATCGCCCGTGATCCACAGAGCGGAAGACTCCATGTTGTGAGACAGTATTGCCTGGCCCGACGTAGATGTTGCCGTCCCGGCCACTGACCATTATTGAAACCATAAATTCCGCCGTATTGAGTGAACGACGTGTCCAACTGACGCCACGGTCCTCCGAGACATAAACTCCATCAAAACAGACCACCGCTATGCGGTTTGTATCTTTTGGATCAACGGCCGCTCCATAGCAGGCTGTCGACCCCAGATGCCGATACGAACCGCCTGAATTGTTGCTGACGTAAAATCCTGACGTGGCGCATACCAACCATAGAGTTTCGTCGTCAGGATGTGGGAGAAAACAGTACGGGTATCCCGCAGGAGGTGAGACGGATTGCCAAGTTTAGGGACGCGTCCAAGGCCGGCGCCTGAGCACTCAAAAGGAAGCATGCTCCCGATACGGCCAGAAGTGCAGGAAGCAGGCGAAGACGAGCAATCATTAGTCACTCATTGTAACCGATGGAGGTCGACGGGGTGGAAAGGGGGCCTTGTGCCTAACCGCGTTTTGTCCGTTTCACATCGAGCATTGGCATCAATGTCGTCTGCAGCTCGGGCTCCGCCGTTCGGGAACGCTGGTTGATTTCGGTGTTGAGGCTAGTGACGAAATGCTCGATTTGTTTCTGCATTTCCGACATGCGGGCGCGCATGTTGAGGATGATTTCGACGCCGGCCAGGTTCACTCCCAGCTCGCGCGTCAGCTTCAGGATTACTTCGAGGCGTTCCAGATCTTCCGGCGTATAGAGCCGGGTGTTGCCTTCGCTACGGGACGGGGTAAGCAGGCCTTCGCGCTCATACATACGCAGCGTCTGGGGGTGCAGTTGGTATTGCTCGGCCACCGCCGAGATCATGAAGGCCGCTTTTTTAACTTTGGCCATACGTTATACCTTACTCCAAACTTCTTCACGCGGGTCTTCGGGATGCAGTTCGGCGTATTCGCGTAGCAGCTCGCGGGTGCGTTCGTCGCGCACATCGGGAGCTTGGATGGCAATCTCGACAATTTGGTCGCCGCGGGTGTTGGCGCGGGTGTTGGTGACTCCCTTTTCGCGCAGGCGGAACTTCTGTCCGTTATTGGTACCTTGCGGGATCTTCAGCAGAGCCCGGCCGTCGATGGTGGGGACTTCGATCTTGGTTCCGAGCCCGGCTTCGTCGATACGCACCGGGACGGTGATCAGGATGTCGTCGCCATCGCGGCGGAAGAAGGGATGCTCTTCCACCCGCACTGTGATGTAGAGATCACCGGCGGGCGCTGCCTGCGTTCCGGCGTTGCCTTTGCCGGCGACCCGAAGACGCGAGCCTTGCTGGGAGCCGGGCGGGATGCGCACCTCGACTGTTTCGCTCTTCGAGATTCTGCCATCGCCATGACAATTGGGACAGCGATTGCGCAGGCGGCCGGAGCCTTCGCAACGCGGGCAGGTGAGGCTGAACTTCATCGCTCCCGCCATTTGGGTCACGTTACCGGTGCCGTTGCACTCCGTACACACAGCGTTATTGCCGCTGCGGGCGCCGGTGCCGGCGCAGGTGGTGCAGGCTTCCTGGCGAGCGACGGTCAAGCGCACTTGCGTGCCTTTGATGGCCTGCCAGAAATCCACGTTCAGACCGTATTCGAGATCGGTGCCTTTTTGAGCAGGCTGCTGTTGAGGGGTTGGGTTTTGCGAACGGCCGAACCACTGGCTGAAAATGTCCTGGAAGTTGGCTCCCGATTCATCCGGCTGTGGGCTGGGGCGAGAGGTACTGCCGCTGCCGCCTTTGGCGAAGTAATCGGAGAAGTCGAAGCCGCCGAAACCCATGTTGGGTCCGCCTCCGCGGCCTCCGGCTCCGGCTGCGGGGTGGCCGGATTCTGAATAGAACCCGACCTGGTCGTACATCTGTTTCTTCTTCGGATCACTGAGGACGTCGTAGGCTTCCTGCACCTGCTTGAAGCGGTCTTCGGCCGCTTTGTCGCCGGGGTTCAGATCGGGGTGGTGTTTGCGCGCGAGATGCCGGTAAGCTTTGCGGATCTCTTCCGCATTGGCGGCACGTTCCACCCCGAGTGTTTGATAGAAGTCCATATGCTGTCCGCTCCCTTGCGGTCGCGGCTGGTCAAAAGTATTGGATTACTTCTTGGCTTTGTCGTCGACGTCCACGAATTCAGCGTCTACCACGTCGTCCTTCTTGGCTTCGGCGGAAGGCGCGTCCTGCGGAGGAGCGTCGCCCGCGGGAGGCGTGGCGCTGGCCGATTTGTACATGGCTTCGGCCAGTTTGTGGCTGGCGGCGGTCAGAGCATCCACAGCTTTGTTGATGTCTTCGACGCTGCCTTCGGCGATCTTTTTGCGAGTGTTTTCGAGGGCCTCTTCGACGGCTTTGGCGTCGGCCTCACTGACTTTGTCGCGATGCTCTTTCAGCATCTTCTCCACTTGATAAAGAGTGGAGTCGGCGCGGTTGCGGGCCTCGATGGTGTCGCGTTGCTTGCGGTCATCGGCGGCGTGCGACTCGGCGTCCTTGGCCATCTTCTCGACTTCGTCCTTGCTCAGGCCGGAAGAAGAGGTGATGGTGATCTTCTGCTCATTGTTGGTGGCCTTGTCCTTGGCCATCACGTTAAGGATGCCGTTGGCGTCGATGTCGAAGGTGACTTCGACCTGCGGTACTCCGCGGGGAGCCGGAGGCAAACCGACCAGTTGGAACACGCCCAACATGCGGTTGTCGCGAGCCATGGTGCGCTCACCCTGATAGACCTTGATCTCGACCGAGGTCTGGCTATCCGCCGCCGTCGAGAAGGTCTCGCCCTTGCGGGTGGGAATCGTGGTGTTGCGCTCGATGAGTTTGGTGAAGACGCCACCCAGGGTTTCGATACCCAACGACAGAGGCGTAACGTCCAGCAGCAGGACATCCTTCACTTCGCCGCCGAGCACGCCGCCCTGGACCGCTGCGCCTACCGCGACGACTTCGTCGGGGTTCACGCTGCGATTGGGGTCTTTGCCGAACAAATTGCGTACGGCTTCCTGTACTTTCGGGATGCGCGTGGAACCGCCGACCAGAACCACTTCGTCGATCTGCGAGGGCTGCAGGCCGGCGTCGGCGAGAGCTTTCTTGCAAGGCTCGATGGTGCGTTCAATGATATCCGCCATCATCTGCTCAAAGCGGGCGCGCGTCATCTTCACGGCCAAGTGCTTGGGGCCGGAGGCGTCGGCGGTCAAGAAGGGGAGATTGACTTCGGTCTCCAGCAGCGTGGAAAGCTCGATCTTGGCTTTCTCGGCAGCTTCTTTGAGACGCTGGAGGGCCATCATGTCTTTCGAAACATCGATGCCCTGGTCGCGCTTGAATTCCTGAATCAGCCAGTCAATGATGCGCTGGTCGATATTGTCGCCGCCCAGGTGGGTGTCACCGTTGGTGGACTTCACTTCCACCACGCCGTCGCCGACTTCGAGAATCGAGATGTCGAAGGTGCCTCCGCCGAAGTCGTACACTGCGATGGTTTCGTTGGTCTTGCGGTCCAGACCGTAGGCCAGAGCCGCAGCTGTGGGCTCATTGATAATGCGCATGACTTCGAGTCCCGCAATTTTGCCGGCATCTTTGGTAGCCTGGCGTTGCGCGTCGTTGAAGTAGGCGGGTACGGTGATGACTGCCTGCGTAACTTTCTCGCCGAGGTAAGCTTCGGCAGCTTCCTTTAGCTTGCCGAGAATCATGGCTGAGATTTCCGGGGGCGATTGCTTCTTGCCGCCGCCTTCCACGCGGGCGTCATTGCTATCACCGGCGACGACCTTGTACGGGACCAGCTTCATTTCTTCCGAGACTTCGTCATAACGCCGCCCCATGAAACGCTTGATCGAATAAATGGTATTTTCGGGGTTGGTGACGGACTGCCGCTTGGCCACCTGGCCTACCAGGCGTTCGCCGGACTTCGCAAAGCCGACCACCGAGGGGGTAGTGCGGCCGCCCTCCTGATTCGGTATGACAACCGGCTGGCCGCCTTCCATGACGGCGACGACCGAGTTGGTGGTGCCCAGGTCAATGCCAATAATCTTGCTCATTTGTGTATTGTTCCTTCCGAGGAATGCCTGCCCTTGCTCGGGGCCTCATTTAGCCTACTTGCATTATGCAATATGAGTGCAACATTGTCAAGATCTCCTGCGCGGAAATGCGAATATCAGGAAGAATCTGGTGCTGTGGAGCTGAGCCGAGTCCTAGCAGGTCACTGAGGGTTCTCTTGTTTAGCAGATTCGACGGAAGAAAAAGTTGTTTCCCGCGAAAAAGCGCGGACAACAAGGACGCTATTTCTTAGCGGTAACGAAGCGCCACGCCATGTCCAGCAGGCCGCTCAATGCATCGCTGTGGATGTGTGCGAGGCGCACCAGCACAGTTGGATAGTTCAGGTAATGGTCGGTAACGTAATAGATGTCCGGGGAAGAGGCTAGCAACTCGGCGCGATGATCAAAATTGACTCGAACCGCGAGGGAGCCGGGCTCGGCGGATTTGTGGATGGGAGTACAGGCCAGGAGCTTTCCGCGAACTTTGAGCGCCCGGGCTCCGCGCATTGTGGATTCCTCCACCCCCGGCAACTTGAGGGCGATGGTCCGGACGTGATCGAAGTCGATCTTGCCTGGTGGCACTAATCACCCATGGGCACGGGAATGGGGTCGACGGAGCTTATCTTGCGGCTCTTTCCTAACCACGCTTGCAGGCCGGCCATGTAGGTGTAGAACACGGGAGTCAGGTAGAGAGTGACTAACTGGGAGAACATGAGGCCTCCGACAACGGCCAAACCTAAGGGCTGGCGAGCTTCGCCACCGGCTCCGTAGCCCATGGCGATGGGGACGGCTCCGAACAGGGCTGCCATGGTGGTCATCATGATCGGGCGGAAGCGGATGACGCAGCCTTCATAGATGGCTTTGATGGGCGGGAGCCCCTGATTGCGCTCCGCGTCCAGCGCGAAATCGATCTGCATGATGGCGTTCTTCTCGACGATACCGATCAGCATGATGAGGCCGACGAAGGCGTAGATATTCAGATCCATGTGGAAGAGCGAGAGCGTGGCCAGAGCGCCGAAGCCGGCCGAGGGGAGTCCGGAGAGAATGGTCAGCGGGTGGATGTAGCTTTCGTAGAGGATGCCCAGCACGATGTAGACGACGAAGACCGCGACCAGCAGCAGGACCCAGGTGTTACCCAACTGGCCTTGGAAAGCCTTGGCGGCTCCCTGCCACGCGGTACTTACTTCCGGCGGTGAGTTGGTATCGGCGATTGCCTGGACTTTGGTGAACACGTCCCCTAGCGACGCTCCGGGCAACAGATTGAAGGAGACGGTCGCGGCTGCCAACTGTCCATAGTGGTTGACGGATTGAGGACCCACTACCTGCTCCACCTTCGCCAGGGTGTCCAGAGGAATGAGGTTCCCAGCGCCGGCCTTGAAATACAGCATCGAGAGGGCATTGGGATCGGCTTGAAATTCGGGTTTGAGCTCCAATAGGACCTTGTATTGATTGGAGGAGCCGTAGATCGTAGAGACCCAGCGGGGTCCGTAGGCGTCGTAAAAGGAATTTTCGATCTGGTTGGCATTGACCTGGAGGGCAGCGGAGCGGTCGCGGTCGATGGTGATGTTGATTTGCGGGCTGGTGATGGCAACGTTAGTGGTGACGTCGATCACTCCGGGGACTTCGGCAATGAGCGCTTCCAGTTTCGCCGCGGTCTCGTAGAGAGAGCCTTTGTCGACAGACTGGAGTGAGAGTTGATAGAGACTCTTGGTGACTTGGCCACCGATGCGCACGGTGGGCGGATTCTGCAGATACACTTTCAGTCCGGTCACGCCGTCGAGTTGAGGACGAAGCTCGGCGATGATCTGGTCGACCAGTTTCGTGCGCGGCTTGAAATCAGGATCGCCGTCTTCGTTGGAACGGGCCTTGAGGCGGACGACCAGTTGTCCGTAATTGGGTCCACCGAGACTGCTGGAAGCGGTGCCACCGACGGAAGAAGTGAAAGCTTCCACATCGGGATGGGCGCGAACGATTTCGGCCACTTGGCGCTGGTAGAGGGCCATCTGCTGGAACGAGGTGCCCTGCTGGGCTTCGGTGATGACAGCAAGCTGGCCGGTATCCTGATCGGGAATGAAACCTTTGGGGATGCGGTCGAACAGGTAGACCGTACCGATCAGCACGGCGACGAAAACCAACATCGTTACGGGCCGGTAGCGCAGGACCACTTGCAGGGTAACGTCGTAGATCTTGAGCATGCCCTCGAAGACGGCTTCCGTGGCGCGGTAGAGGATGCCATGTTTGCCGTGTTTGACACGCAGAAAGCGGCTGCAGAGCATCGGCGTGAGCGTGACGCTGACCACACCGGAGATAAGAATGGCGACGCAGATGGTGACCGAGAACTCGCGGAACAAACGGCCCATGATTCCGCCCATGAACAGGACGGGGATGAACACGGCCGTCAGGGAGAGGGTCATCGATACGATGGTGAAGCCGATTTCACTGGAGCCAACGAGTGCGGCTTCCAAAGGCTTCTTGCCTAGCTCCATATGCCGGAATATGTTCTCCAGCATGACGATGGCGTCGTCGACAACGAAGCCCACGGAAAGGATCAAGGCCATCATGGACAAGTTGTCCAGGCTGTAATCCATCATGTACATGACCGCAAAGGTTCCGATGATGGAGAACGGCAGCGCCAAGCTGGGGATGACTGTAGCGGAGAAGTTGCGGAGAAACAGGAAGATGACGCCGATGACCAAGCCGAGCGTCAGAAGCATAGTGAACTGGACGTCGACGTAAGACTCGCGGATGGTTTGCGAGCGGTCATAGAGGATGTCCATGTGGACGGAGGGCGGCAGTTCCTCGCCGAAGACTTTCAGCAGGCCTTTGATGGAATCGGTGACGGCGATGGTATTGGTGCCGGGCTGACGCTGGATGGCCAGCACAATGGCGCGTTGGTCGTCCTGCTTGGTGTAGAACCAACTCGCGGTTTTGTCGTCTTCGACGCTGTCCACCAGATCGCCCAACTCCTCCAGGCGCACGGGGGTCCCGTTGCGATAGGCGACAACCAGGGAACGATACTGATCGGCGCTAGTCAACTGGCCGGAGGTTTGCAAGGCGAAGGAGCGCTGGGGTCCGGTGATCTGCCCGGTAGGCAGGTTGACGTTCCAGGCGCGCAGCGCGTTCTCTACTTCATTGATGCCGACGTTGTGAGACGCGAGCGCATGCGGGTCCATTTGGACGTGGACGGCGTATTTCTGGGCTCCCAAAACCTGGACTTGGGCCACGCCGGTGACCATGGAGAGGCGCTGCGCGATGCGGGTTTCAGCGTACTCGTCGAGCGTCCAGAGGGGGACTTGTTCGGAAGTCAGAGTCAGATAAATGATGGGCTGGTCGGCGGGGTTCACCTTGGCGAAGGTGGGCGGCGTGGGCATGCCTTGCGGCAATTGACGCGAGGCTTGAGTGATGGCGGCCTGAACGTCGATGGCGGCGCCGTCCATGCTGCGGTCGAGAGCGAATTCCAGAGTGATTTGGGTGGCGCCCAAGGAGTTGACCGAGGTCATCGACTCAATGCCCGCGATGGTCGAGAACTGGTTTTCGAGCGGCGTGGCTACCGAGGCGGCCATCGTGTCGGGACTGGCGCCGGGGAGCGACGCGGTGACCTGCAACGTCGGGAAGTCCACGTTGGGGAGATCGCTGACGGCCAGCTTTTGGTAGGCCACGAAGCCGAAGAGGGCAATGGCTCCCATGAGCAGGCTGGTGGCAATGGGCCGTTCGATAAATGGCTGGGAAAGGTTCATGCAGCAGAATTAAAAACTGGGCCGGAGGTGGGGAGCATTCCGCTTAGTCTCCGAAGCCTGGAGCCGGAGTGGCGGGGGGAGTCAAGATGGCTACTCGGGCTTTCTTTTTAGCGGTGATGGCGGCCATGTAGGTGTACACGACGGGGGTTAAGTATAGAGTCATGATCTGGGAGACGGCCAAACCTCCCATGACGGTTAATCCGAGAGGACGGCGGGCTTCGCCACCGGGGCCGGAACCTAGAGCGATGGGGATAGCACCGAGCATGGCTGCGACGGTGGTCATCATGATCGGCCGGAAACGGATGAGGCAACCGCGATAGATCGCTTCGGAAGGGGTGGCGGCGCCGGCGCGTTCTTCCGCCAGCGCAAAATCGATTTGCATGATGGCGTTTTTCTTGACGATACCGACCAGGATAATGAGGCCGACGAAGGAGTAAATATTGAGCTCGCCTTTAAAGAGATAGAGGCTGAGCAAGGCTCCCAGGCAAGCCGACGGGAGGCCTGAAAGAATCGTCAATGGGTGGATGTAGCTCTCGTAGAGCACGCCCAGCACGATGTACACGACCAACACGGCGACTAGAAAAAGAATGCCCAAGTCACTCAGAGAATCCTGAAACGCGGCGGCGTTGCCGGAGAAGGTGGCGGTGATATTGCCGGGCAGGTTCTTTTTGGCGAGGTCCAGCAATTTGCCGGTGACGTCTCCGAGCGATATCCCGGGTTTTAGGTTGAAGGAAACGGTAACCGCGGGAAGTTGTCCGGCGTGCGAGATACTCTGCGGTCCAACGGTCTCTTTAATCTTGGCCAGCGAATCCAGTGGGATAAGCTTGCCATCCGCGGTCTTGAAGGAGATCTTCGAGAGGTAGTCGGAGAAGGCCTGGTATTTCTTTTGCACTTCCATGACGACGCGGTACTGCGTTTTGGCCGAGTAAATCATGGAAACGTTGCGTGGTCCGTAGGCGCCGTAGAGCGCGTTCGAAATATCGGACGGGCTTAGGCCGTACAGCGCGGCACGTTCGCGGTCGATTTCGACATGCACCTGGGGACTGCGGAATTCCAGATCGCTATTCACGTCCTGGACTTCCGGGACAGACTTCAAAAGGTCTTCGAAATCACGAGCGCTGGCGTAAAGCTCTTCAGTATCCGGCCCTTGCAGGGTCATGTCGTTATTGCTGCGAGAGTTGAAACCGCCGCCACCGATGCGGATGGGGGGCTGAATCTGGGTGACGACGTTCACACCGGGGATGCGCGCGAATTTGGGCCGCAGGCGCTCCGCGATCTGTTGCGCGGTAGCGATACGGCCGGGCTTGCCGTTGATGGTGTCGCGCGTCCGCAGCATAGTAAAGAAGCGGTTATTGTTACCGTTGCCCGCGTTGGTCATGAAGGTCTCGACGTCCGGATCCTGCTTCACGATTTCGGCGATTTTCTGCTGATATTCGACGGATTTATAGAACGACGTGCCTTGCGCCATCTGCACGTTGATCTGCATCTGGTCATTGTCGCCGTTCGGGATGAAACCCTTGGGAACGAGGGTATAGAGATAAGCAGTGGCTCCGATGACGCCGAAGAAAGCCACCAGCATGGCGGGGCGATGACGCAGGACGCCGCGCAGGCTCCAGTCATAGACGTGCAGGATGGCCTTGAATCCGCGATCCGTAAAACTGTACATCCAGCCGTGCTTTTCATTGCGGTCATGCAGCAACAAACTGCACAACATGGGAGAGAGGGTGACGGACACGACGCCTGAAACCAGAATAGCGGTGCAGATGGTTACGGCGAATTCGCGGAAAATGCGGCCCAGCATTCCGCTCATGAAGAGAATCGGAATAAAAACGGCGGCCAGCGAAATGGTCATCGAAAGGATTGTGAAGCCAATCTCTTTGGAACCCTTGTAGGCGGCTTCCATCGGAGTCATGCCGTTTTCGATGTGCCGGACGATATTTTCCAGCATGACAATGGCGTCATCGACGACGAAACAAACAGAAAGGATCAAGGCCATCATCGAGAGCGTATTGAGGCTGAAGCCCATCAGCTTCATGACGGCGATGGTGCCCAGGATGGAGAACGGCAGAGCCATGGCGGGGATGAGAGTGGCTCGCCAGGAGCGCAGGAAGACGAAAATGACGATCACGACCAGCACCATGGTGGTGCCCATGGTGAACTGAATGTCGCGGAAAGAATCGCGGATGGTCTGGGAGCGATCGCCGCGCGTCGTGAGATCGACGGAAGGCGGCAATTGCGCCTTGAAGGATGGGAAAAGGGCCTTGACAGCGTCGGCCACTTCGATGGTGTTCGCGCCCGGCTGTTTCATGACCTGCATTTGGACGGCGCGCTGCATTTTGCCGTCGCTATACATCCATGCCGCGTTCATGTCATTTTCGACGCTGTTGACCACGTCGGCGACTTCGTTTAAGCGGACAGGAGATCCGTTGCGCCAGGAAATGATGAGATTGCCGAAGCCGGCGGCGTCATTCAGCTCTCCGGTCAACTTCAACGTGTAGGCTTGGCGCGGACCGTACATGGTGCCGGTGGGCGAGTTGGGATTCCAGTTATTGATGGCGTTGTTAACTTCGTTGATGCCGATCTTCTTGGCCACCAGCTTGTCGGGATCGAGCTGAACGCGCACCGCGTACTTGGCGGCGCCCTGGACCTGAACCTGGGCGACTCCGCTGACCATGGAGATACGCGGGGCGACCATGGTTTCCGCATAGTCGGCCAAGTCCGCCATGGCTACCGTGTCGGAGATCAGCGTCATGTAAAAAATGGCCTGGTCGCCGGGATTCTGTTTCTTGAAGGAGGGCGGCGCGGTCATGCCGGACGGCAGCAGGGGCATAGCCTCGGCAATCGCGGTCTGTACGTCCACGGAAGCTCCGTCCACGTCGCGGCTGATGTCGAATTGCAGGGTGATGGAAGTTTGCCCGCTGCCGCTCTGGGAGCGCATGGAATTAATGCCGGCGATGGTGGTGAACTGGCGTTCGAGGACGGTAGCGACGGAGGACGCCATGGTACCGGGGTCGGCTCCGGGGAGATTGGCCTGCACTTGGAGCGTGGGCATTTCCACGTCCGGCATGTCACTGACGGGCAGAGCCTGGTAGGCCACGACGCCGAAAAGCGCGAGTGCCGCCATCAGGAGACTAGTGGCGATGGGTCGCCGGATGAAGACTTCCGAAAAGTTCACGCTGATGCCCTCGCCGTTGCCGTTGCTCTCAATGACGCCATCGCTGTTGCCTTCATGGCGCGGAAGCTAAACGCCGTCTGGCCCGCCGCGTTTGCCCTTGCCCTTAAAACCGTCCTTCTTGAACTCGCCTTTGCCCTTAAATCCGCCGTCGTTCCCTGTTCCCTGCGGTGCGTCACCGCCTTTGGAGGCATCTTTCCCCTTGGCATCACCGCGGCCACGGCCTCCGGCCGACTGCACCGTGGAACCAGGCTGGAGCCGGAGCTGGCCTTCGGAGACAACTACTTCGCCAGCCTTAAGACCGTCGTCGATAACCATGTCGAGATCGATACGGGGACCTACTTTTACCGGACGGGCAGAGACCTTCTGGTTTTCATCCACGACGTAAACAAAGGTCCCTTCCTGGCCGGTTTGGACCACTTGATTCGGAACGACTACAGCGTTGTGCCGAGTGGTCAATTGGAGGGTGACGTTGACGAACTGGCCGGGCCACAGATTGTGATTGGAATTCGGGAAGGTGCCCTTCAGGCGAATGGTGCCGGTGCTGGTATCGACGGAGTTATCGATGAACGAGAGTGCGCCATGCTCTTCTTTTCCACTGCCATCCTGCGCATGCGTAGTGACGGGGAGTTTACCGCCCTTGTCGAAATAGTCCTTGATCTCATTGAGACGCCCTTCGGGCACGGCGAAGGATACGTAGATGGGTTCTACCTGATGGATCTGGGCTAGCTCAGTATTATTCGCCGTGACAATGTTGCCGAGTTTCTGGGTGACGTTCCCGGTGCGGCCTTCAATGGGCGCGGGGACGTTGGTATAGCTTTTCTGAATGTTGAGGTTATTGATATTGGCTTTGTCGGCAGCGATTTGGGCTTGCGCGCTTTGAATGGCCGCACGGTCGGCGGCCAGCGTCTGGGTTAACGCATCGGCGTTCGCTTTGGTCTGACGGGCCTGATCTTTCGAGAAGATACCGTCTTTTTGCAACTGTTCGTAGTTCTCGGCGATGCCTCGGGAGTAGGTGGCTTGGGCGGTGTCGCGCGCCAGGTTCGCCTCAGCTTGGGTTAGTAAGGCAGTGCTGCGGGCGAGATTCGCCTCGGCCTGGAGGATGTTGCCGTCCACCTGGCGGGGGTCGATGGCGAACAGCGGGTCACCCTTATGGACGTAGTCGCCATCCTTGAGTAAGACGTTGGTAAGCTGGCCACTTACCTGGGCGCGGACGCTCACGATAGAATACGCCTCGACGTTGCCAACCACCTGAATTTCGATGGGGACATCCTTGAGGCCGGCCGTGACCGTGACAACAGGCACGGGCCCGCTATTCTTGCCTTTTCCTTTGTTGAACTTGGCTTTATCGGTATCCGCCGCTGGGGTGTCCGTCAGGCCACAACTCGCCAGCACGAGAAGGGAGAGAAAAGTGCAGGAAATCGCTCCCGCCCGGCGTAGATACATATAAGAGTTCACGCGTTTTAAGTATACGACCGAACGGCCACCGGCCGCATGCGCTTATTGGCAGAGGACACACGGCTCTGTCAGAGACAGGGCGTGTACCAGCGGGGCGAAGTTACCGGCGATTTTGGGGAGCCGGGGCGTTAGTCCCGGGTTTCACAGGATTCTTCCAGGTGACCTGGGGACTTGTGAAATACTGAGATTCGCGTGTCTAAACCTAATATTGTTGCAATCGACGGGCCGGGCGGGTCAGGGAAGAGTACTGTGGCGCGAGGTGTGGCTCGACGCCTGGGGTATACGTACATTGACACGGGGGCGATGTACCGGTCGGTGGCGTACTGGGCGCTCCAACAGAGCATGGATCTGGGGGACATGCATCAGATGGAGCAGCTGGCTCGGGCCGCTCATGTCGAGTTTTCGGGGGAGCGGGTCCTCTTAAATAGTGCGGACGTTACGGCGGAGATTCGTGAACCAGCCGTGGGGGATGGGGCGTCGCGGATCGCCGTGTATCCTGGCGTGCGGCGGGCCATGCGGGAAGAGCAGCGGCGGATTGGAGCGAAGGGTCCCGCAGTGATGGAAGGGCGCGATATTGGGACGGTGGTGTTTCCGGACGCTCAGGTAAAGGTGTATTTGGATGCGGAGCCGGAGGAGCGGGCTAGGCGGCGCGCTGTGGAATTGGGCGCGCCAGTGGAACAAGTGGCCAGCGATCTGGCGGGGCGTGACAAACGGGATCGTACGCGGGCGGAGGCTCCCTTGACGCAGGCTCCGGATGCGGAGTACTTGGATACGACCGGGCTGAGCATCACGCAGGTGGAGGAAGCGGTGCTGAAGTTGGTGCGCGCGCGGACCTCCAATGGAAAGGACCATTCGTAAGTGGGTAATTTGCTGGTCATGAAGTTTGGCGGAACGAGCATGGGCTCGGCCGATCGCATCAAGGTTGCAGCGAAGCTAACGGCGGAGCAGCACGCCAAACGTGACGTAGTGATCGTGGTATCCGCGATGTCGAAGGTAACGGATTTGCTTCTCGACACTTTGCGCAAGGCCGAGACAGGGGACTCGGCAGGAATGGAAGCGAATCTCGCTGCATTGACTGCGCGGCACTATGAGTGTTGCAAAGGCTTACTTCCGGCGGATCGCCAGGAGGCGGCTTGCGCGGGGGTGGATGGATTGGTGGGAGAGTTCGCGCGGATTGCTCGCGGGATTTTTCTTTTACGAGAGCGGCCCCCGAAGTCGGTGGATGAGGCGTTGGCGGTAGGCGAGGCACTGAGCGCGTTCCTGACGGCGCAGTATTTGAATTCGACAGGCATCGCGACGGAAGCGGTGAACGCGGCTGAGGTGATCGCCACGGATGCGGTGTTCGGCAACGCGACGCCATTGTTGGACGCCACGCGAGAGCGAGCCGCCAAGGTGCTGCGGCCGTTGCTGGACAAACACGTGTTGCCAGTGGTGACGGGATTCAATGCATCCACGTTGGACGGGCGGCCAACGACTCTGGGCCGCGGCGGTTCGGATTTCTCGGCGTCGATACTAGCCGCGGTGTTGGATGCAGCGGAGTTGTGGATCTGGACCGATGTAGACGGCATCATGAGCGCCGACCCCCGGCTGGTTCCGAATGCCAAGGTGCTGCACGAATTGACATATGCCGAGGCAGCGGAACTGGCGTACAACGGCGCTAAGGTTTTGCATCCACGCACGCTGGCTCCTTTGGCCGAGCGCAAGATTCCGGTGTGGAGCAAGAACAGCTTCGCGCCGGAGAAGCCGGGGACTCACATTGTTCCGGTGACGGACGTCGGACGCGGTCCGCGCGCAGTGACTTCGATGACGGATATCGCCATGGTCTCGATTGAGCCTGCGAGTGAGGCGATTAGCGGGACAAAGGTGATGTCGGAGGCGATTGAAGGGCTGTCGCGGTCGGGCGCTGAGGTTTTACTTATTACCAGTTCCAGCTATCGGCAGAGCTTCTGTTTCCTGGTGCGGCAGTCGGAATTGGACCGTGCACGCGAATCTTTAGAAGAAATTCTTGCCTTAGAGTTGGCGCATGGATATTTAAAACCGATTGAGATTGACAGGGAAGTCGGACTGCTGGCGGTGGTGGGTGAAGGCATGCGCGGTACCCCAGGTTTAGCGGGTCGGATCTTCACGGCGATTTCGCGCCGCAATATCAACATCATCGTGATCGCACAAGGCTCGAGTGAATTGACGATCGAAATTGTTGTGCACCGCAAGGATTTAGAAGAGGCTGTGCGCGCCATTCACGAAGAGTGCGGGCTGGGGGAAACCGCTTAGTACGCGCTTGATTTTAGTAGGATTGTGTGGGGGAAAGTCCTCACTTATACTGATGACACTTCATGCATTCGATGGCGTCTGTTCTGCTTACATTTTTTATGTCCCTGACTGGCGCCGGGCTTATGACATATTGGGGCGTTCGTGTATTACTCCTGATCACCAACACGAAGGTCGAGGTGGATGCGATTTTGGATGAGGACGCGCGGCTCGTGCGGCAGCTGTGGCTGGCGATTCGTGCGGTGCTGGGGGGACAACTGCTGGTGTACTGACGCGGCGGGCGGATGCTGGTGTGGACGCGTTAGGGATTTGCGAATTCCAGGGTAACAACGTTGGAACGGAAGCCATCGACGGTAAGGGTGAGATCCACGATTCCGCAGCCTCGCAGGGATGCGGGGAGTCTCAGGTTCACTTGGTCCAAACCGGGAATGCCGCTGCCCTCGGGTCCGGCGTAGTCGATGGGAACATTCACACCGCCGATTTCGCACTGCACGGTCGCGAGAGAGGTTCGATTGCGGAGCCCGGTGGCATAAAGCGTGAGATAGACGGGGCGGCTATCGAGGGCGATAGGGTCGCTGGTGGAAACCACCGTTGTCTTACCATCGGGTTCATAGCGCAAGGCGTAGGCGGCGGGAGTTCTGCCATCGAAGGTGAAGAGCGCTGGCGCGACTGGAGTCAACATGCCGCCGGTAGCGGCGAGGGATCCTCCGGATCCCGAGACGGTGATGGTGAGGCCGCCTGGCTGTACTGCGGGAGGCATTTCGAAATTGAGCTGGGTGGGGGATGCGAACAAAAGGCGGGCCCAATATTCGGTACCGGAGCCATCGCGAATTTTCACGCCGCTGCCGCCTAAGGAGATAGGAAGAGCGGCGAGATTCGCGGATTCCGCGACGCTTGCCAGTTGGGATCCGAAGAGCGAGGCTAATGATCCGGGGGCGAGAGCCGGCGCGGGACTGGCGGCTGAGGTGGCGCGAAGCTGGGGGATATAGAGCGATGCGGATTGACGACCGCGTCCTCCGGTGACTAGCACACGACCGTCCTGTAGCAAGGTCGCCGTGTGGCCTTGGCGAGTATCGATATCCAGGGCGGCAGCGTGGAACTGTCCGTCCACCGGATCGTAGAGTTCGGCTTCAGCAATGCAACACTGGCCGCTACTGTAACCGTCGCTGTTGTAGCCGTCGATGACCAGAACCTGACCTCCCGGAAGCAGGATGGAGCGGTGGGAATCGCGGGCGATGAGGAGGATTCCCGTGGTTTTTGTGGATCGGTCGCGAGGGTTGTAAACAAGGGCCTCCCATGTAGTTTGCTCACCATAATCCCAGTCGCCTCCGGCGATCAGGACACTTCCATCAGATAACAAGGTGGTGGTCCGGTGCAACCAACTACTACCTAACGGTTTTTTGTCCAGGAGCGTCACTGAGTCGGATTTCAAATCATAGAGGCTGACGGAGTCATAGCTAGTCGCAACGAGGCGGCCATCAGGCAAGAGGACGGCGCCAGAGTTGGAATCGATTTTACCCAGAGAGGTGAAGCTTTGGTTTGCGGGGTCATAGAGGCCGGCGAGGCCGGTCAATAACACTTTCCCAGTGGGCAGGAGTATGGCGTGAACGCCGGCAATGGACTCCTTCGCAGTTGGAATGCCGGCCGGAGAGAACGATCCGGAAGCTGGATCGTAGAGCTCGGCGGGCGGCGGAGCGTTGCCCTGAGCGAAGCCGCCCGCAATCAGTACGCGGCCGTCCGCCAACAGAGTGGATACGTGCAAATAGTGCGGTTGGAGCATGGAACCGGTGGGGCGAAAGGTGCCGGTGACAGGATCATACAGTTCGGCGGTGGCAAGGTAGGTGGTCTTGTTGAGTTGATCCTGCTGGATACCGCCGGTGATTAGGACCCGGCCGTCCTTGAGCAGTATCGCGGCATGACTTTCCCGGGGGGTCGTCAATTTCCCGGTAGGAACGAAGCGGCCTTCCTGGGCGAAGACCAAGCTAGTGAACGTCAGGAGGAAGGCAAGGGTTCGCATGTTTGACGACTATTGTATCCACTGCAGCGAAGCCACGCAGATAGCTGCATAGGTAAACAGCGCGGACCGCTGCGCGGCCGAAACACATTGCGCGTGGTACGTTTGGAATTGCCATAATAGAAATTGACGTGGCTACCTCATTAACACCGCGCGGGTTGGAAGTGCTGCATGAGATCGTGGAGTCGTACATCGCCACCGGTGAGCCTGTGGCGTCACGAACGATTGCGCGCGGGCGTGCGGACCACTTAAGCGCGGCTTCCATTCGCAATACCATGGCGGATTTGGAGGAAGAGGGTTACCTCAATCAGCCGCACACCTCCGCTGGGCGCATTCCTACGGAGAAAGCGTTTCGCAGTTACGTGGAATCTCTAGGCATGCGGCGGTTGGTGAGCGCGGAAATCGACCGGCTGCGGTTTGAGCTGGGACGGCTGGATTCCGTGGAACAGCGCATCGAATTCACGTCGCGTATGTTGATGGAGCGCACGCGGGGAGTTGGTATTGCCGCCGCCATCCCACGCACGAATCCTACGCTGGAGCATTTGGAACTAGTGGCACTTCCGGATAATCGGGTGCTGATGGTTGTGGTTACTCGCGATCACCAGGTGCGGAATCGCGTGGTGATGCTGGATCAAGCGGTTTCGTCCGACGATCTCAACTCGATCAAGAATTACATTAATCGCAATTTTGAAGGCTGGTTCTTGGAAGACGTGCGGCGCGAACTGGCGTTACGGCTGAATCAGGCGGCGGCTACCTACGACGCGGTGTTGGGCAAGCTGACTTTGCTGTATGCGAAGGGTCTGCTGGATCTGGGTCCGATGCCGGAAGTGCACATGGAAGGCGCTAGTAATCTGGTGGTCCTGGATCTGCACCTGACTAAGGAAAAGCTACGCGAGTTATTCCGTGCGCTGGAAGAGAAGAAGCGCGTATTGGAACTGCTCGACCGGTTTTTGGAACAGCCGGCTGGAGAGGTCGGCGTGCACGTGGGGTTGGGGTCGATTCATCCCGCGATGCGCGAGTTGTCGTTGATCGGATTGCCGGTCCGACTGGACGGCGGGTTGTCCGCAGTGATCGCGGTGCTGGGGCCGATTCGGATGGACTATGGACGGGTAATGTCCACTGTGCGGCATCTGGGGCACGCGTTCCGGGACGCGTAGGGCTTACTAAACCGTCGGACCTTGTTTTCGTCCGGGCCAATTCTGGACACCATGCAGGACTCGCGCAATGTGCACGGTTGGGTCTGCGACCTCAGACACGATGACGTAGGGAAGAGGGGACACCACTAATTCGCGAGTACCAGCTATCCGGCCTGCTCTCCCACGATACGGGAATTGCTTGAGAGATTGGGCAGCATCGTAGAGCCGCTGCACGGTTGGCTGTGCGAACTAAAGCTTGTTCGCCTTGAGGCACTCGCCGATGTTTTGCAGATAGTTAGCGGCAGCCGGCGCCCAGCGAATCTGCATCAGGACGGAAACATGCGGTCGATGCGGGTGCGGACTTCCTCATCTTCGAGAAGTTCGCCACGCTTGATCTGGTCAAGTCCAACCTGTACCTGGTCTTTGAACCAGTCGCTATAAGACAGTAAATTATCGACTGCTTCCTGCAACAATTCGCCGGTTCCGCGGCCGGTCGCCGAGGCTAACTTGTTGAGCTCTGCGATTTGGGCGGGGGTGAGCTCTACGGTCATCGTCATGACTAGGTCCTCTTCTCGCTATTGTGGCACGGGACTAATTTATTGTTGGGGCCTATTGACATACTATGACATTCATACTAATGTTTTAGTATGAAGTCAGCCAAGAGCCCTCTTAGCGGTCCCCTTACCGCGGGGGAACTGGAAATCATGAAGGTGATTTGGAGGGTGGGGCCGGCCACTGTTCGGCAGGTTTACGAGGCCATGTTGGAGGAGCGGAAGATCGCTTACACCACCGTGATGACGATGATGAACATTCTGGAGACCAAGGGGTTCCTGAAGAAACGTTCCGGCGACAAGGCGTTTGTTTATACGCCTAGCAAGCCGGAGAAGCAGGTGATCCGGGCGATGGTGCGCGAATTCGTGGATCGCGTGTTTAACGGCGCGGCTGAGCCGTTGCTGTTGCATCTAGTCGAAGACGACAAGCTGACGCGGGCGGAACTTGACGAAATCCGGCGGGGGATCAAGGAGAGCAAGCGGTGAACAACCTTTTCCTGTGGTGGCTGCAAGTCTTGGCGGTAGTGGCGGCAGCGGCGGTGATGAGCCGGTGGCTGGGAAATGCTCGCGCACGATTGTTGTTCTGGCAAGGCATGATCATAGCGGCGCTGGTGTTGCCGTTCGTGCAGCCGTGGCACATGCCTGCTCCAGTAGAGATCACCATGGGCGCCGGGCGCGTGACCTTGGGTACAGCGCTGGCGGCCTCCGGGATTTCGTGGTGGCAGCGGATCGAGTTGATCGATGTTCTTGCCGCAGGGATGTTCCTGCGGCTGGGGTGGCTGGGTGCGGGGCTCGCGCGGCTGCGAAGTTTGCGGCGCGGCTCGCGGCGGCTGAAGCATCTGCCCACATCGCGGCCGGGGGTGCGGTGGTATCTTTCGCGCCACGTTTCGGGACCAGTCACGTTCGGATGGATTCGTCCCGCCGTGCTGCTGCCGGCAAGCGTGCTGCGGCTCCCGAAACCGCAGCAGGAACTGATCGTCCGGCACGAATTGCTGCACATCGAGCGCGGGGACTGGCTATTCGTGATGGGGGAGGAAATCCTGCGCAGCGTTCTATGGTTTCATCCGGCTATCTGGTATGCGCTGGGACAGATTCAGTTGGCGCGCGAGCAGGTGGTGGACCAGGGTGTGGTGCAAGCAACGGGAGATCGAAGCGGGTACCTGGACGCGTTGATCGAAGTAGCTTCGCGACGGCTGGAGGCGGATGTGGCTCCGGCTCCGTTGTTTTTGAAGAAACGGCAGTTGGCAAAGAGGATAGCGGTGATATTAGAGGAGACTCCTATGTCGAGAATGAAATTGTGCGCCCGTGTGGGCTCAGTGGTATCGCTGACGGCGGCGGCCGCGGTGTTGGCGGCGTGGTTGTTCCCATTGCAGGCTACTGCACAGGTGCGTACCGTGGCTCCGGCGGTTCTGGTGGCGCAGGCAGCTCCGCCGCCACCTCCTCCGCCGCCCCCGCCACCTCCTCCGCCAGCGGGCAAGAACCCGATTTACGTGCCTGGGGCTCCGCCACCGCCGCCGCCACCCCCACCGCCTCCGCCGCCCCCGGGCAACGTGGGTGACTTGGTTGTGCCGACTGGCGGTATGGCGATTATCCAGAGAGTTCCACCGGTTTACCCGGCCATCGCCCGGCAGGCTCGGCAGGAAGGCGTGGTGCGATTGAGGGTCACGGTCGGCCCGGATGGACATGTGCAAGACATCACCACCTTGGAGGGTCCGGCGATGTTACGGCAATCGGCTATCGACGCGGTGAGCCAGTGGGTATACACTCCGGTGACCGTTGATGGCGCGCCAGTACGGGTGACAACGGACGTGGAAGTTAACTACTCTTTGTTGCAATAGGAGCGTCGTATGAAAACAATCACATGGGTGGTCTTCGCGGGCATCTTGATGACAGCAGTGTGCGCGCAGAACGCTCCACCGCCACCTGCTCCGGTACGGGTCACGGCTGGGGTAAGCAAGGGAATGGTGGTAACGCAGGTAAGGCCGAATTATCCCGCTGAAGCCAAGGCGGCGCGCGTTCAGGGAGTGGTCCGGCTAGAGGTCACTGTCGGAACTGGTGGAGTGGTAGAGAACATCTTGTTGTTGGACGGCCCGGATCTGCTGCAGCAAGCGGCAGTGGAGGCGGTGTGGCAGTGGACTTACCGGCCCTACCTTCTTAACGGTGTGCCGGTTCGCGTGGTCACAATCGTGGAGATCAATTTCGCGCTGCAGTAGGGGATGCTTTCACAATTCCCGCGCGTCACTTCACGAGCGCGGGCCAGTTGGCGATCACGTTGATTGGCTCGACCGTATTGGTGCCGACGCCGGGAGGTTCCAGCACCAGAAAGCGCTGGCCGTCGTGGGTGACCGCGTAGGTGCGAACCGTCAAGCCGCGAAAGCCTGGCGACTGGAACAGTTCGCGGGCTGGACCGGTCTCGAAGTTGGGCCCGCCCTTTACCTCGACGGACATCAGTTTCAGGTCGCCGCTGAGGAAGAACAGCTCCTTGCCGTCCGCGCGCCACAGGGGCTGTGTGCCCCCGCCGGTCGTGATCTGACGCCGGTTGGCAAACGAAGGGAACGCCGCCACCATGATCTGCGGATCGCCAGATTCCTGCGACATATAGGCAACCCATTTCCCGTCGGGGGATACGCTGAAGAGATCGACGCCGTACCCGGATGTGAACACGGTTTCAGGCTTGCGTTCGGTGGCTTTGGCGTCCGCTGCCCCTTCTTCCGGCGCAGGAATGACGGAGGTGATGCCATTTCCTCGAATCAGCAATTGCTTTCCGCGGGTCCAGTATTCGAGGCGAGTGTGCTTGTCGTCCGCGAAGATCTTGGTCTCCTTGCCAGAGCCAATCACCGTCTCACGGACCTCCGCCCCTTGGGAAGCGGCGCCCATGAAGGCGATGCGATGGGAGTCGGGGGCCCACACCGCCTCGCCTTCGTCCCCCTTACTGGACGTGAGGCGGGAGAAGACTCCGGTAGCGACTTCGAGCAGCCACAGATCCTGTTCAGAGTCCCCGCGGCGCACAGCCACGAACTTGTCGTCGGGGGAGAGTGTGATTTCCCGGTTTGGTCCCGTCGGCAGGGCGGGACCCGTGGTGGGCTTGCCGTCCCGCGTAAACCAAGTGAGTTGAAACTGGACTCCGCCGGCTCCCAAACGATAGGCGAGGACGCCATTGCTGGAGATGGAAAACGCGTTGCGGCCGTTGGCGGCGGAGCGCACCTCATCGGCAATGGAAACGGGCTCTCCCTCCAGCTTGAGGGAGTTGAGATCCAGGCGTTGCGCCATCAACGTGTTGCCGCTGAGAAAGAGCAGGAAGTTGGGCGGCGAGAAGGCCGCGCGGCCGGGGGTTGGCGCGACGAACGTCCGTTCCCCGGAGCCGAGCGCCTGAACGTAGATGCCGGGCTTGGTTCCGCCCCGCGCCCAGTACAACACGCGCTTCCCGTCTGGAAGGAACTGCGGGAAGATGTGGCCGGTTTCCCCATCGGCCAGTTTGGAGAAAGGCGTGGGCTTTCCGCCAGAGGCGGGGACGCGCTGCAGCGCGGACGTTGGGGTAGCAGCGAAGACGATGACGCCTTCGCCGTTCGGTTCCTGATACCAGGTCCCGCCATCGCCCGCACCGGCGTCCGCAACCTTTACCGGGGACCCGCCGGACACCGGGATGCGCTTGACCTGATTGTCGGCGAAGAAGGCGATGTGCTGGGAATCGGGGGACCAAAAGGGAAAAGTTGCTCCGTCCGTCTTATCAAGCTTCTGCGCAGAGAGTGAGCCGAGCGCTCTGACCCAAATTACCCGATCGGTGCCGATGACGAAGGCGAGGTAACGCCCATCGGGGGATACGGACACTTGTGGACCTCCGGTCGCGAACGGTGTCAGGGGAGTGCCGTCGGGTGGAGCGATGGTGAAGCGAATCGCTCCGGGGCCGGGCGTGGAGGAGCGCGGATAGACCGTCCAAGCGGCGAGGGCGAGCAACGCGACGAAAAACGTCGCGGCCATGGCCCAAGGGAGTTTGCTCGCTGGTTTGACGATGACGGGCGCTGGCGCGCTCTCTTCGGAGTTGACGCCGGCGATTGCGTCTTCCAGGATGATGCGGGCTTCGCCGATGGATTGCACGCGGCGGCGGAGGTCGCGATCGAGGCAGCGGGCGATCAATTTGCGGACAGCGGGGGGCGTATCGGACGGCAGGTTGCGAAGTGTCACCTGCTCCTTCATTACGCTGGCCAGAATCTCGGCCACCGAATCGCCGCTGAACATGCGCTCACCGGTGAGGATTTCATGGAGCACGATCCCGAAGGCCCACACGTCCGCACGGCGGTCGGCTTTCTTGCCCTTGGCTTGCTCGGGAGCCATGTAGGCTGCGGTGCCGAGGATCACGCCGATGTTGGTCGCGCCGAGCGTGAGGGTAGGCGACATGGATCCGTGCAGATCCCCTGGTAAACCCATTGTGGAGGAAGTGCCGGAGTCGTCGAGCGCCTTGGCTAACCCGAAGTCCAGAACCTTGACCGAGCCATCGGAGGTGATCATGACGTTGGCGGGCTTGAGGTCGCGATGGATTACTCCTTTGTCGTGGGCGTACTCGATGGCCTCGGCGATTTGCTTGGCCACGCGCAAGGCTTCGGCGACTGGCAGGGGACCTTTTAGAGTGGCGCCTTCCACCAGTTCCATGACGATGGCCCGGTGCTGGGCGGTGTCCTCGAGTCCGTAGATGGGGGCGATGTTGGGGTGATTCAGGGAGGCTAGCAATTGGGCTTCGCGATGGAAGCGGGCCATGCGTTCGGAATTGTTAGCGAAGACGGCGGGCAGGACCTTGAGGGCGACCTCACGGTTCAGTTTGGTGTCGAGGGCTCGGTACACCTCGCCCATGCCACCGGCTCCGATGGGAGCGACGATTTCGTAGTGTCCGAGTTTATCACCGATAGATAGAGGCATCTGATCTAGATTATTTTACTCTTTTGGCCACGGATTCACACGGATTCACACGGATAGGAAAGAACGGGTGATAATGTGGATTCGCTCATGCCTAACATTACTTACATTTCTCATACCGGTGCGTCGCAGACTGTGGACGTGCCTCTCGGGGACTCCGTCATGGAAGGCGCCGTGCAGAACGGCGTGGACGGCATCGTCGCGGAATGCGGCGGTAACTGCCAATGCGCTACTTGCCACGTATACGTCGAAGACAAGTGGATGGCCGTGCTGGAACCCATCTCAGACGACGAGGGCGCGATGCTGGACTCCACCGCAGCGACACGCAAACTCAATAGCCGGCTGAGCTGTCAGCTCAAGGTGACGGCGGAGTTCGACGGCTTGGTGGTCCATACTCCGGAAAAACAATAAGGCGTGCGCGGTACGGTCATTATCGGCGGCGGGCAAGCAGGATTTCAGACGGCTGTCTCTTTGCGGGCGGAGGGGTATTCGGAGCCGATCGCGATCGTCGGCGAAGAAGCGCACTTGCCATATCAGCGACCGCCCTTGTCAAAGGGCATGCTCACGGGCAAGCAGCAGGAGCGGCACGCTGTTCTGCGACCGGCGGATTTTTACGTTGCTCAACGAATCGATTTGATTACGGGAACGAGGGTTGAGTCGCTCGATCCTGCCAGTTGCTCCGTCTCCTTAGCGGGCGGCCAACGGCTCGAATACGATTCTTTGGTGCTGGCAACCGGGGCGCGCAATCGCTTGCTGCCAGGGGCGGAGCGTGCGCTCTACCTACGAACGTTGGGCGAAGCGGCTGAGGCTCGCGCGCGGATTGCGGTGGCGGCATCTATCGCCGTGATCGGTGGTGGATTTATTGGACTGGAGGTGGCTGCAGCGGCGCGCACGCTGGGCAAGCCCGTGACCGTGATTGAGGCGGCCCCTCGACTGATGGCGCGAGTACTGGCTCCGGTGGTGTCCGAGTATTTCCGGCAGCGGCATGAAGAGCACGGGGTGCGGATCTTGCTTAACGCCTCCGTGGAGCGTATTGAAAAAGACGAGGTCGTGTTGGTGGACGGGACACGGGTTCCGGCGGAGTTGCTCATTGTGGGGATCGGCGTGGCGCCGAATGTCGAGCTGGCCAGTTCCGCGGGGCTGGACGTAGCGAACGGGATCTGTGTGGATGAGCACTTGCGCACCGTGGACCCTCGAATTTTTGCAATCGGAGATTGCGCGGAATACGAGAATGTCTACGCTGGGGTGCGCCTACGCCTGGAATCCGTGCAGAACGCCGTGGATCAGGCGGTGTCGGTGGCGCAGGCGATTGTTGGGCGCGGAACCGCGTACGATTCGGTGCCTTGGTTTTGGAGCGATCAGTTCGATATCCGCATGCAAATGGCAGGGATCGGGACTGGGTTCGATCAGGTGGTTACACGCGGGGATTTGGAAAGCCGCAAGTTTTCGGTGTTCTATTATCGTGGCGGCGAGTTGAAAGCGATCGACTCACTGAACTGTCCGGCGGAGCATTTACTAGCCCGTAAAATCATAGCGGCCCGCGCGAGCATTTCGCCCGAGCAGGCCGCGGATGAGAGTTTCGATTTACGAACTGCGATTAGTTAACGGACATGCAGGCGCAACCGCTGTAGACTTCGTCCAGGGCGCCGTTCAGGGCGTCCAGAACGCGGTCCGCCACTTTGGTGGCTTGCTCGGCGGAAATCTGGTGGCGCTGCAGGAGTTCTTCCCACTGGGCGGCGTGTTCCACGTCGGCTTCCTCGTGCACGGCGAAATACTTCAAAGTCGCGTCGCTCTCGATGCCGTAGTTGGCCTTCAGACCTGCGATTTTCTCGTGCGAAACGGCCGGGATCTGCTTTTCGTAGCAGTACAGGGCTGCGGCGGCAGTGCCGGTGTCCTGGCCCGCCAGGTCGCGGAACGTGTTGACCAGGGCCTGGAACTTCGGACCGGGCTGATGATTGAGAACTTCCTCGGAGGAAACGCCCAAACCCTGGGCGAAATCGAGCCATAGCTCGGGGTGCGTGGGCGAGGTGGCTTCTTCGTCAGCCAGGTTCGCGGCGATCACGCGGCGCGAGTTCAGATCCTCGCAGTGGCTGTGCATTTCGCTCAAGTAGGCCGGAAACGCCCGGACTTGCGCGAAGTACTGGCGGGAGTAGGAGCGGAGGTCGTCCAGCGACAATTCGCCCTTCGTCCACGCCTGGTAGAAGGCGTGCTTCAGGAGGTGCTTGGCTTCGATCTTTTGGTTGAGGATTTCGATTGTGGTTGGCATCGTGTTGGTATTCTACCAAAGTGACGCCGCCGCACAACACATCCCACGGAAACAGAATGTGGGTATCAAGTCTAGTGATGATGGCGTGTTCCTGGTTGTCCTACGTGGACCGTCAGATTCTGGCGGTATTGTCGCCGACAATCCTGGCGGATACGGGGATGAGCACGCAAACCTACGCCACTGTGGTCTCGGCATTTTCCTTCGCGTATATGATCGCGAATCCGCTGTGGGGGTCGTTACTGGATTTCATCGGACTCCGCACGGGCATGCTGGTGGCGGTGGGCGTGTGGACGGTGGCCAGCGGGTCGCATGCGGCGATGTCCGGTTTTTGGGGATTCGCGGCGGCACGGGCTCTGTTGGGCTTCGGCGAGGGCGCGACGTTTCCGGGGGGCTTCCGAGCGGCGATGGATTCCCTGCCCCCGAACCGCCAGGCGCGCGGGATCGCGATTTCCTATAGCGGAGGCTCGCTGGGGGCTATTGTTACGCCGCTGATCGTTGTGCCCATCGCGGCAGCGTTCGGGTGGCGCGCCGCTTTTCTGGTTACGGGCGCCATGGGCGTGATTTGGCTGCTGTTGTGGTGGTTCACGGCGCGCCCTCCGTACCTGCCAGTTCGGTCCCGCAAAACGCAGCGGATGGCATTTCCGAATCTAATGGAACGGCGATTCTGGGCGCTGGTGTCAGCCTACGCGGTGGGGGCATTCGCGCTGGGACCGATCTTGTATTTGGCTCCTCTGTATCTCAACCGCGCGTTAGGAGTTTCACAGGGAGACTTGGGCAAGATGTTATGGGTGCCTCCGCTGGGATGGGAGGTCGGATACTTTTTCTGGGGATGGGCGTCGGACCACTATGCAACGGATAAGGACCGGCCCACGGGGCTGTACATATTGTTGACCGTCCTGGGATTGCCGTTGAGCGCAGTCACGTTGACAACTTCGCCGATCGTTTGCGTGTTGATCTTCTTCTGGGCGATGTTCGTGACGGCAGGCTTCATCGTGGTGGGGCTGCGGTCAGGGGCGCGGGCCTATCCGCCCGAGCAATCGTCGATGGTGGCGGGCATGGCGGCGGGAACATGGTCGGCTCTGGTGGCCGTGTTGCTGCCATTGTTGGGGGAGTGGTTCGACCAGCAGCGCTACACGACTACGTTTGTCGTGGTCAGCCTAATGCCCGTGCTCGGGACATTTTCCTGGTGGTTGCTGACGAGGAACGCGTCCGCGCCCGCGCGACCCCTTTTGCTATGAGTGGATCGTCCGTGGCCTCATGGATCGGCTCGAAGAGGTCCAGCATGGACGTTTGCAGGGCATGAAACACCTGATCGGCGGACCGCGTAGCGTCCACTACCTGAAAGCCGTAGGCTCGGGAAAGTTCGTCGAACACGCGGATCAGGCGGCGCTGATAGCGGACAAAGCTTTCGAACATATCGGGGCCGAAGCCTAGATCCAGGCCGCTTTCCCAGTAGTCGAAGGCGCCCTTGCCGACCACTACGCGAGTAATCAGATCCTTCACGTCGGCGCGCAAATAGTAGACCGCGTGCGGCACCAGAGCGATCCCGGCCATCCGTTCCAGCCAGGCACGATTCTCCCCGCGAGCGATGGCGCGCGCCATGATGGAGTAGATATAACGATCGGTGATGACGATGAAGCCCGCGCGCAGAGCAGGAATAATTTCATTTTCCAGGCGGTCGGCGAAGTCGGTGGCGTAGAACAACGTCATAGTGACGGGGCCCAGAGTGTTGCCCTGCTTGGCTTCCCGGATTCCTTTGGCGGCGAGTTCGGAGCGTGCCATGCCGGTGTCGAGAACCGCGTGGCCCATTTCCTCCAGCCACGCTTTCAAACGCTGTACTTGGCTGCTGCGGCCCACCGCGTCGGGACCTTCAATCACGATGAGCTTGCCTTGCAGCTCAGAGCAATCCACTGCCGGCAAAGGCGTCCTATAAAAGGACAGCGGCTGGTTACTTCGCGATTCGCGCAAGATCCACCTCCGTACCCAGGACGCCCGCGGGGCGGCCGGGACCAAATTCGCGGCGGACGATGCGCCGCATTTCACGTTGTTGCGCTTCGATCGACTTGGTGGCGTCGATGACGTGGAAGCCCATTTCTTCGATCATGGATTCGTATTCGGCCAAAATACGGCCCTGAAAAAGGCGGAAACTCTCCTCGATGTTGCGGCTGAGCCCCAGGTCCATGCCGGCCTCATAATACTTCAGAGCATGACGGCCACCCAAAATGCGTCCCAGTGCGGTTTCCAAAGGTACTTTGAAATAGAATGCCAGGCTAGGCTTCAGGGCGAAGCGGTAGAGATTGCGAACCCACGCGGGATCGACGCCGCGGACAACATCGCGGGCGAAGGCGGTATAGGCATAGCGATCCGCGCAGACCACGGCGCCCGCCTTCAGCAGAGGAGTGATATAGCGCTCCAGCCGATCCGCGAAATCGGTGGCATGAATCAAGCTAAACGTCGTCGGAGTGAACATGGCCTTCTTCTTACCGCGGCGTGTTGTTTCACGGACGAGAGGAGAAGAGTTCCATTCGCTGAACGCCACGGCGTAACCGCGCGAGCGCAACCATTGGGCGAGAAGCGAGATTTGCGTCGATTTCCCTGACCCATCGATGCCTTCGACGACAATTAGCCGTCCCGGACAGCGATTTGCCACAAACGTCTGCATAAACTCCCCTATCATAACGAGTGAGCACATAGTTTAGTGTTTCAACTGCGTTACGAATATTCTTCACATTTCATGTCCCGATACGCCGCAATAGATATAGGCAGTAACTCAATTCGGATGCTCGCGGCGGAGATCAACGCCTCGGAACCGTTCAAGGAATTGGCGGCCGATCGCCAAGTGGTCCGCCTGGGCGCCGGCGTATTTCGCGGCGGGCGGTTGACCCAGGAATCCATGGATTCGGCGTTCCAGACTCTGCAAAGAATGGCCGACAAGTATTCCTCGCTGGACATGCTGGGCGTGCGGGCCGTGGGAACGTCGGCTCTGCGCGACGCGTCGAATCAGGCCGATTTTCTGGGTCGCGCCTCAGAGATTTTGGGGACGCCGGTGGAGGTCATTTCCGGCCTGGAAGAGGCCCGGCTGATCCACATGGGACTGCAATTCCGTTGGCCACATCCCAAGCAGCGAATCCTGGTCCTGGACATTGGGGGAGGCAGCGCGGAGCTCATTCTAGGGAACGCCGGCAAGTTCGCGGACGCATTCTCCAAACCTCTGGGGGCTGTGCGGCTGACCGAGATGTTCCTGAAGAGCGATCCGCCCGATCCACGAGAGTTGGCACGGATGGAGAAGTACGTGCAGGAGAGATTAGCCGGTGCGTCGGCGCGGTTCGCTTCCGCGAAGGTAGATCGAATGATTGGAACCTCGGCAACGTCAGGCGCGATTGTGAGCGCGGTCAACCAAGTTCGCCGGACCCGGCGGGATGAAGCCGACCGTCTGCGGGCCAGCGCCGCGCAGGTGCGTCGACTGTATCAGGATCTTTCGGTGCGAACGATCGCAGGGCGGAATAAGATCACCGGAATCGGGCCGCGACGCTCAGAGATCATCGTGGCGGGATCATGCGTGATGCACATGGTGATGCGGGAGCTGGGCTTGGCCAGCATGTACTATTCGACCGCGGGTCTGCGCGAAGGCATCGTAGCCGACCTGGAACAACGCAAAGTGGGCATGGAGCAGGCTCGCTTGGACGCCGAGCAGCGCCGCATGCTGCGCGCGATGGTGACCAAGTATGAGATGTCGGCTCCGCACGTGCGCAAGGTGGCGGAGTTATCGCACATGCTGTTTGACGGACTACGGCCGCTGCACCAGCTTCCGCTCGAATACGGCAAGTTGCTGGAAGCCGCGGCTTACCTGTACAACATCGGCCATTTCGTGAACGAGGCGCGCCATCATCGGCATTCCATGTATCTGGTGGCCAACTCCGACATGCCTGGATTCTCTCCAGAACAGCGCTTGGCCATCGCCAATCTTTGCCGCTATCATCGCAAGTCGACGCCGCAGTTGACCCACGATTCGTTTCAAGCCCTGGGCGTGGATCACCGGCGGGCGGTAATGTTACTGACTCCGTTGCTGCGCATAGCGGTCGCGCTGGATCAGAGCCAGGAACAGAAAGTGGAGCGGGTGGAGGTCGCGGTTCCCGACAACGTCGAACTACGGCTCTATTCGAGTTCGGACATCGACATCGAGCAATGGCATGCGCAGCAGGCCGGCGAGGTATTCCAATCGATTTATGGAAAACCGCTTACCGTAAGGATTAAGCGATGAACACATTTATCCGGCAGCAGACCACCACCCGTTGGATGCAATGGTGGGAGGCCATGGGAATCGCCCATGAGGATCCGCATGATTCCCACGCGATTCATGACCTACGCGTCGCCATTCGCCGGTTGACGCAATGTTTTCGCCTCTTTGAGGAGCACTTCGATGCCGCAGCGGTGGGCAAGTTCCGGAAGCAACTCCATCGCCTGATGCGGAATTGCGGAGTTGCGCGGAACCATCACATCGCGGAAAAGCTACTGGAAGACGCCGGTTTTGGGAAGTCCTCCGCTTCCATGCGCTTTCTTTCCAAAGGCAGGAAGCAAGCCGAAAAGACGCTAGCCAAGGATCTGAAGAAGATGCTGCAGCGCAAGGAGGTCGAAGCCGCGGCGCTGACGCCAGCGCCGGCCGCACCCGAAGATCTGGAAAATCCGATGCCGGACCTGGTTGGGAAGTTTTTCGCCGCAGGCCGCGAAGCGGCGACTCCCGCGTCATCTTATGCAGAGATGCATCACTTTCGCGTGGACGCGAAACACTTCCGTTACAGCGTGGAGTTGTTCGAGCCGCGGTTCGAGCCAGATCGGCTGGCGCCCATATTAGCTGCGTTGCGCGAGTTGCAGGACAAGCTCGGCGATATGAATGATTGCGTCACCGCTCTGGAATTATTGAAAAAGCACAAGCGGGCGAGCGCTGCGATCCAAGAATTGCTGGAACAGCGCGAACACATGTTCCGGAGTCACTGGAAGCGCTATTTCGGTCCCAAGAAAGAGGGTCTATGGATATCTACATTCTCCGCCATGGGGAAGCCGAGCCCCGCTCCGCGGAAGTTGAAGACGCGACGCGCGGACTTACTACGGCCGGTAAACACGACGTCCGGGACGTCATCCGGACCGCGCGGAAAGCAAAAATAAAGCCAAGCCTGATTCTGAGTAGTCCTCTACGGCGTGCGCGCCAGAGCGCGGATATTGCGGCCAAACTTCTGAAACTTCCGATCACTGAATCGAAGAATCTGCTGCCGAACGTGCCTCCAGAGAAGCTGTGGAAGGAATTGGGCACGATGAAAGATGTGACGCAGGTGTTGGTGGCCGGCCATGAGCCGCATCTCAGCCATTTCGCCGCGTACCTGCTGGAAGCTGCGATTTCGATCGACTTCAAGAAAGGCTCGCTGCTGCATGTTCGCACGGCTGCGAGTATCGGCAAGCCGCGCGGGTCGCTACAGTGGCTGCTGACGCCACGCCTAACGCGGTAATAAAGCAAAAGCTAAGCGCCTTGCCACAGCACCATTCCCAACACTCCAACCAAGCCCACGAAGAATAGACTCACGGGCAGGAATGCGGTCCAGCGTATAGTCGTACCCTGGGCACGAGACAAGACGTAGGCGCGGACAATCGCGCCAGCGCCGATTACTAACATCAGCACCATCGGCACCGCGAACGACATGGCTGCGGCGGTCGCCCCGCTCGCCAGTGGAGTGGCATCGTTCACACCAGTGCTGTTCACAATTGCTTGCGGAAGAATAAGTGCAACCAAAAGCAGCCCCAGGTTCATCCATATCGCCGCACGAACGTCACCCGGAGTTTTGCGGCCCATGCCGTCAGTTTACAACGCGAGACGTTCATGAAGCCTTAGGCGTCGCGCTAGAATTGCGGAAGTGAACTCCCCCGCTCAGGCCTCCTCCGGCGTCGCCTTACGGCTTGAATCGGTACGCCGTAGTTTCGCGCACGGACCGGCCGTGATCGACGGCATGAGTCTGGAAGTTCCGGCGGGAGAGTTCCTGGCGGTGCTGGGGCCGTCCGGGTGCGGCAAATCCACGTTACTCCGCATGATCGCCCGGTTATTGCCGGCCGATAGTGGCAGAATCGTCACGCAACCGGAACAGCCGCGTACCGCGTTTGTGTTTCAAGACGCCCATTTATTGCCGTGGCGCACCGTGCTGGACAATGCGGCGCTGCCTCTGGAATTGCTGGGGATGCCTCGCGATGAGCGACATCGCGCCGCACGCGGCGTTTTGGCCCAAGTGGGCTTGGCCGATACGGAGGACCGCTATCCAGCGCAGCTCTCCGGTGGCATGCGGATGCGTGTGTCCCTGGCGCGTGCTTTGGTTACCCAGCCAACTCTGCTATTGATGGACGAGCCATTCGCGGCCTTGGACGAGATCACCCGTTTCAACCTGGAAGTGCAATTGCGGGAGCTGTGGCGCGTGCGGGGCATGACCGTGGTGTTTGTAACGCACTCCATTTCGGAGGCGGCCTTCCTGGCGAACCGCGCTATTGTGCTGGCGCGGCGCAATGGCACGATCCAATTGGACCTACCCATCGACTTGCCGTTGGAACGGACCAACCTGCTGCGGACAGACGACCGCATGGGCGCCGCAATGCAGGAGCTTTTCGCGGCCATGGAGGAAGAATAACTTGCGCGGCATCCTGCCTCCACTGATTCCGGCCATCCTGGTGATCACTGCGATGGAGCTGGCTGTCCGCCAGGGCTTCATTCCGGCGTATTTGGTGCCGGCGCCCAGCGCGGTACTTGCGGCGATGGTCGAAAGCCGCGCGGAACTGGGCCAGGCCTTTCTAAAAACCTCCGCGGGCGCACTGCTGGGATTTGCGCTGAGTGCCTTCGGGGGGATTGCGATTGCCGTGCTGCTCTCGTCCTCCCGTTCTATTCAACGGGCACTGTATCCTTACGCGGTGTTCTTCCAGACCGTCCCTATCATTGCTATCGCGCCTCTACTGGTCATCTGGTTCGGGTACGGTATGAAGACCGTGGTGGTCTCCGCATTCGTGGTCTCTATTTTTCCAGTGATCGCAAATACTCTTACGGGGATTCTCTCGACCGACCCAAATTTGCGCGACTTGTTCCAACTTTATGGAGCATCCCAGTGGGTGACATTGCTGAAGCTGCGGTTCCCGGCTGCGCTGCCGCAAATTCTGACCGGCCTGCGTGTGGCGTCCGGGCTGGCTGTCATCGGCGCTATCGTCGGCGAGTTCATCGGCGGCGAAGGACTCGGCTCCGTCGTGGACGTGGCGCGAACGCAGCAGCGCGTGGACAAGGTATTTGCCGCGGTACTGCTGGCGTCGGCACTGGGGTTGGCGCTATTCGGACTAATCAATTTAATTAGTGCGGTTACGTTGCGGCGGTGGCATGCTTCGGAGCAAGGTTAAAGGAGAGGCGGCCGTCCGCCGCAGGCTGCGAACCTGCCACTACAATATGGCTATGGATCGTCGCGCATTTCTTTTCGGCTTGCCTGCTTTTGGACTCCTTGCGTCTTGCGGTGGGTCTTCAAAGATCCGCTTGGCGCTGAACTGGAAGCCGGACCCGCAATTTGGCGGATTTTACGCGGCGCCGTTTAAGGAACGGAAATTAGATGTCGAGATCCTACCCGGCGGCGCCGGCACCCCCACGGTCCAGATGATTGGCGCGGGGTCGGCTGAATTTGGGGTTGTCTCCGCCGATGAGCTGGTAGTGGCACGTTCTCGCGGCAATGACGTAGTGGCGCTGTTTGCGGTCTTCCAAGACACGCCGCAGGGCCTCATGGTACACGCCGAACGCAAGCTGGCGGCCATCGAAGAAGTCTTTGAAGAGGGGACGGTCGCCCTGCAGCGCGGCTTGCCTTACGCGCGCCTGCTGGAAAAGCAATTCGGCTTCGACCACGTCAAGATTGTGCCTTCCCCCGGTGGCGACATCACCGCGTTCCTGAATGATCCGTTGTTCGCCCAGCAGTGTTTCATCATGTCGGAACCATTGCAGGCACGCCACGCTGGAGCCAAGGTCACGGTCTTCCCAGTCGCGGATGTCGGATATAACCCCTATACAACCGTGCTGGCGGCGAACCGCAAATACGTGCGCGAGAATCCCGGGCCAGTGGAGCAATTTGTGGGCGCGGTGCGCGAAGGCTGGCGCGCCTACGTGGCGAATGCTAAGCCGACCAATGACAAAATGCACGATCTGAATCCGTCCATGGATCCGGCAACCTTCGCGGAAGTGGCGCAGGAACAGGTGCCATTTATCCAGAACGATGAGACCGATGCGGCGGGGCTCGGGTCCATGAAGCGCGAGCGTTGGGAGAAACTAATCGGCCAGCTGCACGGGCTGGGCGACATTCCCGAAGCGATCTCGCCCGACGACTGTTTCAAAGTTGTCTAGTTGCTGATATACATCCTGGAGGTGAGGATTCTGCGCATACATCGCCGCAGTAGAACTCCGCCTGGATTGGCACCAGAACAGCCGAGGGGTTTGGGTGTGATCTATTACCCTTGGATTCATTCTAAAGCGATCAAGGTAGCTCCTGCGGCAATCAAAAGCCCTCCGGCCGCGCGGGACCACGTCAAACTTTCCCCCAAAAACATTGCGCTGAACAGGATGACAAGCACGACGCTCAGCTTGTCGATGGGAGCAACGCGGGAGACAGGTCCGGCTTGCAGCGCCTGAAAATAGCACAGCCAGGAGAGTCCTGTGGCGAAACCAGAAAGGATGAGGAAGGTCCATGTCTTGCCTGAAAACGTCCGGACACTGCTGGGGTGTCCAGCCGTGAATGCGATGAGCCAGGTGAACAAGACAACGACGGTAGTGCGCACGGCCGTGGCAAGATTGGCGTCCACGTTCTGCACGCCGAGCTTGGCGAGCAGTGCGGTGGCGGCGGCGAAAACAGCGGAGAGAAGAGACCAGGTGAGCCACGTCATGGCTCAAAATTAGCATCCATCTAGATCAAAGACGGCGACGATCCGCCCACATGCCGCTCCATGCGCTCCCGCAGTAGGGCGCGGGCACGAGCCAGGCGGCTTTTGGTGGCGGCTTCGGAGATCCCCAATTGCGCCGAAACCTCTTCGGTGGAGAGTTCGTTTAAGTCTCGAAGGGTCAGCACTTCACGGAACAAGGGTGGCAGCAGCAGGACTTCCTTGCGCAAGCGGTCGTGAATCTGTTGCCGGCTGAGTTGTGCTTCCGGAGTGGGAGCCACGCTGGCCGGATCGATGGGACGCTCGGATTCCGAGTTTTCGGTTAGCGATTGCAGTTTCGTCCGCTTCACTACGCGCAGCCGCATCAGGCTCTGGTTGATGACGATGCGCCTGAACCAGGTGGAAAAGCGCGACTCGGATTGAAACGAACCCAGCCCCATCCAGGCTTTAAGGAACGAGGTCTGCACCTGATCCTCGGCTTCCTGACGGTCTTTCAGGACCGAAAGGGCCAACCGCAGGGAAGTGGACGTGTTGCGGTGCATTAGCTCGGCAAAGGCCTGCTCATCCCGCCGCTGAGCGCGCGCTACAAGTTCGGCTTCGTCGATTTCAGAAAGGGGGCGGTGGGGGCTCATCGGGTTGGTTTTCCCGCGGGCTTGCAGATTTCGGTATAGCAAGGACGATCGGCAGCGCTTTGATGCCGAAAACGGCCGGCGATCATGCCTTTATCGATCCAGAACACACCCGGCATCTGGGCCGAATCCGCAGCCGGGCGGCTGACGCCGTGCCCGCCGAACCAACCGGCTGTAATGGCCCGCAACCACACTTTGGGACCCACCAATTGCCCCAGAGTCCCTCGTTTTAGGCCGAAGGCTCGATACAAGTGCTGGCCTGGATCGCAAATGCGCGGCAGGCTTTCCACGCTGTATTTCCGGATCACGCGGTCCATCTCCGCACGGTCGCCGAGATATACCAGGACAATCTGGTTGCCATCGGCTTCGATGGCGGTACGCGATTGCGCGATGTCAGCCAGTGCCTCGCGGCAGAAGGTACAGCCCGCATGACGCAGGAACACGAGCAATACAGGGGAGCGCTCGACTAAGTCGACGAAGCGTGATCCGTCTTCCGTAACGGCGCCTTCCAGAAGATTGGCGACCGCGAATACGTCGAAGCCGGAGTTGAGATTAGATGGGCTGGTTTGCGCCAAGCTTGGCTCCAAGGTGATTAGACGCTGCTGGTGAGTGGGGAGTCGCATAATCTTGGGTTCTTTTCCAGTCTTGCAGTGAGTTTATGTATGATCGAGGGAGCCGTTTAGCGAAAATGTCCAAACATAGCTCAATTCCCGGGATGGCCATAGCGTTCTGCTGCCTGCTGGCATCCACGCTCCCCGCCCAGTGGCTTCACTATCCGACGGCGGGAGTTCCTAAAAACAAGCAAGGCAAGCCGAACTTGCAGGCTCCCACGCCGCGCACGCGGGACGGGAAGCCGGATTTTTCCGGGCTATGGTGGATCGCCGGTCCGGCGCGGGCTTGTCCTGAGCATCTGGGTGGGCCCGGCGACTGTATTGAGAAGGGTCTAGGCCTCGCCAACCAGGGCGGGGCGGATCTGGCCTCGCAAGCCGTCAACATCGCAACGGACCTGGCTGGCGGTTTACCGTACCAACCTTGGGCAGCGCAATTGGTGCAGCAGAGGTCGCGCGAGGTGGATCCGCACGTCCGCTGTTTGCCCTCGAACTTCCCGCGATTCTATACTCTGCCGCATGTTCAGAAGGTGATTCAGACGCCCGGCCTGCTGGTCATGCTGAATGAATACAACTCCAGCTACCGCCAGATTTTCACCGATGGGCGGCCCTTGCCGGAGGATCCGCAGCCGTCGTGGAATGGTTACTCCAGCGCAAAGTGGGAGCGGGACACGCTGGTGGTCCATACCATTGGCTTCCGGGATGACCTATGGCTGGACATGGCGGGCAATCCGTTGACGGAGGCCGCCAAGGTGACCGAACGAATCCGGCGGCCGAATTACGGGAGCCTGGAAATCGACATCACCGTGGATGATGCCAAGGCGTATACCAAGCCGTGGACGGTAAAGATCCAACTGTTTCTAGTGCTGGACACCGAATTGGTGGATGAAATTTGTCTTGAGAACGAGAAAAGCGCGCAGCACATGACGGGAAAGTAGCGCTTTTTCCCGGTGAGACGAAATCCTTACCCAATTCACTAGGTTTCAGCCAGCGCTCAATCGCCCAGATGGTTGCGCGAAATCGCGCATGGCGAGGGAGAGCGGAATACTTTCAAAACACTCTTTAGGCTTAGCGCATCAGTATTTTCAACGAGGAACATCGTTGTGAAAGCTGAGGGGCCCGTCTTTATGCCCCTCATACCGCGGACCCATAATTGCCAGGACTAAGCATGACCATATTCCAGACGATGCGCCAGACGGCTTAGTCGTCACCCCCCCTATGAATCTCCTTTTGAAGCATTCGCGGACGCTCCCACTATTCCTTGCGGCCGTCTGCCTGCTGGGCGGCCATTCCCTATTGGCGCAAACGCGTCCGTCGGCGGCTGAAAACCCGTCTGTGACGGTCCGTCGGGCTGCCGCGGGCCCCGACTATGCCGGAGAAGCGCGCTGCTCCTCGTGCCACCGTGCTGAATCCATTCAATATGCGAAAACGCCACATGCGTCATTGGGCGGGGGAGCGAGCGTAGTCAATGGCTGTGAGACCTGTCATGGTCCTGGAAAGCGCCACGCGGACGCGGAGGAGGGCGCTGGTGGGGACGACACAAAGGCGGCCGCCGCGGCCAAGCTGATTTTCTCGTTCAAAGCCAATCCGAAGCAGAACGCGGAACGCTGTTTGGGGTGTCATAGCAGCAGCCGGGATCAACGGAATTTCGACCACTCCCCGCACGTGCAACATGGCGTGGATTGCAATTCCTGTCACTCCCCGCACCTGGTGGAAGCGGCACGCGCGCCAACCAAGACTCCGATTGGGTTCGCGCAGGCGAATCTCTTTTCGGTTCCGAAGTTGGAGGAGGGCAAACGCTGGCTGGCCAGCAGTCTCCTAAAGAAGTCGCAACCGGATCTCTGTTACGGATGCCACGGCAACATCCAAGCGCAATTCGCTTTACCCACACATCATCGGGTTCCCGAAGGCGCGATGAAGTGCACGGATTGTCACAACACGCATGGAACCTCGAATCGGGCAACTTTACGGCAAAGCGGTTGGGATACGTGCGCCACCTGCCATGTGGAGAAACGCGGGCCTTTCGTATTCGAGCACTCGGCCGTCAAAGTGGAGGGTTGCGTGGCCTGCCATACCCCGCACGGCAGTGTGAACAAGCAACTTCTGGTACGGCGTGAATCCCGGTTTCTGTGCCTGCAATGCCACGTGAATCCGGATGCGACCAACGTACCTCACAGCCGGCTCAGTTTCCAGACGCGCGGCGACTGCACGCGCTGCCATACCGCCATCCATGGGTCTAATTTCGATGTCAACTTCCTACACTAAGCGGATGGCCGCGGGGCTGTTGCTCGCTGGGGGCTTGTTTGCCCAAGACGCCGCCCCCGTTGCGGGCGGGTTTACGAACCAAGGGTCGGCAACGGTGGGATTTCGGCTGACCGACGTGAGCGGCTACAAACCGAAGTATCAGGAATTGGTGAACCTCAACGGCGGACTGCGGTTGATGGATTTCGACCTTTTCGGAAAAGCAGCCGGGGTCAACCGCTATGCGGACAGCTACTCGGCGACGTTCAGCGGGTTGGGCGGGGAGCCGTTTTCGACCGGCCAGTTAACAGTGCGCAAGAACCGGGTCTACGATCTGCGCGTCAATCTACGCCAGAGCCACTACTACTGGAATCAAAATGACAGTGTCGCGCTGGCGAATCGGCTCAATGGGCTGACCGGGAATCACGACTGGGCGACCGTTCGGAAGCTTGGTTCGGTCAATCTGCTGGTTCATGCCACTGACAATCTCCGGTTCAGCTTTGAATACTTCCGCAATACGCGGGATGGGGTTGCAGGCACCACACGATCCCTGGATTACTTCGGCGCGCCAACCACCTGGGCGGCGTTTGCGCGCGCGAATCCGTACTATGTGGTCGCGCCTTTGGCGGAAACCTCCCATCGAACTACCGTAGGCGTGGACTACACGCTCCACGACTGGACATTGCATTACCGTGCTGGGTACCAGACCTCCGATCAGGCCGTGCAAGGAAGCAATCCGATCTCGCCGGAACGCAGCTTGAATATCGACGATGCCAGCACGGCGAAAGAATTAGTCAACGGAATTTCATGGTCCGAGACGCGACGACTGCATACACCGGTCAGTGAATTCTCTTACACCGGCGGCTTAGGGCCACGCCTGAAACTGCGTGGCGGGTATATTTTCTATCGTTATCGCGGACCCGGCGCGATCGATGCCTCCTTCAATGGAACGGCACGGACGACCAGCACAGCAGTCACGGCTCCCTATTCCGTCTCATTTTCCACGCGGGCGAACGTCACGGAGCCGAATCATGTGATCGATCAGGGCTTGAGCTACCAAGTAAAACCGTGGTGGGATTTCACGACAGACTACCGCTATACGCGCTTCACTGTGAATAGCGATGCCCAATTCCGCAGCGTGAACGGCGCTACCGTGGCGCTGGGCCAAGCGGACACCCAGTGGCGCATCGGCACCAGCGCGTTGGATCTGAACATGGTGTTTACGCCGACCGCATCGCTGCTGGTGCGGGCAGGGGTCCGTCTGATGAAGAACGACGTCGTGTCGATTGTGGATAACGTCACGGATGCTTCCCGGACCAAGCGCATCAAAACCGTTTGGCCCATCGGGAGCATCTACTTCCATCCCACCCATTCCTTCAGTGTGCGAGCTGACGTGGAGCAGGTTACCAACGGCACCTCATACACCCGGGTCTCGCCACACACTGATATCGGGGGACGTTTGGTGGTGCATTACAGCCCCACCGAACGGCTCTACTTCGACGATACGGCCGTGGTTCGCAACCGCACACTGCTTGCCTCCGACTACCGCAGTACGATTCGCAGTAATGCATTCACCGTCAATTACGATTTGAGCGAACACTACACAGGATTCGCCGGCTTCAGCTATGACAGCCTGTTTGCGTCGAATTACGTGAGCTTCCTGCGTGGCACGGCGCCCTTCACGAACCTCGCTTTGCGGGACCAGACCATTAGCCGGGTATGGCAGGGTGGACTTAAGGCGGAGCCCTTCAAAAACTTCGGCATTACGTTCAGCGGGAATTTTGTGCGCGTGACCGGAGTGGGCGAAATTGCCGGAGAGGCTCCTTTATACGGACCGATGAGCTTCCCTTATGCGACCGGATCGGTTTTCTACGGTGTCCCACGCGTGGGCCGCTTCACCCTGCAACTTCAAAGAACCTATTACACGGAAGAGATCGTGCCGGGCAACAACTTCGGGGCGAACCTTCTCACCATCGCCATGACAAGGAGTTTTTAGAATGAAACGACTCATTTTGCTTTCCGCCGCATTGCTATTGGCCGCACTCGCGGCCCCCAATGGGTGGGCTAAGGATGGCAAAGATGTCTATACGGATAAGTGCGCGGGCTGCCACGGGCCAGATGGGACCGGCAGCACGGCGCGCGGTAAGAAGCTCAAAGTGAAACCGGTCAAAGAGATCGCCGGTAAGCTGAAGGCCGAAGCAATGGTGAAAATTGTGGAAGAGGGCAAAGGTCTGGATATGCCAGCCTACGCCAAGGAACTTTCGAAGGAACAAATCCAAGCCGTGGTGGAGCACTATCGAGGCTTGGCTAAGTAATCGTGCCGGCCGCGTTCACCATTGGCGTGGTCGCCGTCGTAGGTATTCTTGCGCTGCTGGTCGGAGCCCGCACCTCCGTCACGCGGTCGCGAGAAGGGAAAATCCTGGCATTCGTATGCCTCCTGATCCTGCCCGTGGTGGCCGTGGGAGTTGGCTTCACGACCCACATGGAGCGCGCCACGACGACATCCTTCTGCCTCTCGTGCCACGTAATGGCTGACCACGGCAGGAGCCTCTATATCGACGATCCCAGCTACCTTCCGGCGCGCCACTTTCAAAATAACTCGGTACCCCGCGACCACGCCTGCTATACCTGCCACACCGACTACACCATGTTTGGGACGGTGAGCGCGAAACTGCGCGGACTCCGCCACTTGTGGGTGCAATACTCGGGAAACATTCCCGCACCGAAGGACATCAGGCTCTACACGCCCTATAACAATCGCGAATGCCTCCACTGCCACTTGGGTGCGCGCAAGTTTGAAGAAGCATCCCCGCACAAGAAGATCCCGGACCTGTTGACCCGGGTGAAGGCCAACCAGCTGTCCTGCCTGTCCGCAGGCTGCCATGAGTTCGTGCACGACGTCGGCTCCATTCAGCAAGCGACCTTTTGGAAGGAGCCATAACGTGCAGCCGCGTCCTATTGAGAATCGCATAAGACTTGCGACCAAACTGGTGGCTGCAGGTCTGTTCGTGCAACTGGCTTCGCTGGTGGTGGTACATCCGCTAGCCTTTGTCGCGTTCCTGCTGGTCGGCTGTCCCCTGGTGGCCGGGGGTATCGTGCTGTATCTCCTCAGCCTGCTGCAAGCGCCCTCTTAAGCTACTTCGCGGAAACGCGTTCACTGCAAGGTCACGGCAACAGGACCACGCGCAAATCAAACCGATACTTTTGGTCAAACAGAATCAGCGCGTGGTTCGTGTCGTAGTTGTCCATCCGGACCGCGCCCTTGAGGTCCGGCACCCTTTGCACAGGAATCTGAGCGTCATTGCCCCCTTCCTCCGTGACCGCATCATACTTCCCTAAATCTCCGATCGCCAACCGCTGAACCCCGTGCAGCGTGTTCGCAACCAGCAGAAAGTCCTCTCCGCGCCGTTGATACTGGATCATATCCAGCGGACTGCTATGCCGCCCGAGTTCCGCCAGCGTTTCGCCGGTGATATGCGCCCCAATCGCTCATGCGAAGCTTCACCAGCGGAGTGCAGGTGTAGGCGGCCAGCAGGAATCGCTCTCCGCCCGACGTGTACGGCACCATCGTCCGTACGGGAGCATTCGTCTCATACGCAAAATGCGATGTGTGGAAGATCTCAATGGACGCGCCACGATCGGCCGATGAGAACGGGAACGGAATCACCCGCAACGTCGATGAGAAATCTTCGTTCGAAAGCCCCGCCACGACAAGCTGTCCCTCGGAATACTGCAGGTCCGTGATCGCCAGCACCCGCGAAGCAGTCCTTCGCCGTAAGGGAGAAACCGCGGACAAACCCGGCAGAGTCATGCGCGCGTGCGGAATATTATCCGTGCGCAACTCGGACATCGCGCCGCTAGGTTCTATCCTCAGCAGCACCGGAATCGCATCCGGCCCTCGACCTCTGGACAGCGCTAGGTAGACATTCTTCGAAATCGGATTCACCTTGATGTCGTTAAATTGGACCTGCGCGGGAGTCGTTCCCAGCAACGCGGCAATTTTCTTATCGATCGAGGTAATTGCAATCCCGGCAGTTTCCGGCACAGCCGCCCGGTCCCCGGTGTCGAGCGCAAAAATCGCGCCCCCGGCGGCATCCCCCACAAACAAAATCCCCTCCGGACCAAATGCCAGTGCGCCCGCCGATTCCAGTCTCGCCGGACCGGAAGTGAGTCCATAGAGGGCGGCGACGGGCTGAGCCATGGAAACTCCGCTCAGCACCAAAAACGCAACCAGGGGACGACGCATGATCTTAATTATCCTCGCTTCCGATGTAAAACACACGGGCACTGCCCGTTTAGCGGCAGAACTACTCGCCTGCCATAACCACTCCGTGGAATAAACTCGGCGTTCTCCGAAACGTTCGCGGCCTCTTAGCTGTCTTCTATCTGGACCCTGAGGGACTTCCCTATAGGCTGCCAGTGAACTATATTTGGTTTGAGGACTTCATGCGAACACTAATACTCTCCGTGTTATTGGCGAGCGCCTGCACAGGCTTGCGCGCCGACTTCAGCTATCAGGAAAGCACCCAAATGACGGGTGGCATCGCGTACAATGCGCTGAAATTGGGAGGCCCGCTCACGCGCGGAGCTCGGGAAGCCCAGATTTCCACTGTATCTGTGAAGGGCAATCGCATGCTCACCACCCGCAAGGATGCGGTGACGATCGTTGACCTGGACAAAGAATCCATCACCGAAATCAATATCCCCAAGAAGACTTACTCGGTGGTCACCTTCGCGCAGATGAAGGCCGCCATGGAAAAGGCTCTGGCGGACGCCGAAAAGAAACAAAAGAAGGATGAAAAGGCTCCCAACGTGGAGGCCAAGTTCAAGGTGTCCGCCAAGGCCACAGGTAAGACCAAGGCCATCAACGGCCTGAATGCCAAGGAATTGATGATCACCATGGAGCTTGAGGGCAAGGACAAGGACTCCGGCCAATCTGCCGCGATGAACATGTTGACGGATGCCTGGATGGCGCCCGTGGCGGGCTACGAGGAGGTGAAAGCCTTCGAACTAAAGATGGCTCAGAAGATGGGTGCAATCTTCCGGCCAGGCATGGAGCAACAGGCCCTGGTGCAGCCGGAGATGGTCCAAGGCATGGCGCAGGCCGCGCGGGAAATGGCGAAAGTGGACGGCGTGCCGATCCAGAACATCGTCAGAATCGGCGGGGCCATCGATGATCTCAAAGCTGCTGCAAACAAGCCTCCGGAGGAACCGAAGGAAAAGCAATCGACGGGCGCAGCCGCGGCCGGCATCGCGGGACGTCTGAGCGGATTTGGCCGCAAAAAGGAAGAGGACAAGCCGGAAGATAAGAACCAATCTCAGCCGGGCGGCGGCATGTTGG
Source organism: Acidobacteriota bacterium (assembly GCA_039931205.1). Classification (GTDB taxonomy): domain Bacteria; phylum Acidobacteriota; class Terriglobia; order Bryobacterales; family Bryobacteraceae; genus Palsa-187. The sequence goes on from JBDTSJ010000021.1 coordinate 46,369, forward strand.
TCGAGATGACGTCCGAACGCAGCCTGTTCTCCACCGCCCCCGTGGACGCGTCAAAATTCGAAGTCCCGGCCGGCTTCAAGGAAGCGCAGTCCGACATCGCGAAGCGGGCCCGCTAGACTGGTACTTGCTCACCGATCTAGTCCAAATCAAACGCCAAGGCGAAAAGAAGCATGTCGAGAACATGAGCTTTCGCCGCTGGCTGAAGTCCCACACGTTCGTCGAACGCCAGTTTCGTAAGGCGGCCGAAGAAGTACACGCCGCCATCGACTGCCGACAATGCGCCCAGTGCTGTCGCGTCACCGAAGTGGAGTTGACCGAGCGCGACATCGAGCATCTGGCCAAATTCCTGGGTGCGTCCAAGAAGCGGTTCCTGGACGAGTACACAATGCAGAGCGACGACGGCGCGCTGATCCTGAAGCGCACGGATGCGGATGGTTGCGTGTTCCTGAGTGGGAACGACTGCACCGTATACGAGGCTCGTCCAGCGGATTGTGACCGGTTTCCGCATTTGCTGAAAGGCGCGGGCTCGCTGGAAAGCAAGATGTGGAAGATGCCGGATCGTGCGACCTATTGCCCGATCGTCTTCAACTGGCTGGAGAAGGTGAAAGGGCTGACCAAGTTCACCAAGTAGTGTGCTATCCCCGGGCCCGTTTGCGGGCAGGGCGGGACTCCTCTGCCGGAGCCTCCGTCGTCGTGGCGGAGGCGGCGGGCTTCCTGGCGGCGGCCAAGCTGGCCTTCAGCGCCTCCATAATGTCGATTACCTTGGCTTGCTGCGGCTCCGGTGTGGCGATCACTTCCTGGCCGGCCTTCTTCTGCTCGATCATGCGGAGCAGATTATCGCGATAGTGGTCGACGTATTTCTCGGGTTCGAAATCGGCGGCCAGAGCCTCGATCAGGCTGGACGCAAGTGTCAGTTCCTTCTCTTTCACCAAGCTCAGGTCGGTGCGGAATTCGTCCACCTTGCGGATCTCGTGACTGAAGTACATGGTGTGCATCAGTACGCCGTTTTTGCCGGGCCGCAGGATTACGATATGCTCGCGGTTGTGCATGGCGATGCGGGCGACGCCTACGCGGCCGGAATTTTTTAGTGCCTCAAACAGGAGCGCGTAGGGTTTCTCCCCGGCTTCGTCGGGAGCCATATAGTAGGACGTCTCCAGATAGATGGGGTCCACTTCGTCGGTCTTGACGAACTCCAAAATCTCCATCACCTTGGCCGAAGGGGGAGCCACCTTCTTTACTTCCTCGTCCTCGATCACCACGTAGCGGTCCTTTTCGTATTCGAAACCTTTCACGATTTCGCTGCGAGGAATCGGCTTGTCCTCGGCCTGACAAAAAAGAACCTGCTTGATGCGGGAGCCGTCGTGTTTGTGGAGCTGATTAAAACTAATGCTCTCACTGCGAGCCGCGCTGTACAATTTGACAGGGAACGAAACCAGCCCGAAGGTAAGATGCCCTTTCCAAACCGTGGATGCCATGGCGACGCAAGACCTCGTGCGACAGATTCGCTCCACCACTATACCGCAAACATTCCAGGGGAGTTTTGTCGTGCCGTATGAGTCTTGACAAGTACCGCGAGAAACGCCGCTTCGAGAAGACACCCGAGCCGGCGCCAGGCAATGCGGCGCCAGCGGGCCAACAATACTGTGTGCAGCGGCATCACGCCCGTCATCTGCATTACGACTTGCGGCTGGAAGTGGACGGCACCCTAAAATCCTGGGCCGTTCCCAAAGGTCCCACGTTGGATCCTGCTGAAAAACGGCTGGCCATGATGGTCGAAGATCACCCCATCGAATACGGCGGTTTCGAAGGGGTGATTCCAGCGGGAAACTACGGAGCTGGCAGCGTCATGCTGTGGGATCGCGGGACCTATGAACTACTCGGCGATGCTTCCGCGGATCAACAACTTGCGCGCGGAGATTTCAAGTTTCGCGTGCATGGAAAAAAAGTGCGTGGCGAGTTCGCCATTGTTCGCACCAAACGCGGCAAGGGCAACGAGTGGCTGCTCATTAAGAAAAAGGATGCGGCGGCAGTCGCCGGTTGGAATCCGGAAGATCACTCCCGTAGCGTGCTGAGCGGGCGAAGCCAGGAGGAGATCGCGCAGGGGCTGGCTTCCAAGGCTGATCCCGTTAAGAAGCGAAAGTTGCCCGAGGGAGCTCGTAAAGCCGCCATGCCCAAAAGCGTGACGCCGATGCTGGCTGAGATTGGCCGCGGGGATCCTCCAGCGGATAGTAAGGGTTGGTTATACGAGGTGAAATGGGACGGCGTCCGGGCACTCTGCTACATCGAGGACGGACGCGTTCGCATGCTGTCGCGCAACGGCAACCTCATGGACCAGCAGTATCCCGAGCTATCCGTTTTGCCCCACCACATCAAAGCGTCGACCGCCATTCTGGACGCCGAAATCGCCGCGCTTGACAATCGGGGGGTCCCCAGCTTTGAGAAACTTCAGCAGCGTATCAACGTAGTGGACGCCAGCGCGATTGCTACGCTGCGGCGTCACCTACCGGTCGTGCTTTATGTATTCGACTTGCTATACATCGACGGTTATGACCTTCGCGGGGTTTCAGTGGAGGAGCGCAAGCACCTCTTAAAGGAAATTCTGGACCCCTCGGAGACAATCCGGTTCTCAGAGCATTTCGAAGGGGGTGGCCGGGAGTTGATGGCCGCGGTGAAACAACAAGGGATCGAAGGAGTGATCGCGAAACGGCTCGGCAGCTTCTACGAATCCAGGCGGACCTCGGACTGGGTGAAGTATAAAGTGCAATCCTCGGATTCCTTCGTGCTGTGTGGGTTCACTAAGGGCGAGCGCGACCTGTTCGGAGCCCTGGTGCTGGGGACATACGACGGTCCCAAACTCAAATGGGCGGGCAATGTGGGAACCGGTTTCGATCAAAGGATGATGAAGGTGATTCATTCCAAGCTCGCGCCGTTGGCGGTGGATAAATGCCCTCTGGAAGCAGAGAAAGGCTTGCCGAAAAAGGACGTAGTTTGGGTCCGCCCCGAAGTGATGTGCGAGGTTCGCTATTCCAATTGGACAGACGACCGCAAGCTACGGGCCCCGGTATTCGCCGGGTTGCGCACGGATATCGACCCCGCACCAGGCCGCGACCCGTTGCTTGACTCATCGCTGAAAGAGGCAACCCTCAGCATTGAGGCGCACCAGTTGAAGTTCACAAATCTGAACAAGGTTTTCTATCCAAAGGAAGGCTACACGAAACGGGACCTGCTCAATTATTACGACACCGTGGCTCCCCTGATCCTGCCGCATTTGAAGGACCGGCCGCTTTCCCTGAAGCGCTACCCCAACGGCATCGAGGCGGATTTCTTTTTCCAAAAGGAGGTGGCCGCGAGTTTCCCGAAGTGGCTGCGGACCGGCATGGCCGACGGTATCCGCTACGTGATCGGAGAGGATCGGGCCACGCTGCTTTTCTTAGTCAATCTCGGCTGCATCGATCACAATCCGTGGATGAGCCGCATGGGCTCACTGGAACATCCCGATTATTTACTGATCGACTTGGACCCCCAACAGTGCGAGTACACGAAGATCGTGGAGGCGGCGGTGCTGGTGCGCGCCAAGCTGGACAAAGCCGAGCTTGAGAGCTTTCCGAAGACTACCGGCGGCGATGGCATGCATATCTTTGTCCCTCTGGCTCCGCGCTACACCTATGAACAAGTGCGCTCCTTTGCGGAATTGCTTTCCGCCATGGTCACCCATGAACGGCCCGACTTGTTCACCACGCCGCGCGCGGTTTCGAAACGCGAAAAGAACAAAGTATATTTCGATTGGCAGCAGATCGCCCAGGGCAAAACCATCTCGGCTCCGTATGTGGTCCGAGCCTATGCGGGCGCTCCCGTGGCCACTCCTCTAGCGTGGCGCGAGGTCACTCCGCGGCTCTCGCCGGACCAATTTCATATTGGCAATGCGATGGCCCGGTTCGATCGGGTGGGCGATCTATTCGCGGGAGTACTCGACCGGCCGCAGTCTCTGGAATCGGCGCTCGAAAAACTCGCGGCGCGCTAACGCGGAAAGCTCTTGACAGATAGTTTAGTTATAACTAAACTATTATTGTGTGGGACGCCGCTGTCATGTCCGCCCTGGCTTCGCCCCGCCGCATGGAAATTCTGCGGTTGGTATGGGACCAGGAACTCCCGGCCGGCGACATCCACCGCGCCATGCCGGATGTCACCTTCGGCGCCGTCTCGCTGCAATTGAAGCATTTGCTCGAAGCCGGACTTCTCGACGCCCGCACCGAGAGTCGCAACCGTTTCTATCGCGCACGCAAGAAGGCGTTAGGGCCGATGGCGAAAGCGCTGGAAGAGATGTGGAGCGACGCGTTATGGAAATTGAAATTGGCAGCCGAGCTCGATGAATCCCGGCGTGGTCCGAGGCCTCAAAGGCGCAAAACGAAAGGAAAACAACTATGAATCTCCCTTACCAACTGGATCGCTCGGTCATCATTCAGGCTCCACCGGAGACCGTCTTTCGTTTCTTCACGGATACCGCCCGTTGGGCCGCGTGGTGGGGCACCGGGTCGACCATCGATCCTAAGCCCGGCGGCGCAGTCTATATACGTTATCCCAATGCGATCGAGGCGTCCGGCGAAGTGATCGAGATCGAAGCACCACGACGCCTTGTGTTCACTTTCGGATTCAATAGCGGCAAACCCATCGCAGTGGGCGGGTCCCGCGTCAGCATTTTACTCAAGCCTGATTCACACGGGACCCTGGTAACGTTGATCCACGATCTGGCCGAAGAGTCTCTACGTGCGGAGCTCGTGCAGGGCTGGCGCTATCAGATGTCGGTGTTCAGCAACGCCGTCTCAGACGAAGTCAATGCAGGCGCCTCGGCCGCAGTGGACGAATGGTTCTCCGCGTGGGCAATAACGGATGCATCCGGCCGCCTGGAAACCCTGCGGAGGATCGCCGAGCCAGATGTCCAGTTCCGCGATCGCTTTAGCTTACTAGCGGGCTTTGAGGATCTAGTAGTTCACCTCGGCGCATCGCAACGCTTCATGCCAGGAATTCGGTTAGAACGCCGGGGCGAAATCCGGCACTGTCAGGGAACCGTGCTGGCAGACTGGGCGGCCGTAACGGCCGACGGGACTGAGCGAATGGCCGGCACGAATGTCTTCCTCTTCGGACCGAATGGCAAGTTGATCACGGTGACGGGAGTGATGAATCCACCACCGTCCAAGTGACGCCAGGCTATTGTCCCGGCAGTTCCGGCAAGGCCTGACGATACTTGCCCGCATAGACCTCGGCGAACAAAGCGAGAGTTTCGTCGTGCAGCAAGGCGTTGTCCACCAGGATATTCGGGCCGCGCAATTGGACCGGCGCGCCTTGCATATCCGTACAAACGCCGCCCGCCTCGCGAATGAGTAACACACCCGCCGCGATGTCCCAGGGATTGAGTTGAAATTCCCAAAACATATCCAAGCGGCCGCACGCTACGTAAGCAAGATCCAATGCCGCGGCGCCAGCGCGGCGAACGCCGTGCGTGACCATCGAGATTTGGTGAAAGTAGTGGACATTCACGTTTCGGTGTCGTTTCCGCGAGGGGAATCCCGTTCCCACTAAGGCATGATCCAGGCGGGCTGCCTTCGAAACGTGAATGCGGTCCCCGTTGAGGAACGCTCCGGCGCCCCGCTCCGCCGAAAACACTTCGCTACGCGTAGGATCCGCAATCACCCCTGCGATCAGTTCGCCTGCATGCTCCAGCGCCAAAGTGACGTTATACACGGGAAAACCATGCGCGAAATTTGTGGTGCCGTCCAGAGGGTCGACGTACCAGCAATATTCCGACGATCCCGAGTGGTCCCCGCCCTCTTCGGCGACAATCGAGTGCGTCGGATATTCGCGACGCAAGCGCTCGACGATCAATTTCTCACTGGCCCGATCGGCCGCCGTGACCAGATCGTGGTCGCCCTTGAGTTCAATCGCGACATGACGCCGGGCGTAGTCAGAGACAAGCGCGGACGCCTCTCCTGCGATATCGACCGCGGTTTCTAGAAAGGAGGGCAAGCGATCAACTCAATTCGTGAAGATACTTGATATCGTGCTTAAACAGGAACAAGTTCGGCCCCTGTGCGCGCGTTAAGCGGATAAAACCAGCGTCATAAAATTCGATTACGCCGTCGACTTCCTGGTTGTCGGTCAGGCGGACGCGCACAGGGGTCTTATCCTCGATGAGTTGCTTGAGGTAGCGGATTTCCGCCAAAGTCTGATCCGGCGCTTTTGCTTGACTGATTTTCCCGGCCACTGTACCTGCTTTTTATGGAGGACCGCGCACACGCTTAACGCGGCGCGGTCGTGTCTCCATAGTAGCCGCTGCGCGTCGAAACGCGCAAACCAGGACGGTTCACTTCCACCTTCAAGAGGTGAAATTCAGGGACGTCCGGAGGCAGATTGTGCGGATAATATCCGATCAAATATTGGGAGCGCAGATCCCGGAGGATTTCCGTGAAAATCCGGTCCAGTTGAGTGGACACGGCGGGTTCAAATACGCGTCCACCGGTGTCGGTCGCCAAAGTGGACAACGCGCGCTCCCCGCCAAGATTGCGCCCGGGTTCGTTGGTAATCGGCGTAACCAGAATCGGATAGATAGTGGCCTCGGCGAACTGCGCCGCCTTTCGGGCCTGCTGGAATTTTTGATTGCTGGTGGTGTCGCCGCCGTCGGTCACCACGATCATCACGTGACGCCCCTCGCGGTCTTCCAACTCGCGGGAGGCCAAATAGATCGCGTCATACATGGAGGTGCCCGAGGTCGCCCTCAGGCGTGCCAGCGAATCAAGCAAGCGCTGTTCGCGCCGCGTGAAGGAAGTCAACAGCGTCACTTGATCGTTAAACGAATAAATGGACGCGGCATCCTGCGGGTTTCCCTCTTTCAGCAAAGCCCTGAGAAACTTCTGCAGGGACTCGACCTCGTAACGCAGATCCTTTGCCGTGGAACCACTGGTGTCGATCAGCAGGCTGATCGATAGCGGCAACTCCGTGTGATGCTCAAACACGGCGATATCCTGGGAAACGCCCGAATCCTGGACTTTGAAATTCGCTTTCTCCAGTGTGCCGATCAAGTCGCCGCGGTCATCCTTGACGGATACCAGCAGGCGCACCAATTTCGTGGAGACGCTGAAGTCTGCTTTCTGGGCTAGAGCGAGACCAGCGGCCACTGCCGCCAGCATCAAGAATGCGCTTTTATGACGGATTCGTCCCATTCCCCCTCAACCCACACTTCGCCATCGGCGAAGAATTCTTTCTTCCAGATGGGAACCATCTTCTTCAGCCGGTTAATCCCGTCGAGCGCCGCATCAAACGCGGCTTTGCGATGCGGCGAGGTAGCCACGATCACGACGCTGGCTTCGCCGATTTCCAGGCGTCCCAAGCGGTGGATCATGCCGATCCGCGAAATTCCGGTTGCGGCAACGATCTCGCGCCCGATCTTCGCCATGGTCTGGACAGCCATGCCTTCATAACCTTCATATTCCAGAAAACGAGTGGCCCGGCCCTTGGTATTGTTGCGCGTGACGCCCTCGAAGGTGACCACGCCACCATCCTCGGGCAGTTGCAGGCGAGTCACCAAGGCGCGGCTATCGATCGGATTCCTGGTAATGGCGAAGAAGCTTCCACCGGAATCGGCGATTTCCTGCAAAAAGGCATCTGAACCACCACTCACGGGCGGCAAAAACGCCACCTCGTCGTTTTCGGAAAGCGGCTCGCTGGGCTTGGAAAACTGCTGGTTCAAGGCCAGCACAATGCTCGACGAAGTCTCTCGAAGGCGAGGGAAACGGGAGGCATAATACTCGAAAACATTCTCGACCCGCCCACCATCGGGCAAGTCAACCTGGTCTTCGCGTAATCCTGTAATGTCCCGCAGGACGCCGAAAAATAGGACGCGGATCCGCACGATTGTCATAGTAACAGACGCTCCTCCGTGCTCCGCGGTTCCGATTTAGACTGCGATTAGGAGTGGTCCGCTATAATCGCCGCGTATGCATACCGTCGAAGCCCGTGTCCGCGTGCGCTACGCCGAGACTGACCAGATGGGAGTGGTTTATCACGCCAATTACCTGGTCTGGATGGAGATAGGCCGTGTCGAATACTGGCGCGCAGCGGGTTTGCGATACCGCGACATGGAACGCGAGGATGGGATCCTGCTGGTGGTGGCGGAGGTGAATTGCCGTTATCTGGCGCCGGCATTTTACGACGACGAAGTTGTGATTCGGACCAGCCTCGCGGAATGCAACGCGCGAATGGTGCGGTTTGAATATGAGTTGGCGTCCTGCGCCGATGGGAGTCTGTTGGCCAAGGGCTACACCAAACACGTCTTCTGCGGACGCGACCGGCGGCCGGCAAAACTACCGGTGAAATATCACGAAGTGATGGGTATCGCCAAGAACGGCGACTAGGGCTTCACCGAAATATATGCTCCCGCCGGACTGCTGACTCCGCAGGTACAGGCGATAATGGTCCCGAGGATTCTTGCTTGAACACCCTTTCGATCCGCGACCTTGACCTTACAGGCAAGCGCGTCTTTATTCGAGTTGACTTCAACGTGCCGCTCGCGCCCGGAGGCCAGGAAATCACTAGCGATAAACGTATTCGCGCTTCCCTGCCCACCATTCAATACGCGTTGAACCACGGCGCCGGACTGGTCTTGGCCAGCCACTTGGGGCGGCCCAAAGGCAAACCGAATCCGGAAATGAGTCTGAAGCCAGTCGCGGCGCGTTTGGCTGATCTATTGGGACGTCAAGTGATCATGGCTCCCGATTGTGTGGGGCCGTCCGTCGAAGCCATGCTGCCCGCCCCGGGTGGCGTGCTACTGCTCGAAAACCTGCGTTTTCACGCGGAAGAAGAAAAGAATGACCCGGCTTTTTCGCAACAACTGGCGAAGCTCTGCGACATTTATGTGAATGACGCGTTTGGCTCAGCGCATCGCGCGCACGCGTCCACTGTCGGCATGATCGCGTACGTGAAGCAAGCCGCGGCCGGGCTGCTGATGGACAAGGAAATCGAATACCTGACGAAAGCTACCCGCAATCCGGCGCGCCCGTGTGTGGCGATTCTGGGCGGCGCCAAAGTGTCGGACAAGATCGAAGTGATCCAGAACCTGATGAAGGTTGTCGATCGGCTATTGATCGGCGGCGCCATGGCGTATACCTTCCTGCGTGCGCGCGGCGAGGGTACCGGCAAATCCCTGGTCGAAGAAGACAAGTTGGACTTGGCGCGCCAATTGATGGCGGAAGCAGGTCCAAAGCTGATGCTTCCGGTGGATCACGTGATCGCGGCGGAATTCAAGGCCGGCGCCCCGAGCCAGGTCGTGGACAGCGTGCCCGATGGCATGATGGGCCTGGACATCGGACCCAAGTCGGCGGGAGCCTTCGCCCAGGTGATTGCGGGAGCCAAGACTATCATTTGGAACGGCCCGATGGGTGTTTTCGAAATGCCACCGTTCGATAAAGGCACGGTAGCCGTGGCGAAGGCGGTCGCCTCCTCGGGCGCCATCAGCGTCGTGGGCGGCGGAGATTCCGAAAAAGCGATTAAAGCGGCCGGCGTTTCGGACAAGATTTCACACGTTTCGACGGGTGGCGGAGCCTCGCTTGAATTCCTGGCGGGCATTGAACTTCCCGGCGTAGCTGCGTTGCCGCTAAAGGCGTGACCGCTTGCTAACACCCGCGGCTCGGCCAAAACTTCCGGGCGGCGTATGGGCGCTGGGCGTCACGTCGATGCTGATGGACCTCTCCTCGGAGTTGGTCCACAGTCTGTTGCCCATCTTCATGACCACGGTGCTGGGCGCGAGCATTGGCGTGCTTGGGGCCGTGGAAGGAATTGCCGAATCACTGGCTTTGATCACCAAGATTTTTTCCGGCACGCTGAGTGACTACTGGGGCAGGCGCAAGCCAATAGCTTTATTTGGATACGGGTTGGCGGCGCTTACCAAGCCGGTGTTCCCGCTGGCTTCCTCAGTTGCGTTGGTCGCCGGGGCACAGTTTGTGGACCGAATCGGGAAAGGAATCCGGGGCGCTCCCAGGGATGCTTTGGTGGCTGACCTCACACATGCGGATCATCGAGGTGCTGCATTCGGATTGCGTCAGAGCCTGGACTCGCTGGGGTCGTTAGCCGGGCCTGGAGCAGCACTGGCGTTGATGTGGATGTTCCACAACGACGTCCGCAGCGTACTATGGTTCGCGCCCATCCCTGCGGCAATCGCGGTCGTGGTTCTGATCTTCGCCGTGAAGGAACCGGCCGCTTCGCCGGGACGCGCCAAACCGGAGATGCTCCGTTGGAAGAGTTTAAGCCGGCTGGGTCCGGGATTTTGGGGCATCGTAATCCTGGGTGGAGTCTTCACTTTAGCTAGATTTAGCGAGGCGTTTCTGGTGCTCCGGGCGCAGAACAGCGGACTCAGCATCGGCTGGATTCCCCTAGTACTAGTCGTGATGAATACTACATACATGCTGGTGGCCTACCCTGCTGGCATCGCAGCCGACCGCGGCCATCAGAAAATCCTGTTGCTCAGTGGTTTAGCCGTATTAATTGCCGCGGATACCGTGCTGGCGACGGCGCCTTCACCGGAATTGGTCTTGGCAGGAGCGGCGTTGTGGGGCATCCACATGGCGCTCACGCAAGGGCTGCTGGCCAAGCTGGTGGCGGATACGACACCGCCGGTATTGCGCGGCACTGGCTTCGGTATCTTCAATCTAGTCGCGGGGATATCGACTTTATTCGCCAGCCTAATTGCGGGACTTCTATGGAGCAATGCCGGCCCCTTTTACACCTTCGCCGCAGGTGCAGTATTTTCGGGGATCGCGTTTCTCGGCGTTCTATTTCAGAAACGTGACTGAAACGTCGCACCGGGACCTGAGTAGCAGCGCTAATTCACTCCATCAAAACTTTCGATTGGACGTTGCGCCCCGCGCAACGTAGGCTGGACTCATGATGGCAGTAGAACCGATGGAAACTCACACCTCTAACGATGTAGCTGTATTACACCGCATCAGCCGGATCATCAGTTCTGAGCGGTCCCTGGATGAGATGCTAGGGGAAATCGTGGGATTAGCGGCGCGCGTAACGGGATGCGACGCCTGTCTGGTTTATTTGGCAGACGGAGAAAGTAACGAGTTCGTATTACGGGCGTCATTGGTCCCGCATGCGAAAGATATCGGGCACCTTCGCATGAAGATCGGCGAAGGCGTAACCGGTTGGGTGGCGGAACACCAGTCGCCGGTCGCGCTGGGATCCAACGCTGCCGCGGATTCGCGTTTCAAGATCTTCCCCGCCCTTGTCGAGGATACCTATGAGGCCTTCCTCTCGGTTCCAGTGGTCAGCGCTGGGCAGGCGATTGGCGTGATCAACGTCCATCACCGCGAGCGCCATCCGCACACCACGGAAGAGATCTCTACAATTCAGTTCATCGGCGAACAGATGGGTGCCGCGATCGGCAAGAGTTTGCTGGAGGAAGAGAATCTTCGCCTGACCGAGGAAGCGGCCGAAGTGAAACGGCAGCTCGAAACGCGCAAGGTAGTCGAACGAGCCAAAGGCATCCTGCAGCGCCGTCAGGATATTACGGAAGAAGAGGCCTATCTGCGCATGCGCAACGAGAGCCGCCGTCTGCGGAAGCCAATGAAAGAGTTGGCCGACGCGATCATCCTGGCCGAAGAGCTAGGGCGCAAGGACAGCAGTTCTGTTGACTAAAGTCTGATTGCTTGCCCGCGCGGTCTGGCTGCGCTTTTTGGTTAAGTGACGCGTAAGGGCGGCTCCAGAGTCCACCGACAGGGCGCAGCGTTTTCGCCGCACCCTCTCTGGAAACGCCCTTGCGTGTCTAACGAATTTAATGCAAGCTCCCTTCCACCGGCGAAGTCACTGATAATACGGACTTCTTCGATATTATTGCGGCTGGGACGGGCCAAGCTGTCGCATGGCGCGCGCCAATGTGACTCGCTCCAATGTGTCGCAGGGACTTGCAACGTTCGCTGGTGCAAGTACGTCCAAGTTTCCGTAGGGCTTGCAGTCAGGCAGGCGGATGCGCGAAACTAGAAGTTCCGGGGTTAGGAGGCACGAGATTCGTGCACGTCCCCAAGGGAGAATCAGAGAAATGAAAAAGTCACTCGTCGGGATGAGCTTGTTGGGAGTAGTGCTTTCTGCCGGTATGCTGCTGGGTCAGGGCAAGGGTAAAGGCGGGGCGGGCAACGCCGCAAAGGGCAAGGAACTTTTCGAATCCAATTGCAGCGTCTGCCACAACTCGGATAGCGATGAACGCAAGATGGGTCCGGGCCTGAAGGGCGTGTCCAAGCACGAGAAACTGGCGAACGGTAAAGCGCCCACCGACGCGAACGTAATCGAATTCCTCAATGCGGGCGGCAACGGGATGCCTGGATTCGCCGACCTGCTCACCGGTGCGGAAAAGGCCGACATTCTGGCCTTCCTGAAGTCGCTCTAAGCTTTTGCCGTAGTCGCCGTAAGCGACCGTTGTTGCCGTAGTGACGGCTGAAGTCGCTTTCTGCGACCCTCCTCCGTCCCCATCGTCTAGTCGGCCTAGGACATCGCCCTTTCACGGCGGTAACGAGGGTTCGAATCCCTCTGGGGACGCCATATCATCAACTTGGTATGCCGCTGCATGCGAAGTATTTAAGAACAAAGCGTCTTGCGCGGTTCCAAACCCCCGAGATGATGCCGCCAGCCCTTTGGGGAAAAGGGTCTCTTGTGACATGCTCTCGATGATTTAGACCAGATAGAATTGAGGATCTTCGGGACGTCG
>JBDTSJ010000022.1:0-76699 GCA_039931205.1 Acidobacteriota bacterium
CGGTTTGCCACCAGGTGTCGACGATGGGGCAGCGGTCTTTGCCGATCACGCGGTGATACCATTCCCACGCGGCGGGATTGATGGGCTCGCCGACGGAGCCCAGTAGGCGAAGACTGGACAGATCGTGTCCGTTAGGCCAATGGTCGCCTTGACGGATCAGGGAGCGGATGGCGGTGGGCGAGGTGTAGAAAATGTTGACGCGGTATTTCTCGATGACGCGCCACCAGCGGTCGAAGGCGGGGAAATCGGGAGCACCTTCGTACATCACATTGGTGGCTCCGGCCGCTAGCGGTCCGTAGACTACGTAACTGTGCCCGGTGACCCAGCCAATATCCGCGGTGCACCAGAAGGTGTCTTCTTCCTTCAAGTCGAAAACCCACTTCATCGTGGCCGTCACGTACGTGAGGTAGCCGCCCGTGGTGTGCAGGATGCCCTTGGGTTTGCCGGTGGTGCCGGAGGTGTAGAGGACGTAGAGCGGATGCTCGCTATCCAGCGGAACGGCGGGGCAATGCTCGGTGGCGGTTTCGTCGAGCTGGTGCCACCACAGGTCGCGGCCTTCCTGCATGGGCGTATCGGAGCCGGTGCGTTGATACACGATGCAGTCGCGCACACTGGGGCATTCGGTGAGGGCTTCGTCGATGGCAGGTTTCAGCTTGATCTCTTTGCCGCGGCGATAGCCTCCGTCGGCGGTGACGACGAGAGTGGCTCCCAGGTCCTGAATGCGGGCCTTGAGAGCCTCGGCGGAGAATCCACCGAAGACCACGCTATGGATGATGCCCAGGCGCGTGCATGCAAGCATAGCGATAGGCAGTTCCGGAATCATCGGCATGTAAAGAATGGCGCGGTCGCCGGCTTTGTATCCGCGGGATTGCAGAACACTCGCGAAGCGGACTACCAGGCGGTGGAGCTCCTGGTAAGTAATGGCGCGGGTTTCGTTTTTCTGGCCGTCTTGTGGCTCGCCTTCCCACAGGATCGCGACCTTGTTCTTGCGCGGCCCGTCCAGATGGCGATCCAGGCAGTTGTAGGAGACGTTGAGCTTGCCTCCGGTGAACCACTTTACGTCCGGCGGATTCCAGTCCAGTACCTTGGACCATTTTTCAAACCAGTGGATCTCGCGCTGGGCGACGTCGCCCCAGAAGGCTTCCGGGTTCTGGATTGAGCGTTCATAGAGAGCTCGATAGCCCTCCATGCCCTGCACGTGGGCCTTGCGGACGAAATCAGGCGAGGGTGGGTATACAGAGGGATGGCTCATGGTTTTCAGGTAGGTGGTTCTCACGGATTGTAACAAGTCGGAGGTGATCGTATGCAATTCCCAGCGAAACCGAAGTATACTGAGTCGCAAATGGATCGTGCACTCGCATTCATCCTTATCGCTTCCTGTTGTTTCGGGCAGGCAGCTCCAGCGGCGCCTCGGCTTCTGCGATCCCTTTCCGGGCCTTCCGGGAAGATTGTCGGGGCGCAGTACGTTCTTGACGAAACCCGCAACCGGTTTGTTTATCCGCAAGACAGGGGTTTGGTCATATATTTCGAATGGCTGGCCGCCCCCGGCGACCATGCACTGACGGCAGTATGGAAGGACCCGACCGGCAAAGTGGTCTTTATTTCTCCAGACGTGCGAATCCAATCCGAAGGACCGGATCTGCGCAGCTATTGGAACTACGATTTGTACCCAACGAGCATAAGCGGAGTATGGACACTGGACGTCCGCATCGACGGGCAGCCGGCGGGTTCTCATAGTTTTGAAGTAGTCGTCCCAGCCAGTTCCGCCGCGCCGGCGCTGAGCATGAATGACATCTACCGTTCGGCGAGCCGTTCCTTGGTTTGGGTGCACAAGCTGGATGCACAAGGGCGGCGAACGGACGTCTCCACCGGTTTTGTCATTGGCCAGGACCGCATCGCGACCGCGTTCCAGGCGATTGATTCCACCGACGGGTTGGAAGTGGAGTTTGAGGATGGACGGGTTGTGAAAACCGACCGGATTTGGGCCTGCAGCCGGCTTGAAGACTGGGCGGTTATTCAGGTGGCGACTACCACTGTTCCCGCGTTAGTAATGGATGCGGCGTCGCCTCCAGTGATCGGAGACACGCCGCTGGTCTTTAACGTGGAGGCGAGAATGACTCGGGCTTTTGGGGGTGTCGATATCACGGGCCGCCGGAAAGATCCGGTTTTCGGAGAACGCATTCAAATCGCTCCTGCGATGGCTGCTGAAACTGCGGGTGGTCCAGTGATCGCCACATCGGGAAAGGTCGTCGCAATATTGGGTGGCAACGTAGTGCCTGGCGGCCGCTTCGATCAGCGAAGCAGCACGACGGCTTCGCCCTTCTGGGCGTTGATGTCTATTCCGGGTGGCGCGATTCCCGTTGCTCTTCTGCGAGAAGCCCCGGAGGCTACAACTCTTCGGGAACTTTACGAGGGCGGGGTATTATCCGAGCCCATTCATCCGGTGGGCAATTTTGTAAGCGGTCGGTTGAGCCCTACTCCGAAGAAAGGCCAGGATCGGACGTACCTGAGTGTCTCGGAGTATTCACGGCGGGATTCCATCACCGTGTTTACGAACTGGAAGAAGCTGGACAAAGAGGGCAAGGGCGGAATTAGCGGCAAAGTCTTCGATGCGCAGAATCGCCTCTTAGTAAATATCCCAGAAAAGCGTGTCAGTCTTAACGGCAGCGAGGAATCACGTTTCCAGTTCGGCTTTTCCTTAGCGACCGCGCCCCGTGGAACCTACCGCGTGGACGTTCGATGGAACAGCGACACGGTCTGGAGAACCTTCGTCACTATCGTAGATTGAGGCCATTATTTAGCTTCCCCGGAAGCTCAGCGATGGTCGTGGTACTACGAACGTTCTTCGCCATCGCGGTACGTTATTGAGTCCATAGAAAGTTTCTTCTTTTGATTCCCTGGAGGGACGGCTATACTCATTTCAGTAAGAAGGAGCCAGGAGTGCCGGATGGTCCGAAAGTGTTCTTGTTGGGTGTTAATCCGAGTGATCCGGACCTGCTGACGCGCAAAGCGGAGCGGGTACTGCGGCGCGCAGCAGCCGTAATTCATGACAGTCGCGTTGACTTGGATATCCTTGCGTTGGTCAATCCGAATGCGCGTGTTGTGCCCCTTACTTTGGAGGGCTCACAGGAAGAGATACAGGCGGAAGTATGCGCCAGTTTCCTCCGTTTGCGGGATATCGGCGGGGACATCGTTCGCGTGGCGGTGCAGGACTGCCTGGCAATGGGCGACGGCAATGAGGAATTGGAATTCCTGATGCGCCACGATTTCGCGGTCGAAGTGATCCCCGGCGTCTTGCCGGAGACGGTGTTTGCTTGCCGTTTGGCGACGCGAACAGCGCCCGGATCGGTCAAAGTCAGTTAGTTCAAGCCGAGCATTTCCGTGGCGAAGAACAACACCATCCCGCCGCCGCGTTCGTCTTTTCCAGTCAGCGCGGCGCGATACAGATAAGCTTCGCGAGTGGGTTGCTTGTTGGTGGATTCGCAAACGTCTAGCAGGACTCCATCGGAGCCGGTGCGCGCCAAAACGCCGCGCCATGCTTGATCCACGCGAGGCTGAAATTCCGCGGCAGGGAGCCAACCCTTGCGAATGCCACGAAGGATGGCCGTCGCGATCATCGCGGTGGCGGATGTTTCGCCATAAGAGCCGGGCTCGTCGATGATTTCGTGCCACATGCCGTCCGGGTCCTGATGCCGCGCTAGGTTTCTTATCAATCTCTGAAACGATTCCAGAATGTAGGGGCGATCTGCATAAGCCTGGGGAATTTCGGAGAGCGCCAGCGCCATGCCGAGGGCAGGGAACGCGTTGCCACGTCCCCACGCCGCGTCGGTAAGCGGCGAATGGCGGAATAGTCCGTCGGGGCGCAGCACGAGTTTATCCAAGAAACGGAAATGTTTGGCGACCATGTCGAAGTATTTGGGTTCGCCGGTGAGTGAGCCTGCCAGGGCGGTTATGGGGCCGGCCATGAAATAGGAATCGCTCATTTCGGTATGGAAGGGCATCGCTTCTTTCATCTCGCCAGAATCTGTGAAACCCAGGTCCGCTACTTTCTTGACCAGGGCGGTGTATCGCACGTCATTGGTGCGACGGGCGAGTTCCGCGAAGACCAGATGTCCAGCAAGGGTCAGGGAACTGGCTCGGGCTAGAAGATCGCGGCCGTCCAGATAGGGCGCCGCCAACTTCGCCACCTCTTCCGAATTGCCAAGTCTGATTTGGCCGATCAGCGCCATGCCCGGCAGGTAAGTGAGTTGATTGAAGTCGTGGCCGTAGACTTTGGCGAGCTGGTCAGCGACCTGGCGGGGCGTTCGCGCGACGCGTTCGCGCAGATCGGGAATTCTCGCGCCGGATAGTCCGTCGTACGCAGCCGGAGCCGTGATGGTGTCGGGCGCGTGAAATTGAGCCCAGCGCCACAGCACCCAGGCTTCCGCGTGCTCGCGATACGGGGCGCCTGTGGGCGGAAATTGGATCGGCGACTGCAGCGGATTTGCCGCGCGGATGACGACGGCGGTCGCATTCGGCGCGCCGTCGATGACAAGGCGTCCACCGATGCCTTTGTAGTTAGGGGGAATCGCCGCTTCGATCGCAGTCTTTCCATCCTGGGCGTATCCGATGACTCGGGTGTCGGCGGCCAGGGCGCGCGATGCTCCAGCGGCGAGCGCTGCGCCGGTCTGGACGAATTGACGACGAGACAGAAGCATGCGTACCCTCCTAGTGATGCGTTTCCCTATCCTATCAGCCACCTTTCTTGCCGTGCTGTCCTGTCCGGCGGCATTCGCCCAAACGGACCGTTGCGCGGACTCGGGCGATCTGCGCCTGATCAATGGGCGGATTCACACCATGAACCCGCAGGATACCGTGGTGACCGAGGCCACCATTCAGGGTGGACGATTCACTTCGGTGGGCGCCGCTACGGCGAACCCGGACCCGTGTACTCGCACCATCGATTTACAAGGGCGCACGGCGGTGCCCGGGTTGATCGATAATCACAATCACATCGTTTTGCTAGGTCTTCGTCCGGGTTATGACACGCGGCTTGAAACGGCGGGCTCCATCGCGGAGGTGCAGGCGGCCATTCGCGCACGCGCCTCCGGAGTTCCCGCGGGTGGCTTCATAACAGCGATGGGCGGATGGAACCAAGTGCAGTTTGCGGAGAAGCGTTTGCCCACGCTGGCGGAGTTGGACGCCGCGGCTCCGAATCATCCGGTGATCGTGTATCAGGCATTCACGGGTCCGGCGGCGACGAATACCTTGGGGCGCCGTTTCTTCGCCGACAAAGGCGTGGCCGTGAGCGAGACCGGGGCGATTGCCGCCAACGCCCCTTCGGTGGCGGCGCTAAACGCGCTGCGATCCGTGCAGACGATGGCGGATAAGTTGCGCGGCACACGCGACGCCTTGAACTACGCTGCCAGCGTCGGGCTTACGACGAACGTCGATATGGGCGCGTTCATTCCGCCCGGCCAGGAGAATATCCAGGATTCATTCACATTTGATGGACTGGCGACGGCGAATCCGTTCACCATGTACGATCCCCTGGTTGCGCTGCGTCGCAGCGGAAGCCTGCCGACTCGGGTACGGTTGTTCTTCTTGAGTATGGATACGCGCCCGGACGTTCCCATGTTGAGCGACCGCCTGCGGAATGCTTTCGGGGGCTTTGGCGACGACTTGCTACGGGTTTCCGGCATTGGGGAATTCGCATCCAATTGGCCTTTATTCGGCCAAGTGACCGCGCCGCCGAATTACGAAGCGGCGTTACAGCTCACAGCGAAACAGGGCTGGGCGTTTCAGCAGCATAGTCTTTCGCTGGCCGAGGATCAGCTCACGGCGGCCACCTTCGAGAAGGTCAACGCGGTTACACCGATTGCGGATTTGCGTTGGTCGGTAGCGCATGTGCCTCGCATCAATTTGGAAACCATCAATCGCTTTAAGGCGCTGGGCGCTGCGATTGCGGTGCATCCTTTCGAATATCTGGCAGGTGGTCCGAATGCCGGTCCTCCATTACGCACAATTCTGGATAGCGGCATTCGGGTGGGCGCAGGGTCCGACTCCGCTCAAATCTCGACGCTGAATCCATGGCTGATCCTTTACTACATGGTCACGGGGAAAAATTCGTCAGGTGTTCTGATCAATGCCGGACAGCAGCTAACGCGCACGGAGGCGCTGCGGATGTACACGTCGGCGAACGGGTGGTTCCTGCGGGAGGAATCCACCCTCGGCAGCATTGAGGCGGGCAAGCTGGGCGATGTGGTGGTGCTGAGCGAAGACTACTTCAGCACGACGGCCGTGCCGGACGAGAAGATCAGGTCGCTCAAGCCCGCCATGACCATCGTGGGCGGCAAGGTGGTCTACCAGCGATAGCTATTTGCGCACGATATACCAGTTGTTTTGGATATCGTGCGGCAACTCGCGCTTCTCGATGGATTGGAATCCGGCCCGCTGCAAATACGCGCGCGTGGTTTCTTCACCCCACATGGCTCCCAGCCCTTCGCCGCCTTGCGCCAGGGATACGGTCATGCAGTGCATGCACGACACAGTGTAGAGGACGGTCCCCAAGGGATGCCCGATATCGCCGTGATGATGGCTGGAGCTTCTGATCTCCTGCATCAGGTACACGCCCTCCGGCTTCAATGCGCGGTGGATGTTGCGTAGAACTTCCAGCGGCTGGCCTTGATCGTGGATGGCATCGAAGCTGGTGATCCAGTCAAACTCATTTTCGCCAAATGGTAGAGCCGCATCGGCCGCCTGGAACGTCAGATTCGACAGTCCCTTGGCGGATGCATCGGCTTGCGCGAAGTCGATCGTCTCGCGCGAGAAGTCGAGGCCTTTGAAGTGGCTGTTGGGGTACAACTCGGCCAGGCGCGTCATGGTGAGGCCGCGACCGCAGCCTACATCCAAAACGTGAATCCCCGTTTGCAGGCGTTGGACCAAGCCGTCGACCAAGGGGAGGATGAGGGGCTCCAACGCGGCGCCGACGAACTGCGCGCTGTCTTCCGCCATGATTTCGTGGAAGCGCGGATACTTTTCGTAGGGCACGCCGCCGCCGTTGCGGAAACAATCGACGATCAGGGATTCCACGCTTCCCAACTCGGCGATGTATTGGGCGAGTCCGGCCATGTTCTCCGGGCCGCGCGTCAAACAGGCTGCATGACCCTGCGGCAGGTGATATCGATTCGTCTCGCCATCGATCTCCACCACGCCGGATGTCACCATGGCTCCCAGCCACTCGCGGACATAACGCTCCTTGAGCTCAGCCGTTGCCGCGATTTCCGCGCAGGTGGCCGGAGGCATCGCGGCCATGGTGTCGAACAATCCGGTGCGATGGCCTACCGAAATCATCAGGCACAAAGCGCCGTCATTGAAAGCGCCCATCAATCGACCCGCAAACTCCTCCTGGGTGGCCATCCTGCCTCCTTAGCGCCCAAACCCGAACTGTAGATCTTTTATGCGCCCGTCGGGATCCACCATGGCCATGGCTGAGAACCCGGGCTGCATGAATGAGCCGAAGCGCAGATCCAGCAATTCCACTTTGGTCTCATCCACTAGTGGGGAGATGCGCCAGAAGGGCACCTGATTGAAATCCTCGAAGACCTGAAACGTGCGGGTAGTGCGAGCGGCATCCACAGCCTTGGCTTTCTTCGGTTTGAAATCCTGGATGGCGTTGAACATCGTGAAGCGGCCGTTGAACTCCATCGGCACTTCGTAATAATATTCCTCGCCTTCGATCAGGCCGCGCCAGTGAAACGTTCCGAAGGAATCGGGAAACGCATAGACACGTTTTGCCGGGACGCCTTTGTAGAGCAGAGCATTCAGCTGAGTGAGAGCGCTTTCGTGAGCATTCCAGCGCCAGCCTTGGTAGCCCAGCACGGCGATCAGCGCGACCCAGGCCCAAGCGCGCTGGCCCCCCGCTTTCTTGTGCGTTCCTATTTCAGAGCCCACCAGGCGCAACAAGTTCGGTAGAGCCACGGCCACGACGAGAATCAGCCAGATAAGAGGGTCGAAGATATTGGTGATATCGAGATGGAACCATTCACGGGAGAACGGCAGCATCAGCCGCGTGCCATAGACATTGGTCCAATCCAGCAGCAGGTGACTGAGAACCGCCACGGTGCAGGCGAACCATTCAAATAACGTGGGCCGCGTACGCGTGGTGCCGCGCACGATGGCCAGTGGCAGCAGTGCGACCAGCGGCGCGAACGCCAGGGCGTGTGTGTAACCCCGGTGAATCTCCACGTACTGAACCATATCGTAAAAAAATGGAAAGGCGTCGATGTCGGGAGCATTGGCTGCCAGCATCAACATCGCGGCCGTGCCCTTCTGTCCGCGGTCGAGCCCGGCGCGGGCGAGCATCAAACCAACCAGGGTGTGCGTTAAGTTATCCATACGAAGCAGGCATTAGAAGAGTAAGCGCGCCCGGAACAATTTCGATCTTGACCGGCTGCGAGCCCAGAAATTCTCCATCGATCTGTGCCGGCGCCGCCGACAAAATATGGACGCTGGTGGCGCGCATCGTGGTTACACCCGGAAGACGTTGCACGCTTCGCGCGGCCACGCCCAGCATGTATCCGGCATAGCGGAGCGGGTTGGATCCGCCAAAGAGCACGACCTCGAAATCATCTTTGCGAAGGGATGCGCCCGAAGCGATCTCCATATCGCCGCCGTAGTTGCGCCCGCGGCTGACCAGGGCGAAGCCACAATCGCGGCGGATACCGCCGACTTCCAGTAGCATGGGGCGCACTTTGCGCCGGAACTGGGATAGCCCCGCCACCCAATACGCAAATTTCCCTGTAGCTGCCTTTAATCCGGCGTGGACCTCATCCACGATCGACGCGTCCAAGCCCGCACCGCACATCAAAAGGAAGAATCGCGATCCGGCTCTGTCGGTAGTGACCCGACCCAACGAAATCCGGACGGGCTCGCATTTGGCCAGGCGTTCCGCCGCGCGTTCGAGGTTGGCGCTGAGTCCCAGTTCCTTGGCCATGCAGTTTGCAGTTCCGCCGGGCAGCACGCCCATCGGCACGCCGGAGCACGCGACGCCTTGCAGCACTTCGTTAATCGTTCCGTCGCCGCCCAGCACCAGTATCAAATCCGCGCCCTCCGCAATGGCTTGGCGAGCGATGTTGCCGGCTTCTCTGGGGGCGTGCGTGGGCAACAGGCGGGGCACAAGTCCGGCGCGGCCTAGGGCAGCTTTGGTACGTTGAAGAATAGCCTCAGGATTGCGCCGGATCTTGCCAGCGACTGGATTGTAGATAAGAACGGGCTGGCGGAACGTTGCGATCCCTAGATTATACCCGGCAGAGTCCATTAGCCCTAGAAACTTCGTGCCCAGCGTCCAACAAAACATCGAGCGGTTGCGAGAACAGGTGCGTCAGCACGAGCATTTGTATCACGTGCTGGACACGCCCGCGATTTCGGATGCCGAATACGACGCCCTGCTGCGGGAACTGGGCGCGTTGGAGCGGGCGCATCCGGAATTCCTGACGCCCGATTCCCCGACGCAGAGGGTGGGCGGCAAGCCGCGCGAGGGTTTTGTGAAGGTCCCGCACTCTTCGCCGATGCTCAGCCTGGATAACGCGCTGAATGAGGTGGAACTACGCGAATTCGATGCGCGCGTGCGTGGTTTGTTGCCGGGAGAGTCCTATTCCTATGTGGCGGAGTTGAAATTGGACGGCCTGTCGATGGGCGTGCATTATCGCAATGGGGTGCTCACACGCGCCGTGACGCGGGGCGATGGCATGGTGGGCGAAGACGTGACCCAGAACGCTCGCACGATCCGCAGCATACCGCTGCGCGTGAAACAAGACGGCGAGTGGGAAGCGCGCGGCGAAGTGGTGTTCAATAAGAAATCTTTCGAGAAGTTGAACGCGGAGCGCGACGCCCAACAGCTTCCCCGATTCGCAAATCCTCGCAATGCGGCGGCGGGAGCGTTGCGCGTGCTGGATCCCAAGATCACGGCCTCACGCCAATTGGAATACTTTGCTTATTTCCTGATGGTGGATGGGCGTCCGGCGGCGGCCAGCCATTCCGAGGCTTTGCGTGAGTTGGAGAAGCGCGGCTTGAAGGTACATAATGGTCGCCGTCCGTGCGCCGATATCGAAGAACTGGTCGAATTCTGCACGCACTGGGAAGAGCGCCGCGACGCGCTGCCATTTGAGATCGACGGAGTGGTGGCTAAGGTAGACTCCATCGACCAGCAGAATCGCCTGGGCTGGACCGCGCGCGCGCCGCGTTGGGCGATTGCTTTCAAATTCGCGGCCAGGCAAGAGAAAACGCGGGTCGAGAATATTGAGATCAACGTGGGCCGCACGGGAGCCCTCACGCCCACCGCGGTACTTCAGCCTGTGGGCATCGGCGGCGTGACCGTCTCCCGCGCCACGCTACATAACGAAGACGAAATCGAGCGCCTGGGAGTCCAGATCGGCGACTGGGTGCTTGTCGAGCGAGCGGGCGACGTGATTCCGAAGGTGGTCCGCGTGGTGGAGGAAGCTCCCGATCGCCGTCCGTTCCAGATGCCGAAGGTCTGCCCGGAATGCGGGACCGAAATCGTGCGAGAGCAGGGGGAGGCCGCCAGCCGTTGTATCAATACCAACTGTCCCGCGCGCCTGAAGGAAAGCCTGTTGCACTTTTCCGCTCGCGGCGTCATGGATATCGACGGTTTGGGGGAAGCCCTGGTGGATCAATTGGTGGACCGCGGGCTGGTTAGAAACGTGGCGGATCTATACCGCATCAACCTAGCAGACCTGCTCCAACTGGAGCGCATGGGAACGAAGTCGGCCGAGAAGATACTGGCAAACATGAATGCTTCCCGCAGCCGGCCGCTGGCTCGCGTCCTGAACGGCTTAGGGATTTCTTTTGTAGGGGAGCGTACCGCTCAGATTCTGGCCGACACCTTCGGTGACCTCGACAAGATTGCCATGTCGACCGAAGAAGAACTGCAACAGGCGGAAGAGGTGGGACCGAAAGTCGCTGCCAGCATCCGGCACTTCTTCGCCCAGGATCATAACCGGGAACTGGTGGAACGCCTGCGCGCCGAACGGCTGCAGTTCACCAGTGAGGTCCGTACGAAAATAGCGAAACAAGGAAAGCTCGCCGGGGTGACGTTCGTCCTCACCGGTACCTTGCCCAACCTCACGCGTGAAGAGGCCACGGAGCGGATTGAAGCAGAAGGCGGAAAAGTGACTAGTGCGGTAAGTAAGAAGACGGGATATGTTGTGGCCGGCGCGGACCCGGGTTCCAAGCTGGATAAAGCCAATACGCTGGGTGTGCGCGTGTTGGATGAGGAAGGGCTGCGCTCCCTCCTGGAAGGCGAGGCTTAATGGGCCGCCTTCGAAATATCCTGGTTGCGTGGGGACCTCTCGGCATTTTCGCAGCGGCAGTGATTGAATCCGCCGGGGTGCCCAGTCCCAGTGGGACCGATGCTCTCATTTTGCTGGTCACCATCGCGCGGCCGGATTCGGCGCTATTATGCGCTGTGCTCGCGGTAACGGGGTCGTTGATCGGTTGCACGATTTTTCATCACATTGTTCGCAAGGGCGGACAGAAACTGCTCGATCAGCGCACCTCCACCGGTCGGCGAGCGCGTTTCCGCGCGTGGTTCATGCGCTACGGTTTGGCCAGCGTGTTCGTATGTGCGCTGGTCCCCTTCCCATTTATGCCGCTGAAAGTCATGGCCCTCACGGCATGTGCGCTGGGTGTAAGCCGGGCTCGGTTTTTGGGAGTGATGTTAGCGGCGCGCATCCCGCGCTACGGCGCGATGGCGTATTTGGGAGCTAAATTAGGCGAGAATTCCAACGCTTGGCTCAAGAGTCACCTGTGGCACATGGGGATTCTCTCTATCGTTCTTTTTGTTGCCCTCTATGGGCTGCTCAGATTTTCTGAATCCCGGGAGCCACAACCCCGGCCCACAGGCGCGTGATGGAAATATAGATTCTGTTACAGCTTAGTTACAGACCTGTCATCGATTAGTAACAAGGAATTCATAGACTGGGAGGGCGTAAGGGATGACTCGGAGTTCACCGCGAGTTCACAATTCACGCCTATCCTAGACCCTATCCCAGACAAGGACACTCCATGACGAAGACAATACGGAATTTCGCCGCCGGCGCGGCGATGCTCGCCCTGGCGGCCTGCGGATCTTCTGAACAGGCGCCGCAAAGGCTTACCGGAATCGGCGCGACATTCCCGGAACCGATCTACACCAAGTGGTTCAGCGAATATCAAAAACTGCATAACGAGATTCAAATCAATTATCAAGGACAGGGTTCGGGTGCGGGCATCCGGCAAGTGACGGATGGAACCGTTGATTTTG
Source organism: Acidobacteriota bacterium (assembly GCA_039931205.1). GTDB lineage: Bacteria > Acidobacteriota > Terriglobia > Bryobacterales > Bryobacteraceae > Palsa-187. Next base: position 12,302 of record JBDTSJ010000022.1, read on the forward strand.
GCGCCTCCGACCAACCCATGACCGACGAGCAGATCGCGGCTTTCAAAACCGCCCGGTCCAGCGGGATTTTGCATTTCCCCACCGTTTTGGGTGCGGTAGTGCCCACTTACAATCTGGCGGGTATCAGTGCGGAGTTGAATTTCACTCCCGCTGCACTGGCGGGCATTTTCCTTGGCAAGATCAAGAAGTGGAATGATCCCGCCCTGGTTTCGGCCAATCCAGACGTGAAACTGCCGTCGGCCGAGATTGTGGTGATTCACCGCTCCGATGGCAGCGGCACTAGCTTCGTCCTTACCGACTATCTGAGCAAAGTCAGCCCCGAATGGGCTGCTGGACCCGGTCGAGGCGCGGCCATTAGTTGGCCGGTCGGGCTGGGCGGCAAAGGTAACCCGGGTGTGGTTGGTCTGGTAAAGCAGACTCCCAACTCGATTGGCTACACCGAGATGATCTTCGCCATTCAAAACAGCATGCCAGCCGGTCGCATGCAGAACGCAGCCGGCAAGTTCATTAAAGCCACCCCGGAATCTGCTACCGAAGCAGCTGCCAGCGTGCCGATGACTGCCGATTTCCGCGTCTCCATCACGAATGCGTCGGGCGACGGAGCCTACCCCATTTCCTCTTTCACATGGCTGCTGATACCAGACAAGATTCAGGACGCGGCGAAGCGTACGGTGATCGTCGATTTCCTGAAGTGGATGCTGGGTCCGGGCCAAAGCATGGCTCCCGCGTTGCAATTTGCGGCCCTACCCGCCCCGGTGCTGGAAAAAGAGTTACAAGCGATCAATAACATCCAATAGGGTGCGGTAAACTTGTAAGTCCCCCCCGACAAACTGAATGGCTACCACACCGGCAGCGCTTCCCGATACCCGGGCCAAGTTCATACAGAGGGTCCGCACGGGCGACCCGATCGCCCATACGATTACCGGTATGGCAGCAGCCAGCATTCTGGCTATTACGGGATTGCTGCTGTATCACCTGTGGGCTGGCTCCGGTCTGCCGCGCGAGACGTTCGGCTGGAGCTTTGTTACGGGCTCAGCGTGGGATCCGGTGGCGGAAAAGTTTGGCGCACTACCGTTCATCTTCGGCACGGTTGTCACTTCTATTGTGGCTTTGCTGGTGGCGGTTCCGGTCGGCTTGGGCGCGGCCATCTTTTTGGCGGAACTGGCTCCGCGCCGGGCTTCTGACGCCCTTACCTTCATGATTGAGCTGCTGGCGGCCGTCCCCAGCGTTATTTACGGCTTGCTCGGGATTTTTCTATTGGTGCCGTTTCTGCAGACATCCGTGGTGCCGGCCCTGACGGCGACGCTTGGGTTCCTGCCTATCTTTCAAGGCCAGTTTCTGGGCGTCAGCATCTTTTCGGCCAGCATGGTGCTGGCGATCATGATTGTGCCGTTCATTGTTTCGGTTTCGCGTGAGGTGTTGCTGGCGGTGCCGCAGGATCAGCGGGAGGCCGCGTTGGCCCTAGGTTCGACGCGTTGGGAGAGTACTTGGAAAGTCGTGGTTCCCTACGCCCTGCGCGGCATCCTGGGCTCCGTGTTTCTCGCCTTGGCACGCGCCTTGGGCGAAACCATGGCGGTCACGATGGTCATCGGCAATAAACCGCAGCTATCGAGTTCGCTGCTGGCGCCGGGCTACTCCATTGCGGCGGTCATTGCAAACGAATTCGCGGAAGCATCCAGCCAGATGCACCAGCAAGTGTTGGTGGAACTGGGGTTGGTGCTGTTTGCCCTTACCGTCCTGATCAATGGCGCAGCGCGGCTGATGATCTATTCCTACAAAGGGGCGGAGAAATGACACTTTCATTTCGCCGCCGCGCAGTGAATGCTTTGATGCTCACGTTGACCGGGGTCTGCACGACGCTGGTAGCTGGGATTCTATTGGTGATTCTCGGTTATCTGGCTTGGAACGGAGCCACCAGCCTCAATCTCAATTTCTTCACGAAATTACCTGCGCCGGTGGGCGAAGCCGGGGGCGGCATGGCGAACGCCATCCTGGGCAGCGGCAAAGTTCTGCTGGTGGCCATGCTGTTGGGCGTCCCCATCGGATTTCTTGGCGGCGTCTACCTGGCTGAGTTTGGCGCCGGGATGTTTTCCGGCGTGGTGCGTTATGTCACGGATCTACTGAACGGCGTGCCGTCGATCGTTATTGGCATTTTCGCCTACGCCCTGGTTGTCCAGCCCATGAAGCGGCATTCGACGTTTGCCGGGGGCGTGGCCTTAGGGATTATGATGATCCCGATTGCTCTGCGCACCACGGAGGAGTTTCTCCGCGCTGTCCCGGTTAGCCTGCGCGAGGGCGCGATGGCGTTGGGGGCCAGCAAATCCCGTACGATTTTCACGATTGTGATCCCCGCGGCGAAAAGCGGGATTCTTTCAGGACTGATGCTGAATCTGGCGCGTGTTGCCGGAGAAACGGCTCCGCTGCTCTTCACCGCGTTCGGCAATACTTTTTGGAGCCCCGGGTGGCTAAATGAAACAGCCACATTACCTCAGATGATCTACAATTACGCTATCTCAGCCTATGCGGACCAAAACCGCCAAGCGTGGGCGGCTGGCTTCGTGTTATTGGTGTTAGTGCTGGGCGTGAACGCCGCTGCCAGATTCGCTATTGGCCGGACACCCGCCCGAGGCCGGTCATGACCAACGAATTGAAGGCCATGACCCCGAAACTGACGCGAGAGCCGGAGGGGCAAGACCACGTGAGAGGCCGCGAGCCAGACGGCGATACCCCTGTGGGGAAGTCTACTGTCAAGCTGCAGACGGCGGACCTCAATTTCTATTACGGGGCATTTCAGGCGCTGCATAACATCACTCTGTCCGTACATGAACGGCAGATCACGGCTCTCATTGGTCCGTCCGGTTGCGGCAAATCCACTTTTTTGCGTGCCCTCAATCGCATTTCGGAAACCATCCGCCACACCCGTATTGACGGCCGAATTACTCTGGACGGCTCCGACATCCTGAAGATGGACGTCACCGCGCTGCGCCGGCGCGTGGGCATGGTATTTCAGCGGCCCAATCCTTTCCCCAAATCCATCTTCGAAAACGTGGCATATGGCGTGCGGGTGAACGGCCTGCCGCAAGGGAGTTCGCTCAAGGAAGTGGTCGAAAAGAGTCTGCATCGGGCGGCCTTGTGGGAAGAAGTCAAGGATAAGCTGCATGATTCCGCGCTAGCGCTTTCCGGCGGACAGCAACAACGGTTGTGCATCGCGCGCGCGCTGGCCGTGGATCCTGAAGTGCTGCTGCTGGATGAGCCGTGTTCGGCGCTGGATCCCATCGCTACGGCGAAGATCGAGGATCTGCTCTTCAACTTGAAGAGTCAGTGTACGATTGTAATCGTGACGCATAACATGCAACAGGCGGCACGCGTGGCCCAGGAGACCGGCTTCTTCCTGATGGGCAAACTCATCGAATTCGACCGCACCGAAGTTATGTTCCGCAAACCCACTCAGAAGCAGACCGAGGACTACATCACCGGACGTTTCGGATAGAAAACCATGCGCCACTTTGCCCAAGAACTGGAAGCTCTAAATCAGGCACTGCTCGAGATGGGCGCGCTAGTGGAGTCCTCCATCCATACCAGCGTGCAGGCGCTGGTGGAACATGACGACCGCATGGCCCGCCGCGTGATCGAGGACGAAGCGCTCATCAATAAGATGGAGCTGGACATTGACGCCATGGTCACCCGCCTGCTGGCCTTGAATCAACCGGTGGCGGGCGATCTGCGGCTGCTGGTCATGTGCCTCAAGATCAACACCGACCTGGAACGCATGGGAGATTTGGCCGTGAGTATCGCTGAGCGGGCGGTTTCGCTGAATCATCTGGCGGCTCCGCTGGGCCAACCTCTGGTGGACATGCCTCGCATGGCGTCGATGGTGGAGGATATGCTGCACCGCACCTTGGACGCGTTTGTGAAGCGCGATGCGGCGCTGGCGCACGCGATTTTGCCGGCGGACGACGATGTGGACCGGATTCGCGACGGCGTTTATAGCGAACTGATCGGGACCATGCGCAAGGACCCGACGCTGGTGGTGGCGGCCGTTCACCTCATGTTTATCGCGCGCAATCTGGAGCGCATCGCGGATCATGCCACCAACATTGCCGAGGACGTAATCTACCTGGTTCGCGGTGTCGACATCCGGCATCACGCCACCGAAGAATTTGGCTAGACCCCGCTCGAAGGTTTGGAGCTTCTTTGACGGCACGCATCTTCATCAAGCTGATCCTGGCTGTCACGGGCGTTCTGGCCGTTGCGCTCACCACGGTCAACCTGGTGGCAACACCGCGGGTGCGTGCGAGTTTTCTTTCTTCCCTGGAGCGTGAATTAACGGAAAAGGCGCGAGCGGTTGCACTGGTCTTGCCGCGGGCGCAATCCGAGTTCCCTGGAATTGGCCGCGACATTGGTGCTCGCGTAACTTGGATCGCGGCGGACGGCCGGGTTCTAGGCGATTCCGAGGCGGACGCGGCCACGATGGAAAATCATGCCACCCGAGCTGAGGTGGCCACTGCTTTGAGTGGCAAGGTGGGTTCGGTGTTGCGCGCGAGCGCCACCGTGGGCCGGGATTATTTCTACGTTGCCATTCCGCTGGTAGGTGCATCCAAGGGAGTGTTGCGGCTGGCCGTGCCCGCAGCTCAGGTGGAAGAGCGCGTCCGTGCGTTGCGGAACGCGGTCCTTTTTGCCACGGCGCTCGCATTTCTGCCGGCCGTATTGCTGGCCGCGGGCTTCGCGCGTTACATTTCCGGGCAACTGGGCGGCATTATCGACTATACGCGGGAACTAGCCGCGGGCAACTTCCGGGCGCGTCTGCAGAGGAGCGGGCGGGGCGAACTGGGCGTGCTGTCCTCGAAACTAAACGAGACCAGCGAGAAACTGCAATTCATGATGGCGCGCCTCGAAACGGAACACGCTGAGCTCGAAAAGCTGGAGCGGATTCGTAAGGATTTCGTGATCAACGTCTCGCACGAATTGCGGACGCCTTTGGCTTCCATTCAGGGCTACACAGAAACTCTATTGGACGGCGCCGTAAATGAGCCGGCCAATGCCGTCAAATTCCTGAATATCATTCGCCTGAACACGGAGCGGCTCACGCGCCTGACGGCGGATCTGTTGGTGCTGTCTCGCATCGAGCTGGGGCAGCAGAAATTCAAGTTTGCGGCGTATTCGGTGGATCGGCTGCTCTCGGACAACATCGACTCCATGCGTCCCATTGCCGAGCGGCGCGGCATTGCGCTGAATGTGGAACTGCCGGGGCAAGGAGCCGAAGTATTCGCGGACGCCGAAGCGGTCCATCAGATCCTCACGAATCTGCTCGACAATGCCATCAAATATACGCCCGATCACGGCACCGTCACGGTGGGCGCCCGCGCCATGGAAGATGCCGAGCGGGTCGAATTCTACGTGCGGGACGCAGGGACGGGAATTCCAAAAGAGGACTTGACGAGGCTTTTCGAGCGCTTTTACCGGGTAGACAAAGCCCGCTCCCGCACCCTTGGCGGCACGGGTCTGGGGTTGGCTATTGTTAAACATTTGGCTCGCGCCCAGGGTGGAGACGTCCGCGTGGAAAGTACTCTAAATAAAGGGTCTATCTTCTATTTCACCCTCCCGGTCCAGGACCTGGGAATTTCCGAATCGGGGGCCATTCAGCAGGAGTTAACGGCGCCGTAATACTGTTGTAATGGTTTGTCGGTTACTCTGTGATCAGAGACCCCATGAAGAAGATACTGCTCATCGAGGACGACGCGGACCTTTACTCGCTGATTCAGTACAACCTTGAGAAGGAAGGCTTCCTTTTCGCCGGCTCGCAAACTGGGAAAGGCGCGATTGAATTGTGCCGCCGGGAGAAACCGGATCTGGTTTTGCTGGACATTATGCTGCCCGATTCCGATGGGCTGGACATTTGCAAACGGATTCGCGCCCATCCGGAACTTTCTCACCTGCCCATCATTTTCCTGACTGCGCGGGCCTCGGAAACGGATCGCATCGTCGGGCTGGAGTTGGGCGCCAACGACTATATAGTGAAACCGTTCTTCGTGCGCGAATTGGTGGCCCGGATCAAAATTCATTTCCGCGGCCAGACTGCCGCTCCCAAGCTGCTGAAGGCTCACGATCTGGAAGTGGACGGAACTCGCTGCCAAGTGCGCCTGGCGGGGCACGAGGTAGCGCTCACGGCCACCGAATTCCGGTTGTTGGAATTCCTGATGGGACGGCCGGGAATTGTGTTTAGCCGCGAGCAGCTTCTGGATGCGGTTTGGGGTCATGACCGCGCAGTTACGGATCGCACGGTGGACGTGTACATCCTGAGACTGCGGCAGAAGATTGAAACTGCCGGGGGGACAGCTTACATCCGCAGCGTACGCGGGTTTGGATACAGCTTCAACGCCGACGCCGTGGAGATGGCTCGGACGTAGCCGGGTCCACTACTACCATTGCGGCGCCCGAGAGACGCATGCGCTCCTTCTTCGCATCGCGTACTGCCTGCTCTGCGCCAAGCTGATGCGCGGAGATCTCTTCTTCTGTAGCCGCGCGGTGAGTTTTTGCATAGAGCAGTCTAGCGGCGACTCCCGCGGCTGCCTCGGTCACGAAACCGGGGACATCCCCATCGGTAGCGACTAAGAAGATGAATTCCGGCAGACGGTTTTCCAATGCCCGGACTTCCTTCCAATACTGCCGGATGTCCCGGCTCATTGTTCGCCTCGCAGCACGCGCATGATTTCGTCGAGCGCTCTCTGCCGGACTGTCTCCGTCATGTTGGGGCGGATGTCTTCCATGACAGGTACGTTCTCGCGATCTAATTCGCGCGTCAACATTTCTAATTCCTCTTGATGGTCCATGTGTTTATGCCCGATCCTGATACGCTCGCTGCAAGCCGTCGGCTTCTTCTGAGAGCTTCACGGCTTTTTCTTTCCACGCCCGGCTTTGTGTCAGTAGGGCACCGGCAACGCCCTTGGACATATCCACGGGCAGAATCATCTCACCGCTGACGGCCTCGCGAATCTGCCCCAGGACTTTCTCGGCGCGTTCCTGCGCCAGAGCCTCCAGAGCGCGCGCCTGCGCCATGAACGCGTGCGATTCCTCACGCAGGCTGGCGATATGGGCCAAGGGGATTAGATGTTCCGTGAGACGTTCAATGGCGCGGCCGGTAAAACGAATGCGTGCTTCCAGCGAAGCTACCTCTGCCGATGTGCTCCAATCAGGCGAGGCGCCGGAGGCCGCAGCCTCCACCAGCATGTCCAGCGCGGCTTGGCCGGTTTGATCGAGTTGTTGGCGGGCTTGTTTGGCGTCGTGATTCAGGGCGCGTTCCGCGATTCGAAGGCGCGCCAGACGTTCCGCCGCCATGGTTTGCTCCGTCAGAGCCGCGGCCACGTGGGCGAGGCAGCGCGTTTGTTCGACCGCCTCCGCGACGCGAGCCTGCAAATTCTGCGCCAGCGCTTTTTCATCGTGTGTAGAAACTGCTTCCAGGGTTGGGGTTTGGGGAAGATTAAAACTCATCGGCCTCGTTCTCAGCCGCTAGTGTGCGCGGACAGAGAGAAGCCGGCCCTGAGAGGGCTTACTTTCGGAGCAAGAACTATGTTGTATTGCTGAAACTTAGCGTTTCAACTGAGCCTTGGCTTGCGAGTGACCCTGCTTGGCCGCCTTCTCAAACCAGGCGTTGGCTTCGACAGTGTTCTGGGGAACGCCCTTGCCGGCAGCGTACATGCGCCCCAGATTGTATTGCCCCGCCGCGTTGCCCTGCTCGGCGGCTTCGCGATACCACGAGACGGCTTCCGCTTCCAGCTTAGGCACGCCCCGTCCGCTTTCGTAAGCCAAGCCCATCTCCACCCTGGCCGGTCCATAACCGCCCTCCGCCATGGAGCGAATTCCCTGCAGTGCCTCTGGAATCTTCTGGGCATTGGCCTTCTTGAGGTAGTTCAAAGCCTGGCCGGGATCCTTGGCTATGCCGTTGCCACTCAAATACAGGATGCCGAGATTCATCTGCGCATCGGGATGCCCTTTGTCGGCCGCCTTGGTCCACCACGTCACCGCCTGCCCGGTATCTTTCGGCAGGCCTTGCCCATTGGCGTACATGGCTCCCAGGTTATATTGCGCCTCCGGTAAACCCACCTCCGCGGCTTTGCGATACCACGTTGCGGCCTCCGCGTAATCCTGCTTTACTCCTTGGCCGCCTGCATACATGGACCCCAACGCGAAGTGTGCTTCCGGTACGCCCTGTTGCGCCGCTTTGCGATAGTAGTCCATCGCCGAGCCGTAGCTGCGGGTAACACCTTGGCCTTCGTGATACATGAGGGCGATGTCACGCTGCGCTTCCGGGATGTTCTGATCGGCCGCACTGCGGATCCATTTGGCAGCTTCCGTATAATCCCGCTTCACGCCGCGTCCGGTGGCGTAGGCCAAGCCCAGGTTGTATTGGGCGGGACCGTAGTTCTGACTCGCGGCTTTGCGCCACAAATTCAGAGCCTCGGGAAAATTCTGTTTCGCGCCCTGTCCCGCGGCGTACAACTGACCCAAAAGAGCCTGCGCCTGCGGGTCCCCGCCATCCGATAATGGACGCAGAAGGTTGACGGCAGTGGTGAAGTCCTTGCGATTCAGCGCGGCCTGAATAGGATCCGCCGGCTGGGCCTGCTGTGCGCCAGCCCCATTGGCAAAGGCCAACAGAATCAAGCTCAGCGATAACATACGGGTCATGATTTTATTCTACCGTCCGGGCTGTTCGACAGGCGGCAGGTCGTTAAAAACTACTCGCTTCCTGAACTTCCAGCGCCCATCCTCGCGCACGATAACATCCTCGTAACGGCCGCTATGCTCCAGTTGCGGCTTTTTATCCCCATTGCCCACTACGTAAGACCAGCGGGATACCGCAGTAGCCGTGTCGCCGGTCACGTTGATGAAGAAATTGGTTAGCAGGTGATATGTTTTGCCGGTGTTCTGCCCGGGTCCCATGTTCTTTTGCATGAAGGCGAGCAATTCGGGACGGCCTTTGACACTGCCAAAGCCGCCGATCCATTCTCCGTCCTTGGTGAAAAGCTCGGAGTACGCCTTCAGGTCCCGCGCGTCCAGCGTACGGCCGTAATCCAGCAAGAGCGTCCGGATTGCTTCCATGTCTTCGAGGCGCTGCACGCGTGCTTCGAGGGATGGTTTTGCGGTCTGCGCCAGAACGAGTCCGCTCATTAGAACGAATGCGCAGAGGGTCTTCATAGCCTCAGAGTGTATCACCGCTCAAAACCTCACGAATCTGTTCCAGAGCCCAGGCGGTCTCGGATTCGGAAATTACGTAAGGAGGCATGAAGTACACCACATTTCCCAAGGGGCGCAGCAACAAGCCACGGCGCAGGAATTCCGCCGCGAGACGCGGGCCCCGTTGATCGAGGTAGCCGCTATCATCCGAACGCAGCTCGACCACGCCAACGCCGCCGATGACGCGCACGTTCTTCACATGTCTGAGTGGCCGCAGTGGATCGAGGCCCGCGCGCATTTGCTCCTCGATGCGGGCTACGTTTTGCAATATTGGTTCTTCCTCGAACAATCGCAAACTCGCCAAGGCGACGGCGCAGGCCAACGGATTTCCCGTGTAGGAGTGTCCGTGAAAAAATGCCTTGCCGCGATCGTCGCTCAAGAATGCTTCGTAAATTGCTTCTGTCGCCACGGTTGCGCCCAGCGGCATGTAGCCCCCGGTGAGGGCTTTGGAAAGACAGATGATATCGGGCGTGATGCCGGCATGGCCGCAGGCGAAAAGCTTCCCGGTACGGCCGAAGCCGGTCAATACTTCGTCGGCGATCAGCAGCGTGCCATAGCGGTCGCACAGCAGGCGAACGCGAGCAACGAACTCCGCCGGCCAAACAATCATGCCTCCGGCGCCTTGCAGCATTGGCTCCAGCAATACGGCCGCGACGCTGTCACTGGATACTCGCAGGAGTTCTTCCAGGCTTTCCAGCCTATCGAAACGTTCGACGGGGAATAAGAGCGGTTCAAAGGCGCTGGTGAAGATGGAGGATGCGCTGGCCGACATCGCTCCGACGGTATCGCCGTGGTAAGCATTCTCCAGGGCGACGAACGTACTTCGCCTTTCGCCGCGATTTCGCCAGTATTGCCAGGCCATCTTCAGAGCGACTTCAACGGCGGTGGATCCGTTATCGGAATAGAAGACGCGGGAAAGTCCAGGGGGCAGGACCGCGAGGAGCTTCTCCGCTAGTTCGACGGCGGGACGATGCGTAGCTCCGGCGAAAATCACGTGCTCCACTTGTTGCGCCTGGGCCGCCAGCGCGGCATTCAGTTTGGGATGGGAATGGCCATGGATGTTGACCCACCACGACGATATCCCGTCCAGGATTTTACGGCCGTCTTCCGTGTAGAGATAGACTCCTTCGCCGCGTTCGATGGCGAGTGGGGCAGGGGCCGTCCGCATTTGGGTGTACGGATGCCATACAACTGCGCGGTCCCGGTCACTGAGGCTCACAACGGGTGCCTGCGGAGCGTTTCGGGGTTCAGTGGATTCAGCCAGGGAAGTTCTTTCACTTGCACTCCGCCATAGTGTTCGATTGCCTTTCGATTGTCTGGATTCTGGTCCCCTACCATCACTACCTGCTCGATGGACAGGCCACGGTCGCGGATGGCGGCCAGTGTTAGCAGTGTGTGATTGATGGTACCCAAGGTGGCGCGCGCGGCCACGATCACGGGCAGGGATAGAGCCGCCATTACATCGAGCATGGTTTCGGATTCGTTGATGGGCACCAGGACGCCTCCAGCGCCCTCTACAATCCACTCCGCGTCCAGCCACTCTGCCTCCAGGGTTGGGCACATGGCCATTAGTTCGCCAAGATCGATTCGGATGCCGGCACGCTGCGCGGCGAGGTGAGGGGACACAGGGTCAGGCAGGCGGATGCCTTTGGCCCATACCGGACAGCCTGCCAGTTGCGCCACCGTTCCCGTGTCGTCATCACTACCGGTTTGGATCGGCTTCCAATATCCCGCGCCGCGCGCAGCCGCTAGTGCGGCTGAAACGATGGTTTTTCCAACGCCCGTGTCGGTCCCGGTTACGAAAACGCCGTGCATCGCGCTTTCTCCAGGCATGTGACAAAGCGATCCAATATTTCTTCGGTGAGATTCACGTTCACCGAAATTCTCAGGCGTGCGGTTCCCACAGGGACGGTCGGCGGACGAATGGCGCGCACGTCGAAGCCTTCCGATTGCAGTTCCGCGGCTAGAGCGACGGAGCGATCATTGTCGCCGGCGATTATGGGGATGATGGGTGAATCGCCCGGCAATCCGAGTTTCGCGCGCAGGTATCTGGCTAACGTCCGCAGGCGAGCACGTCGTTGAGGCTCGGCCACGATGATGTCTAAGCTAGCGTCCAGTGCGGCGGCGACGGCGGGCGGGGGAGCGGTGGAAAAAATAAACGGTCGCGCACGCTGGATCATGTACTCGATGGCCCATTCCGGACCAGCCACGAAGGCTCCGGCTACACCTAACGCTTTGCCGCACGGATTAATCGAGAGAAACGCCGTGACGCCGGCTTCTTCCAACAGCCCTGATCCGGCTGCGCCGTAGATGCCGACGGCGTGGGCTTCATCGACGATCAAGATTGCCCCTGTCGCAGCCAGATCGTGAAGGGGAGCGATATCGCCATCCATACTAAAGAGCGATTCCGTGACTAGAAAATGATCGCGCGCCGACGCAGGCGGGACGAGGTGAGGATAGATCTGGCGCGTGGCTCGTGACAAGCGGACTCCGTCAATCAAGCTGGCGTGATTGAGTTCGTCGGAGAAGACTGTGTCACTGGACTCCGGAAACGTAGTGAGCACGGCCAGATTTGCCAGGTAGCCGCTGGAGAAGTACAACGCGCGCTGAGCTCCTTTGAAGCGCGCGAATTTTGCTTCCACGGCCGTGAAGCATGGGCGATCCCCGCGCAGTAGACGCGAGCCGGTGCTGCCGCAACCGAATTCCTGCACGGCTTCGACCATGCGTTGTTTCACGGCGGGATGGCTGGCCAGACCTAGATAGTCGTTCGATGAAAGATCGATTCCTGTTGGAGGGCGGAGCGTTCGGCGCAGACCGTCGCGTTCCAGATCCGCCATATGAGCGCGGATCTTTTGCTCCAGCCGATTAATCTCCGGCATACGCGCTTACGGGCTGAGGCGCCTCCGCGGCCCGCAGTTTCACGCCGAGCTTCGCGAACAGAACTTGATCGATATCCGACTCAGGATTCGGCGTGGTCAACAGTTTCTCACCCAGGAACACCGAATTTGCGCCCGCCAGGAAGCAAAGAGCTTGTGCTTCATCGGAAAGCGACAGCCGGCCCGCGCTGAGCCGGACCGTCGATTGCGGCATCAGAATGCGCGCGGTCGCGATCATCCTTACCAGTTCGAGTGGATCTTCCGCCGGCCGATCAGCCAGAGGCGTGCCTTCGACAGGCACCAGCAGATTCACCGGCACGCTCTCCGGATGAGGATTCAAGTTGGACAGCTCGCGCAACAAGCCATAGCGCTGCAGACGGCTTTCGCCCATGCCGATGATGCCGCCCGAGCAGACGGTGATTCCCGCGCGGCGGACGTGCGCCAGAGTGTCCAGGCGTTCCTGGTAAGTGCGCGTGGTGATGATGGAGCCGTAGAATTCCGGGGACGTGTCCAGGTTATGGTTGTAGGCGCTTAAGCCGGCCTCACTCAGCGCAGCCGCTTGCTCCTGGTTCAACATGCCCAAAGTGCAGCAGGCTTCCATGCCCAATTCGCGGACGCCGCGCACCATGTCCAGCACCTGATGAAAGCGCCCATCCTTGGGGACGTCGCGCCATGCCGCACCCATGCAAAAACGCGTAGCTCCCTGGTCGCGTGCGCTGCGGGCCGCGGTCAGTGTATCCTCGACCGACAGCAATTCCTGGCGTTCGACGCCGGTGTGGTAGCGCGCCGATTGCGGGCAATAGCCGCAGTCCTCGGGACACCCGCCGGTTTTGATGCTGAGCAGCATGCAGCCCTGCACTTCGTTGGGGGAATGATGCTGGCGGTGCACCGTGGCGGAGCGAAATACCAGTTCCGTCAACGGCGAGGTGTAAATGGCTTCGATCTCGGGCAGGGTCCAATCGTGGCGGAGAGACGGCATTACGTCCATTTTACCCGTAGTGCCGCCGGTCAGGTTTGTTGAACCTCTTGAGGGGCGTGGACGACTCTGGACGCATGCGACCGTTGCTCCTCCGAACCTATCCAGATTTGGACGTGGTGTTCCTGTCCGTCGTCTTTGACCCGGAACGAACAATCGTCTAGTGCGATACCATCGCATTCCCCCCAGCACACGCGTCCTGGCGACGCTCGGTCCACTTGGATGTCCCAGGAGGCGGCACCCACACGGTAGCGGATATGGAATCCTGGCCAGTGATCCGGGATGGCCGGTTTAATGGAGAGTATCTGCCCGCGCAGGCAGAAGCCCAATACGTCCTCGATCCAGACGCGATACATCCAGCCGGAGGATCCCGTATACCACGTCCAGCCAGCGGCGCCGGGACGATTGGGAGACGACGAAACATCCGCGGCAACGGCGAAGGGTTCGCCCCGGTATTGTGCGACCAGCGCGGGTGTCGCGGTGCGTTCCACCGGGTTGATCAACTGCAGCAAGTCGACGGCTGACGAACCATCGCCTTGACGGGCAAACGCCTGGGCGAGCCAAAGTGCCGCATGCGTATATTGACCGCCATTCTCACGCGTCCCGGGAGGATAGCCCATGATGTAGCCGGGATGCGGCTTCTGGGAGTTGAACGGGGGTGTGAAGAGCAGCACCAAGCCGTCATTCGGGCGTACGAGTCTCTCGCGAGCCGACGCCATGCCTTTAGCGGCGTGATCCGGGGTTCCGCGGCCCGACAACACGGCCCAGGATTGCGGTAGGGAGTCGATCTGCGCCTCCGTGTTGTGACGGGAACCCAGCGGCGTTCCGTCGTCGAAATAGCCACGCAAGTACCAATCGCCGTCCCACGCATTGGTTTCGACGGCCGCGCTCAGCGCGCGTGCCCGATTGCGCCAAAGCTTTGCGAGTGCCGCGTCGCGCTGTTCCATGAGTCTGATCCAGGCATCCAGCACGGATACCAGGAACCAAGCCAACCACACGCTCTCCCCGCGCCCCTCTATGCCCACCCGATTTAAACCGTCGTTCCAATCGCCATTGCCGATCAACGGCAGTCCGTGTACTCCAAAGCTGCTGCCGTGTTCGATGGCGCGCACGCAATGGTCGCGGAGCGGCGCTATCTGGGCGGAGATTACCGGCGTGAACATCTTCTCGTGCTCGTGTTCTTCCAACGCGGGTCCTTCCAGAAACGGGACCGGTTCGTCGAGAATTCCGGCATCGCCGGTGACCTCGACATACCGTGCGACCGCCCAGGGCAGCCACAACAAATCGTCGGAGCAGCGTGTTCTCACGCCCATGCCGGTTTCGGCGTGCCACCAGTGCTGGACATCGCCTTCCGTAAATTGCCGCGCCGCGGCGCGCAAAATATGAGCTCGCGTCATCTCTGGAGAGGAGTAGATGAGGGCCAGGCAATCCTGCAGTTGATCCCGAAAACCGATGGCTCCGCCCGACTGGTAGATGGCGGACCGAGCCCAAATGCGGCAGCCCAGCGACTGGTAGAGCAGCCAATGGTTGAGGAGAATATCGGCGGTGGGACAAGGAGTAGTGACCTGGATGGCGTCCAGTCTGCGACCCCACGAATCCATCACCAGCTGTAATTCCTTGTGCGCGGCGGATGCTTCGGAGAAACGCCTTACGATCTCCAATCCCTCGGCTTCCGATTCCGCTTGACCTAAAAGGAAAACAACCTCGCAAGATCCTCCCGGCTCGATTTCAATTTCGACCTGGAGCGCGGAACATGGGTCGAGACCCGCGCCGCAACGATTGTCCAGATGCTGCCGCGTCAGACCGGCGGGTGTCTCGGCGGCATCGGCGCGTCCGAAGAATGCGCCGCGGTCTCCGCTGAAAAAGGCAGCTTTGGGACTCGAAGCCGCGAACGCTACCAGACTCGAAAACGCTTCACTCCAAGACTGGCGCGCGAACATAACGCCGGCTTGGGCGTTGCACTTCGTGGTGACGTGAACCTGGCTTTGCTCCCGGATGGAACCCAGCACCCACTCCGCATAATAGGTAGCCGTCAGGCGCCGGGGACGCTTGGAATCGTTGGTCAAGCGCAGAATCATGATCTTCACCGGGTCCTGCAGCGCGGCGAAGACGGTAAGGCGTTGCCGGAGTCCACGGCTGTGGTGCTCGTAGGATGAATGGCCCTGGCCGTGACGAATTCGATAAGGGGAGCCCTCGCGAATCGGAAGTGGCGTGGGCGTCCAAACGCCCCCCGTGTCCTCATCCCGAAGGTAAACTGCTTCTCCCTGAGGATCGGAAACGGGATCGTTGTGCCACGGCGTCAGGCGATTCATCTGACTATTGCGATTCCACGTGAATCCCAGGCCGCTTTCCGTGACCACGGTGCCGAAGTGTTCGTTCGCGATTACGTTGGCCCACGGAGCCGGCGTTTGTTGATTGTCCTTGAGGTCCACCACATATTCGCGGCCCTCTTGCGTGAACCCGCCCAGGCCATTCCCATAGACGACTTCGGGGCCACTCAAAGCGGGCGTTTCATCGATGGCGGGTTCACCCAGCCACGCCACCTTTGCAAAGGCAGCCGGGTCTTCCGCCGTTTCAACGGGAGACAGTAACTGTTGTTGCAGGGGGCCCAAGTGCCCACCCAGAACCACGCGGGCGACGGATAGCAGCAGCCCTTGATCCTGTGGAGGCAACGACTGCCAGTCCAAAACATAGACGTTGCCCGCACGCTCTACGGTTTGCGACCCGCGATGAGCGTGTAGCATTCTATCCAGGTTTTTGCGCAAGGGCGCATCATAGCTGGCCGCTTCGCGATTCAGAATTACTAAATCCACGTCTAAGCCGAGCATGCGCCAGTAGGAATGCGCCAGCAGCACCTCGCGCACAAGGGCTTCTCCCTGGTCGTCCGCGACTGTGACGACAAGGATCGGTAGATCTCCGGAGATCCCATACTTCCACAGCGCGCTCTGACTCAGGCGATTCAGCTCCAACTTTTCGGACCGTGGCCGCAGACGCGCGCTGGGGTAGAGCACAAAGCCTGCCAGATCCTGGAAACGGTGGGCCGCCTGAGGTCCAATCCTTAAGAAGCGAAACTCAAGTTGGGCGCGCGTCCAAATCATTTCAAAGGCGTGCGAAACCGCGTCAGGCCGCTGATACTTGCGAATTCCGCTAATCAGATCCTCTCGCGACTGGGCGGCGATCGTTATGAACGAAATGACGCGTTGATCGCGCGGCTCCAGTGTCAGGCGGTTGCGGAGACTGAAGATGGGGTCTAACACGGCGCCGGTGGTGCCGCCGAGTCGCGTGCTGAGCGCAACCGGCTGATTGACGTTTTGGCCGCGTCCTACAAACCGGCGGCGGTCGGTCTCGAATTCCACGGTTCCTTCGAAGCCGATCATCAGCGTGGCCACCCAAATGGGTGGGTCCTCTGGAGAGCGAGTTCGCCGGTGCGCGATCAATACCCCTTCTTCAAAGAGTTCTGTTTCGACGAACATTTTTGAAAATGCAGGATGCGCACAGTCAGCCGCGTGTGGGGCTAAGGCAAGTTCGGCATAGGTAGTTAATTCAATGGTGCGGGAACGAAGGGACCGGTTGCTAATGGTGAGACGCCGCACTTCCGCGTCGTCATCGGTCGCCACAGCTACCTCCACTTTGGTTTCCAGATCTTGTATGCGCCGCGAGAATTCAGCGCGGTCCGAAGCGAATGTAACGGAGCTTTCGCCTACATCCCCAGCCGGCTCAGCTGCGGGGGACCAGAGCAACCCCGAACGGAGATCCTTGATCCAAACGAGGAACCCGGAACGATCCTGCACGGCATCGGACCGCCAACGCGTGATATCGAAGCCCTTCCAGCGGCTATAGCCGCCGCCACTGTTGGTGACCATCAGGGAATAACGGCCATTGGAATTCAAGTGAACCCGCGGCAGCACGGTTCGTTTGGTCCAACGGCGCTGCTGGGCGGCGACGGACTCGATGGCTACGCGCGGCCGCGGGATCTCCCGGGCTTCCACACGGGCAATGGGCACCCGCTCAAACAACAGCGACTCCACGGCCCGCACCCGAAGATCCGCATGGAACCTTCGGCGTACGACGTTTTTATTCAGCGTGTTGTTCAGCGCCACCAGGCTCATGCCCTGGTGGTGAGCCATATAAGCGAAGATAGGCACGCCAGGTTTGTCGTCGCCTGCGCGGTGGAGCCTGGTGTAATCGATGGATTCATAGAAGCCCATGGCGCCGGCCAGCCCGGCGGATTCCAAACGGTGGAGATTCTCGCAAGCCTCCTGAGGCCGCACCATCAGCGCCAGCACGGTCGCGTAGGGAGTGACGACGGGACCAGGATCGGCGTTAGGATTCAACGCCAGGGCTGGCACGCCGAAAGCACGATACTGATAAATCTTGTTTCCATCCAGAGCGCTGTAAGCGGCTTCCGAATTGCCCCACGGCAAACCGTTTTGAACGCCATAGACGATTTGCGCCTCCACCGCCTCGTCGCAAGCATGCGCCAGTAGGGTATTTTCAAATGCTTCGGTAAATAGCAGCGGCATCAGGTATTCGAACATCGTGCCGCTCCAGGAAAGCAACGCCTTGCGCGTGGGAGTGGACACGCGGGGGCGTCCTAGAACAAACCAGTGCTCAATCGGGATATCGCCCTTTGCAATCGACACCAAGCTTGCCAACCTGCATTCACTGGCCAGCAAATCATAATGGCTGGCAAAGGTCACGGGGTTTCCCACGGCATAACCGATGCCAAACAAACGGCGGCCCGAGTCGTACAAGAAACCCATGTCAATCCCGTCGGCGAACTGGCTTGCCTGCAGCGCCAGGGACTCCAGTTTTTGGATCAGCGCTTGTGCGGCCTCCTGGGCCTTGCGGTATTCACGATTCACGGTTTCGAGCCAGTCGGCAACCTCCGGACGGAGTTCCTGGCGGCCGCGCCAAGCCAGCAGTGCGGCAACCGGCTTCAGGGAGCCCGCGGACAATTCCTGCAGTGAGGGAATCGACTTTAATGCCTGCCGCCGCAACTCCACCGCCGGTTCGCCTAAGGAACGCACCATCTCGTCGGAAGGTCCACTGAGAAGCTCCATCCAGGATAGGTAGAGGTCAATGGCAGCACTCCAGGAATCCAACTCGGAGGCTAGCTTCAGCGCCCAATAGGTCATCTCGTCACCGGGCAGCGGAGACCATCGTTTCATGGCTTTCAGTTGCCCGCTATGGAACGAAAGTAAGCGTAGTTGTCCAATGCGTTCAATGCCATCCACCTGGCTGCGCGCCGTCTGCAGTAGTCCTTGTAGCGGCACGGCCAGCGAGGGATCATTGCCGGCGGACTCGCGCAATATACCCACCGTGACGCCTAGTCCGGAGAGAGCCATGGGGCCGACGATGGGAACCTTTACACACTCGCGGCAGGCCTGTGCGGTAACCCACAAACTTGCGATCAGGTTGCCGCTGTCCACGGTGGAGACGTATTGCGGCAGCAGCGGTTGCAGGGTATCCGTGTCATACCAGTTCAGCAGGTGGCCCTCATAGCGCTGTAGCTGCTTCAGCGTCTCCATGGTGGCTGAACAGCGTTGCACGAAGTCATCGCTGGTAAGGAATCCCAGATCCTGGGCCGCCATCGCGGAATTCAGCCACAGGCCGATATTTGTGGGCGATGTCCGGTTGGCTACTTCCACGCGCAGCGCTAATTGCGAATTATCGGGCGGCAACCAATGGCTTCGGTCCCCCACCAGATCGTCAAAAAAACGCCACGTACGGCGCGCCACTGCCCGTAAGTACGAGAGTTCGCTGCGGCCTAACGGCTCACTCCACGATGCGGGACCGCTGCCGCCCAGCCAGCGCATGAGCCAGGGAGCTCCGATCCAAACGCACAGGTAGGCGACAGCCGGAGCCACAAAGCCTTTTGCCGTCATCACCACGAGGGCCACCGTAGCCGCGCCCGCGATGATCAGCATTTGCCGCAATGTCGATTCCAGGTTCACCGAACGTTGCGTGTCGCCGGTGTCGGATGTCTGCCATTCCAGCAGACTGCGCTTACTAACGACGCGGCGATGGCAGGCTCGCACAATGGCGTCGACCGAGAGCCAGGCTTGATGCGGCAGGAACGCGACCATGGTCGCGGCGCGCTCTAAATCCTCGACCGCGCCCTGCCAGCCGTGCACGCTGCCCTCGATGTGGCGAGTCCACCGGTCGAGTATTGGGACCACCGCGGGAATCCCCACGGTTAAGGCCAGTACGATGCTCCATACCGCGGGAGCAACAGAAAAGAACCAGCCGAACCCGACCAGCAGCAGCGACGCAATCGGGACCAGGCTGCGGCGGAGGTTGTCAAAGATCCTCCAGCGGTTGAGCAGGGATAAGGGATTGGACGTGGGACTGCCGTCGGGTCCGGGGACACGCAGAGTAGCCCAGACTGCAATCTGCCAGTCACCACGGATCCAACGATGTTGGCGTTTGGCGTAACCGGGATAGTCTAACGGAACATTTTCCAGCAGGTTAATATCCGAGGCAAATCCGACGCCGACGTAAGCCCCTTCAATCAGATCGTGACTGAGGATCGTTTCCACGGGAAAGCGGTCCCGCAGAATGCGATCGAAAGCGGGAACGTCAATAATCGCCTTGCCATGAAAGATTCCTTCTAAGAAGAGGTCTTGTTGGGCATCGGATACAACGGTGCAATAGGGGTCGGTACCTTGGGTGTCGGAAAAAACGCGCGTGAAGCGGGTGGCGTTGGCGCCCGGCAGTGCGATGCTGACGCGCGGCTGGATGATTGTAAATCCGCTCTCCCGCACGCGGGTTTTGGGATTTATCTCCACACGGTTCAACGGGTGAGCGATGGTCTCGATCAGGCGCAATGCCGTCCCGGGTGGAACCTGAGTATCGGCGTCCAGCGTGATCAGGTAGCGAACGGTTTGCGGCAGTGAGCCTTCCACGCAAAGTCCTGGATCTCCATGTCCGCACAGCAGGGCACAGAGCTCTTCGATCTTTCCACGTTTGCGCTCACGCCCAATAAAAAGCTGCTCGGTCGGGCTCCAGGTTCGCGGCCGGTGGAACAAAAGGAACTTCGCGTCCCCGTACTTGCGGTTCAAGTCGGCGATCGCCTGCTTGGCTTCTTTCAGTAGCGGTTGGTCGGAGGGCAGCGCCGGTTCCGCGGCGTCCTGGTAATCGGAGAGCAGCGAAAAACTCAGGTTCTGATGCCGATTGGCGAGGTATCGAATTTCCAATTTCTCCGCCTCGCGGCGCACTGCCTCGGCGCTGGAGAGCATGATGGGAACTACGATCAGCGTCGCGGCGTCCTCCGGTATGCCGCGTTTGAAATCCATCTTCGGCAAAGATTCCGGCGGAAACGTATTGATCAGCAGCGAGTGGACCATTTGCGTCACAAGCTCGCTCAGAGGAAATGCGGTTAACGTTCCCAGCACGCCCAACAGGAATGGCTGCTGAATTCCGGCGTCCCAAGCCACTTTCAGAACCACTGCGAGGAAACAGGCGGTCAGCAATCCGATGGAACCCAGATAAACGCCCGCAGCGTGGCGGCGGAGGCTGCGCAGTATCCTCTGGCGCATTTGGATTCGCGCACCCACAGCAAGTTCCAGCGTCTCCACGCCGCCGGCAATCAGATAGAAGAGAACGTCGTTGGTGGGTGCCCGGCCATCCAGCCGGACCATCTCCAGCGCGTGCCAGGCCACTTCGGATTCCGCCTTTCCAGCTTGGCGCGCAATGCGTGCCACGATTTGACGGCAGTGGTCCCGTGTCGCGAAATCGCTTTGCGGGTAGACACCGGCCGGATCCTTCTGCAGGATCGCCTCGGCTCGGCTGACCGCTTCGAAGACATTCTTAAAATCGATCTGGCTCAGAGCCTTCAGGCTGTTGAAGGCGTTGGAGGCGAGCAATGAGTCCGCCGCCTCGCGCTCATGTTCAGCCCGGACGAGCTCTTCGAGCGACGCGCCAAATTGGCGTTCGGTCCAGGAATGCACCACTTGCAGCGCTTGTTCCTGATCCTGCAGTTGTTCGGTTAAGGCGACTGCAAAACTGCGCTCGTTCGCAAAGGGTTCTGCTTGCAGGCGGGCCACCATTTGTTCTAGAACTTCCGGACCTTGGACGGAGCTGAGGGCTAGCCGGTCAGCCCACAGGAAGGCAACTTCGCGCAACTGCTGTACGCGGTTGGATCGACACGCCAGCCCGGTTAACTGTTCAATGAGGGCGGTGCGAAGAAGCAACGGAAAAGACCAAAGCTGAATGCTATTCAGCTCCGCGGCGCGTTGAATATCGTCCAGAAACTCTCGCAGCCGTTCTTCATTGATGCGCGCGCCACTTTCGGTGACTAACTGGGTAGCCAAGTGCTTGAGCGCGTTTACCTCAGTCACCGGCAGACTTTTGAACGCCACCGGAAGTTCTTTGCGCAATTCACCCAAAGTCAAAGAGATGAGGTACGCGTTATCCAGTATCCATTGGGCCGCTGGCGACGCCAGGTGGCCAAGGCGCACGCTTTCCACCAAATACTCGCGGGCGCGCTGAACACTGGCTTGCAGCTGGTCGATGCTGCGGTGAATATCGTGCGTCCGCACCAGGGTGCTGCCGAATTGGAGGCAATCTTGAGATTCCAGCGCGGGCAATCCACCGGCTGTCAGGAAAATCGACCGAGCCCCGGCGGTCTGCAGCGTGTCTATAGTTGCTGCGAGGTCGGAAACGTTGATCCAAGCGGCTAGAAGCGATTCATCCGGCAGACGAAGATGCGCGTAGGGGCTCCGTTTCGCCACGCGCTCCGGAGAAGATTGGGAGAGGCGCTCGACCAAGTGGTGGCGCCGGCGCAAGGTTTCATAGGCCGCATCGGCTTGCGGTGCGTCGCCCGCAAAGAATGCAATCGCCAGCCGCTGGCCTTCCGATGGCCTCGGCACCGCGTTACGCTCGTCCGCGTATCGCGCCGGTCAACACGCTCAAAGTAGCCAACACGCAAGCAACGGCGCCTAGACTCTTGACGCCCGTCGAATCGAAACCAAGCGGCGCAGCACTCAAACTAATCGCACCAAGTAAAGCGTATAAAATAATCCATCCACGCATAATCTTCTAGCTCTCTTTCCGTGGCCCTATCTGCGGTATATCTGCATGTCAATAGCCACCGTATGATCAATGTCTATACGCACTTAGCCCGAGAGATTCCGGGCCCCCGGGGGATATGTATGGAAAAACGTGCGCGGGTGAAACTTTTCTTCTCGTTCCATCCCTACGGATGAGAGGGAGCCAACGGCCAGTTTGTTTCCAACTCGAACTATTTGTAACGACCTTGGGCGCGTCCGTACTACGAGTTTTCTTCCTGCAAGGACGGAAGCCGCTGATCCATTTGGCAGTTAGGAAACACTATTGAGCGCGCGGTGATCCTCGCTGTTGAAGGCCCATTGCTGCCTGGATGTAAATGTCCTCAAGCGCAGCGGCCACAGGGAGGTCCCAACATGGATCAAGACGGGTTGGAAATCCGTGTCGGAATGAAGATAGAAGAAGCGGAGCGAGTACTGCTGGAGGCGACCCTCAAGCAAACCGGAAACAACAAGACCCGCGCCGCGGAGACTTTGGGAATCAGCGCGAAAACGCTGCACGCGAAGCTCAAACAGTACCGCCTGGAAGATGCTGGGACGGAGTCGAGCCCAGTAAGTGATCACGCTCGAGCTTGACGGTTCTAGGATTGTTCTGAATCTGGCAGGGCGCGAACGGTTGTGAGCCGTCGCCCTGCGGTTCAGGCGGGTCCGTACCTGCCCGGAGCAAGAATATTCGCCGGATCGAACTCCGATTTCAAGGCCCGGATCAAAGCCGCACGCGGACCATTTAGAGCCGCGAGATCCATGGATTGGATTCCTAGTCGGTACGGCATGTAGCCGCCCGCCGTCAGCGCTGTGGTCAACTCCTGAAAGCAGGCGCTCGCGCGGTCGTCTTCCCCTGGGATCTCCCGGTCGTAAGTGAGCGCGATGACACAGACCATGGCCCGCTCGGTTAAGAGAGTGAAAGAAAGGGCCGGTTCAAAACCGTTTTTTAGCAAAATCGAATGCGCCATGCTGGAAATGTTTTCCGCATGCCGCCCTTCCGCTGGAGCAACGGGGGCGAGCCACTGTAATCCGCAAAGGTCGGCATCGGGATTCATGTTGCTGGAAGGCGGCGTGCGTTTTCGCCAATAAGTCGAAGCCAGCGGTTGAGGCGTCGGAACGCCTTGCATCAACTCATACACCGGACGCACCAACGTAAGAGTTTTTCGCAGATCCATTCGGGTAATCATCCGAAACGAGTGCGAAAATCTTTCCGCCAAATTCAGCAGCCGGCCGTTCAGGAAATGCAGTCTGCGAACCTTGCCGCGCAGGGCGTCTTTCAGCAACCGCCTGGCTTCCGCCACCTGAGCGTGAGTGCCGTAGAGCCCTCCCGAGCCGTTCCACGAACCGAAACCAAGCTGGCGCCGGAGACGTTTCATGACTTCCCGGCTCAGCGGTGTCTTGCCGCCGGTTTCTTGCCAAGGGTATTGCTGTATACCCGCCAGGACTCTGTAGTCGTTGGCGATGTGGACGGCGCTCCGCAAGGTGCCGCTCATGCGCAGCGGCCGGAGGGCTTCGATGATGGCGCCGGGAGACTCTTCGTCGCTGCTAAAGAAGTAAGCTTCAAAATAGTCCGGGGCCGGCATCAGCCACAACGTCATCTTTGTGACTACTCCGAGATTGGATTGAGCGAACAATCCTTCCAGGCCGGGGCCTAAACCCCCTCGATAGACGGGCGTGGCAACCGCTTTGTTGGCACGTGGGAATCCAGTTTCGAGCAATTCTCCGTTCGGCAGGACAACCTCAAGGTTCGAGACCTGGGCGAAGTGATCGCCATAGGGCGTGTGTCCGAAACCGCGTTCCAAGGTGTTGCCCAGGACGCTGCATTCCGGGCTGGACCCGGTGGCGTCCATCCAAAGATTCGATTTTCGTTCGTGCAGGAACTTGTAGAGGGCCGCTTGCGTTACGCCCGGCTCGACAGTGACGTAGCCTAACGCCTCGTTGAAATCCAGGATCCCGCGCATGGCGCCTAAGTCCATGACTACACAGCCGTCCGCGACCGGCACACGAGATCCGTAGCCCCAATTTTTCCCCGTGCTGATCGGATAAACCGGGACCCGGTGCTGGGTGGCAATCTTCAAACACTGCTGCACCTGTTCGACGTTTTGCGGGTATATTACAGCCGGAATTCCCTGCTGGGTTTTAAAGGTTGCGGAGGAAAAGGAAGCGAGCACCGCGGCATCCGTGGTGACGCCCTGCGGTCCCAAAACGTTCTTCCATGCCGCCAGTGCGGCCTGCGTTGTCGAAATTGCCCCGAATGGCACGTGGCTCCCGCCCAAATTGCGCTTTATCCCTAAACTCTAGGCGTTCCCCGTTGAAACGCAACGGCTTCCACCCAACCTCTTCACGATAGAGGCTAGTGGGTGAGAAAGTGTTTCCTCTCCATTTTTCACGCCATTTTTTCACGCTGGAAACGGGGCGATCACAGTGCTACAGTGGCGACATGAAGAAAATATCGATGATTGCGATCCTCCTCGGCATGGTTGCGGGGTTCGGCATGTTGTACGGTCAGACCGCCAAAGAAGAGATCAAGGAAGCGGGAGCTTCGGTCAAAAAAGCGGGTACGTCGACAGCTTCAGCGGCCAAGAAAACCACCGTGGATGTCGGCAAAAAGACCGGTGACGCGACCGTGGAGGGCACCAAGAAGGCGGGCAGCGTCACCAAGAAAGTAAGCAAGAAAGTCGCCGACGCCACGGTCTCGGGCAGCAAGAAGGTTGCCAACGTCTCGGCGGAGAAGGTGGAGCAAGGCGCGAAAAAGGTCGGCGACTCGACGAAGTAGGATTGGTAGGCGCGGCAGGACTCGAACCTGCCACTGCCATCCATAAGCGCTAGGGGCTCATGTTGGCGGGACTTTCAGGACTCCTGAAGGTATAAGTACCTGATATACTTGCGACGTCATGAAGACTCTCTTGCTGCTCGCTTCCATGGCCTTTAGCGCCGAAGTCTTAGAACCACTTCCACCGAGAACTCCCGCGGAGCTCGAACGGATCGCGGCGGTAGAAGCTGGCATTGTGGCTACGCTGAGTTGTCGCCCAGAGATGCGTGCTGGCGAGCTACCCCAACTGCCCCTTGAGTTATCTAGCGGCCTCGTGAAATGCTGGTGAGTGGTGAACCCATCAGCAGCCCGCTGACTCCTACCATCACCGCCCGCTCTCCCGCTTCACCCACCTTTGTTGCCTTTGCCAGCAGCCTTCCGCATGACCGCGAAACGTGACGCGGTCTCTACAATTTCCACTACAAGTGGGGCCATTGGAGCAGATTCAGTGAATTGTAAGTTTGAAGGGATTGGTAGGCGCGGCAGGACTCGAACCTGCGACCCTCAGCTTAGAAGGCTGATGCTCTATCCACCTGAGCTACGCGCCCCTTTGTCGATGGTAGCATCCGCCCTCGCGGGGTTGCCGATGAAGACAGCTCAGTGGCGGTGTTCGCGTTCGTAGGCGGCTTGGGCGACGTTGTATTCCTTGCGGACCGCGGCGTTCTTTCTCTTGATGCTTATGCTGCTCAGCTCGCGGGTTCCAGCTGAATCCACCTTAAACGTGGAGATTAGCTGTTCCAGCTTCGCGCTTTTGCACTCCGGGCATGTGGGCGCCGGCGAGTTCTTTAAGATCAGCGCCTCGAACATCACGCTGCAATCCTGGCATTTGTAATCGTAAATAGGCATGTCGCTTACTCCGCCTTCCTATCTTAACCGCTACTTCAGTTCCGTCATCATCCCTTTAAGCCCGCGCTCCATTTGCAGGCTGCCGGGCTGCCAATTGAAATTGGCGGTCAGGAACGCGGCGACGTCGGTCTCGGATTTGCCAGCGCGGACCTCCGCGGCCACCCGGTTACGTAACGTCTCGGCATTGTTGCGATACGTGGTCATCATCGTCTTGGGGCTGACTGGTCCGTGACCGGGGATCAGGGTGTCGAATTCAAAGGTAGCCATGGCTTTGTCGAGGGTCTTGGTCCATTCGACAATGCTTCCGCCGCCGCCGTAGTCGATCAACGGGGATCCGTTGGTGACCATGTCTCCGCTATGCAACACGCGCAGGGCGGGGAAATAGACGAAGGCGTCGGTGCCAGTATGGCCGCGCCCCAGGTGCATGGCTCGGACTTCCTTGCCTCCCAGGAAGACGCTGATCTCGTCTTTGAAAGTGATGCTCGCCGGGATCATGTTGTCGGGTGCACCGGGCTGGACTTTGTTCAGAATGTTCTGGCGAGCCATGGTCGTGGAAATGAGTTGGGCGATCCCTGCGAAATGGGTGTTTCCGCCACTATGATCGGCATGATAGTGCGTGTTGATCACGTACTTCACGGGTTGCGCCGTTACCTTCTTGACGTTATCCATGATTTCGTTGAAGTGCTGTTCGTACTTGTCGTCCACCAGGATCACGCCTTCGCTGGTGATGTAGACCGCAACATTCCCGGCGCCGCCGCCGTCGATGACGTAGAGGTCGTCCGTAACTTTGACCAGGTTGAAGGGCGCGGGCGCCTTGCCCTTGGCTGCAGCAGGGGCTTGCTTCCCTTGTTGAGGAGTTTGCGTGTAGGCAGCCCAGGCTCCCAACAGCGCCAGAAGCAGTCCGCACGTCCGAATTGTGGATGTTCGCGTGTTGTACATATTGGTGGAAGGATAGCACCTACAGACGGTTCATCAAGCTGGCGGCGTAGCCCGCGCCGAAGCCGTTGTCGATATTCACGACCGTTACGTTGCTGGCGCAACTATTCAGCATCCCGAGCAGTGCGGCCAACCCCTGGAAGCTTGCGCCGTAGCCGACGCTGGTGGGCACCGCGATGACCGGTGCGGCGACCAAGCCGCCGACTACGCTGGGCAAGGCTCCCTCCATGCCGGCGCACACGATTACAACGCGGGCAGCGGCCAGGCGTTCGAGATGGTGCATCAGGCGGTGAATGCCCGCCACGCCGACATCGTGGATGGCGTCGACTTCGTTACCCATGACCTCGGCCGTAACCTGAGCTTCCTCCGCGACAGGCAGATCGCTGGTTCCGGCGCAGACCACGGCTATTTTTCCCTTCGTTTGGATCGTCCGATCCCGCCATACGCGAATCGCTCCCGAGGCAGGGAAATGTTCCGCTTCGGGAATCTCTTTGAGCAGCCTCGCCGCTGTTTCCGGCGTGGCCCGCGTAACCAAGACGTTCTGCGCCCGGCTCAGCAGGGAAGCCACGATGGCTGAAACCTGGTCTGGCGTCTTGCCGAGTCCGAAGACAACCTCGGGGATTCCGTGGCGTAGCGCCCGATGGTGGTCCACCTTGGCAAAGCCCAGGTCTTCGAAGGGCATGTGGCGCAGGCGGTCCAGGGCCCCGTCGATATCCACTGCCCCGGTGCGGACCTGTTCCAGCAGGCCGCGAAGGTCATCTCTATTCACGGTTCAAGTTTAGCGTGCAGGCAGCAATTCCTGAATGACAGGACCGGGCAAGTCGGCTTCGGGCCGGTCCATCAAAGTGAGAATCGTCGGCAAAAAGCTGAGGCTGTCGTACGGCGTCTGGATGTGTGCACCGCGGGGCACGCCGGTTTGTTCCCCTCCCGCGATCATAAACACGGAGTGTGTGGAGTCGCGCAGGAAAGATCCGTGATTTCCGCCCGGATTGAACCCGCGTACGTTGAAGTTCCAATGGTCATTGGAAAAAACGAGCAGGTCTGTACGCCGTAGCAGACGTTTGTATTTCTGGTAGGCAGCGCCTGCGCCTGAATCCAACAATTGTTCGGTAAGCCCGATGACGGCGGTGGAGTAGCGTGTTTGGTGGGTCACCGTTAGCCACTCGGCCTCCGTGTGCCAGTCCTCCAGCCAAGCCCGCGGAGCTTGCAAGTTGGGATCTTCGAAGAATGCCAGCGGGAATCCAGCGGCCCATGTACGGTTCTGGTATTTCACCGAACCATCCAGCTGACCCGTAAGATTCGCGATGGGCAGGTAGCGGTGTTCCGCGCCACGAGCGGTACGCCGCGTTTGAATGAGGGCTTGGTGTTCGGCATCTTTGGAAAGCCACAGGCCGTCCACTGTGGCGACGACTGTGAAGTCGACAGGTTCCGCTGATACTTCGGCCTGTACGTTGTTGCGCACCGTTAACTTCTGCAACGCGGCGGGGTAATTCATCCGCTGAAAGTTGCGGTCCCAGTCGAACGCGCCGCTGCCGGTAAGCACAAACCCATTGGGTCCGGGACCAGTGACGTAATTCTGGAGGTCCCACGGCGTGTTGAGCGGGCCCAGGGAACGCTCCGGAATCAGTTCCGAAATCTTGAACCTTCCTGGATCGAAATCGGCGGGCGTGAGAGCCAACAGGCGGCGGAGCGTGGCCGCATAACCGGTGTAATCGCGGCGTTCCTCCAGCCACATCTCTAATTGGCGGGCCTGCCGGCGCGCGTCTTTGTCGACCCCTTGTGCGATCTGTGTCTTGGTCCACTTCCTGGGGAAGGTGAGGACGATTTGCCGGAGGTCGGCGATGCGCGTATCCAGATCCGTTAGGAGCCGATCGATCTCGACGATTTCCGCCATCCAGGGATTCCGCACGCTCTCCAGCATCTGGAAGAATGCATCCAGGGTGGCCACCCTGGTAGGTCCGGGGAGTGTACGGCGAGTTAATTGATCCAGAAAAACGTGGAGCACATTAAACGTGTTATTCCGCAGTCCGATGCTGGCGCGTTCATTGCCGTCCAGGTCGAGCATCACCGTGGGATATTCATCGCCTTGCTTGGCCAGATAGCTGGATTGATTGCTGGGAGTGACCACAGCCGACACGAAAGGGTCCAGGCCGCGAACTTTGAACTCAGAGAGAGGGTGGCGGTTGGTGAGCACGTGATGCGCTCCGCCGGCGCGGCTATTAAACCAATCCACAAGATTGTAACCCTGGCTGAATATTGTGGGCGAGGTGTTCATGCCGTGGTCGGAAACTAGAATGAGGGCTGTCGAATTTGGATAGGGGCTTTGCCCGATGGCTGCCCATATTCGCCCCACCATGGCGTCCAGAGCCTGCAGTTCATGCCCTTGCGAAACGGGATCGCCGGTGAGATGCGCCGTGTGATCGTACGCGCCAGTGAAATAATCCAGATAACGGACCTTGGGCTCTTTCAGCGCCATCAGCAGGTCATGTTCATATTGCAGATCCAGCGAGTCGGTGATGGAGAAACCAACAAGCCACTCATCGAGAAGACTCTTGGGCGCCTTTGCAACGGACCGTTTGAGCGCGGATTCCAGCGTATCCCAGCGCACCCCGCGTTGCAGCAGTTGGAAGCCCGGATGGCGCTCATCCCGATCAAAGCGGTCGGCGAGCAGAGGAATGCCCGCCTCGTCCAGAACCTCGACTCCGCGCATATCCACGCGTTTGGAAGCTGCAGCGCTGAAGAAAAAGGGCACGAAATTCAGATAGTCGTAGGGCCGCAACGTGTAGCGATCATATTCGACATTGCCTTTAATTTCGAGCGGCCGGCCGGTATCCAGCAGAGACCAGGAAGCGGCCGAAAGGCTCAGCCCACGCACGTAGAAGTTATCGAGTTGGGCACCGCCTTGTCCAAATATTCTTTCCATGGCCGGCAGTTTGTGTTGACGCATCAGGGCGGGAGGCAGTCCGTCAATTTTCAAGATCACGACCCGGTCCACACGTGCGGCGGCGGGCAGTGCCAGCGCCAGCAGTAAGAACCCGAGCTTAATTCCCCGACGCATAGATCGGATCGGGGCGCGCCGGGACTCCGCGCTTCGCGCGCCGTTCCTGATCCAAAGTAGCCGTTAAACCCAGGCCCTTGTCGCTCTCGTGGTGGTGAAAGATGCCAAGCGTCGCCACTTGCGCGAATTTGAAACCGGCCCGGGCGAACGGCCCATGTTCATACGTGGATAATTCCGCTGCGCGGTCGCGCTGCAGGCGCGCGGGCAGACCGTCTGGATCCGCCGCATAGGCCAGCAGAGCCGCAAACTGCCGGCGAGCGACATCGGTTGCCTGGAATATGCTCTCATCGAGGGGATTCACGCCCATTACCTCAAGGCGCTTCAGCAAGTCCACGCGAAGATCCGGCGCTAGCGAGGTATCCAGCGCCAGCCAGCGGCGGCCATCCGCATACGCCTTCAGTCTTTGCTGACCGTTCGTAGCGCCTCCCCAGCGTGTCCGCGTGAAATTGAAAACGAAGGAGCCCGCCATATAAGGCCAGTTGCCCCATTTCGAATACCCTAGGATCCCGGTGACCGCGTCGGCCATGGCTCGCGCTAACATCTCGCGGTGTTTCGGGGCGTGAGTAGCCCGAAAATCCACCACCAGCAGGGGCACCTTGGGATAGTCCAGTCCATAGAGAGCCAGCGGGATCAGTTCCCGCTCACTTGCTCCAGGAGTGCCCGCGGCCACCTCACGGCCCTGGGCATCGTACGAACGCGTGACGCTGATGCCCTTCCAATCCATAACGCGCGAGTCGGCGAAGGGATTCGCGATGCCCAAAAATTTGCCATCGAAATCGCGAGCCGGACCAAGGGCGTCCTCCCGAGCGACCCATAGGAGCGCATGCGTTGGCGAGTCTCCCAACCCCAGGGCTTCGAAGTAAAGTCCATTGGCTTCTGCCCGTTGGCGCAACAATTCCCAATTATGGCCGCGTGTTTCGTGCGTACGGCTGCGCTGGCTGAGGTACGCTTCGGGAAGCTTTTCCGAACTGACCAGCCCTCCCATCATTTGTCCGCCAAGGGTGAGGCGGGCTTGGATCTGCAGCAGCTCGCTCTCGTTCAGTACTCCCAGGATTTCTTCGCGATTTTCTAAATGCGAAACCACCGCCAGACCTTCTGCCAATTGAACCCGTCGTTGATCCGCCAGATTCGAGCGGTAACGGCGTGTGGAGGCGCGAATCAGCGCGCCGTTGGAATCCACAGCCAGTACTTGGGTCAACTGCTGAGCCAGAAAGCTCCAGGTGTTGCTGGCGGGGTCGCCCAGATCCAGTACGGAGCGCGGAGCTTTGTCGGCGTTCTTGCCGAGATTGGGCCGCCAATAGAAAAAAGGCACTCCCGCCGCGGCGTGTTGCAGGAGAGAAGGCCGGGCAGTTGTCAGCATCCAGATATCGCGCAGCCGGTCATTCGCTGGATCGGAGTCGCCCAGAGTGTCGCGCAGGACGCTCAACAATGGCACAGGCTGATTGCTTTCCGGAACGGGAGCGAAGACCGTGAGGATTTCCGCGCCTCCAGAGACGGGCGTGCGGGTGATCGTGAACTCCGGAGTCGCGGCCAAAGCGAGCGCCGGTACAGCAAGCAACAGCCAGTGCATAAAACGTAAGGACCTAGCCATGATACCAGCCGCCCAGTTGGAATATTCACGGGGGGATAAGGGGGTGGTCGGATACCCTCAAAGGAGCGTGCCCAAACCCTCCCCAAATCACTTGGTTCCTAAGGCCCTCTACCGGATACTGGGACACCGTATGTCGGAGTTCGCGAACCACTCACAAGGGACTTGTCCCGAAGCCGGCCTGAATTGCGAAGGCTGCACGATGCACACTGCGAATGAGCTTGCTCAGGTCTGTAAAGGCTTGCGCGGAAAGATGATTGCGCAGATGTTCGTGCAGTTGTATCCAGCGCCGGAATGTTCGCGGATGCACGCCCATTTTGCCGCGGCTTACAAGGATGCATCAAGGGTGCTGTTTGGGGATGTTTCGGAGGACATCCCCAAGCGTTCCCCTCAATCGGAGACGCCCGGGTTGCCGCGAGTTCTGGTGGCGGTAGCCTAGCGCAGCGTCAGCAACAACGTCCCCGGCGGGATTTGGCCTGCCAATGCTCATCCTGAAACTGGCGCCATGCCTCGGGGGAATGCGTCCGTCCGTGGGCGTCTAGAAAACGGCGATACGCGTTCTGATCCGCCAACTCATCTAAAATTCCGCGCACGATTTTTGCGAGATTACGGAGGTAACTCATAATTCCTCCGCCAGCTTCGTGGGTATGAATGGAGTCTCGGTCGTAGTCCTCGGGCGCGAGCCGCCCAGGATCCCAGCCCACACTCGAATCGAGTCGATTAGAATCAGTGCAACCAGGAAGAGGAATACGCCGGTCACTGCGGCATCCAGACGAGCGTTAAAAACGAGTGCCGCCGTGGTGGGCCCCTGCGGCCCGGCGGCCAGGAGATCGGCCTGCGCCAGGAAGCCGAGGGCCGGCAGCGGCGAGAAGATCTTCTGCCAGCCGGCCGTGAAGCACACCACCACCAGCCATACCAGAGGGGCACAGGTGATCCACATGTATTTCGAGCCGTGCATTTTGATCAGAATGGTTGTCCCGACGCATAGCGCGACTGCCGCCAGCAATTGATTCGCGATCCCAAAAAGCGGCCACAGCGAATTGATACCTCCCAGCGGATCGAGCACGCCCTGATAGAGAAAGTATCCCCACGCGGCGACAACCACGGCGCTGGTGGCCAGCATGCCGGGCATCCAGGACGTTTGTCCAAGTTTTGGGGACACGTGTCCCAACAGATCCTGCAACATGAATCGGCCCACTCGTGTGCCGGCGTCCAAGGTAGTTAAGATGAACAACACCTCGAACATAATGGCGAAGTGATACCAAAAGGCCATGAATGCTTGGCCGCCGCCTGTTTGGACAAAGATGCGCGCCATGCCCAGCGCTAGTGAGGGAGCTCCCCCGGTGCGATAGAACAGCGACTGTTCGCCGACGCCCTGCGCCAGCGTTGCCATTTCCG
Organism: Acidobacteriota bacterium; assembly: GCA_039931205.1. Classification (GTDB taxonomy): domain Bacteria; phylum Acidobacteriota; class Terriglobia; order Bryobacterales; family Bryobacteraceae; genus Palsa-187. The sequence continues at coordinate 45,076 of JBDTSJ010000022.1, forward strand.
TGGTGGAAACAGGGAATCCCCAGTTGGTGATGGTGGCGACGGCTGCAGCGGGCGTGGTCCCCACAATTCCGGCGGGTGAGTTGACGGCAAAGAAAACGCCGGGTTGTAGCGACGCCGCAGCCACCAACGCCATCACCGCCACAAAACTTTCCAATAGCATGGATCCGTAGCCCACACCGCGAGCATTCCGCTCGCGGGCTAGAAGTTTTGGTGTTGTCCCGGAAGAAATCAAGGCATGAAATCCGCTCACGGCGCCACACGCGATAGTGATGAAGCAGAACGGGAAAATCTTGCCTGCGAAGATGGGCCCGGTGCCGTCTACAAAGCGCGTGAAGGGCGGCATTTGGAGTTCCGGCCGCAGGAAGACGATTCCGACACCCAGCATGACCACGACGCCCAGCTTCACGAACGTGCTTAAGTAGTCGCGTGGGGCCAGCAGCAGCCATACGGGCAACGCACTAGCGAAAAACCCATAGATGATCAAGGCGAAGCAAAGAGTCAGTCCTGAGAACGTGAACCAGGGAGCCAGCGTCGGCGACTCACTCACCATCTGGCCCCCAAAGATTCCCGCCATGATGAGAACGAAGCCGATCAACGACGCTTCCAAGACTTTTCCTGGCCGCCAAAACCGCAGATACAGTCCCATGAAAATCGCTGTGGGAATGGTTGCGGCGATGGTGAAGGTGCCCCAGGGGCTGCCCTTTAGCGTATTCACCACCACTAATCCGATCACGGCGAGTAGAATCACCATGATCAACAGTACGGTGATCAGCGCCGTGAAGCCGCCCACTTTGCCGATTTCCTCGCGCGCCATCTGACCGAGTGACTTGCCGTCGCGACGGATGGAGCAGAACAGCACCACGAAATCCTGCACGGCTCCGCCCAGCACGCAGCCGACCACGATCCACAGAAAGCCGGGCAAATACCCGAATTGCGCGGCTAGCGTCGGCCCCACCAGCGGACCGGGTCCCGCGATGGCGGCAAAATGGTGGCCGAAGACGATCCATTTGTTGGTGGGTTCGAAATCGTGGCCGTCTCTGAGACGTTCCGACGGCGTGGCCCGCCGGTCGTCGAGCGCCATCACTTTGGCTGCGATAAAACCTGCGTAAAAGCGATAGCCGATCAGATACGTGCAGACGGCCGCTATCACCAGCCACGTGCTGTTCACGGATTCGCCCTGGTTTTGGGCTACAACTCCCAGAGATAGGGCGGCGCCTAGAGCGACGGCGGCCCACACGATGCGCGCAATAGTTCGAGGCATGATCTCCGAATATGATCGCGCACAACCGGGTAAGAAGAAAGTACAGCTCATAGTAAGCGGGAGTAGACCGATAAGCATCAGCAGAGACTACTCATGACCCAGCAACGGCCATTACGCATTCTACTCATCTGTCCGGACGCGAACCTCCGCGCACAGATTGCAGATACCGTGGGGGGCATTACGAACGAGGCGCTGATCAGCTACGCTTCGCCCGGTTATTTATCCGCGAACGATTTGGCGCGGGCGCTACGCACTTATTCGCCACATACTGTGTTTCTAAGTTTCGAGAACCCCGAGGCTGCGGTGGAAGTGATGCAGTTTCTGGAATTTGAGGCGGAAGGACTGCCCGTGGTGGCGATACACGCCTCGTCCGACACCAATTGCATGCGGGATTGCATGCGGGTAGGCGTACGGGAATTCCTGGCCGCGCCGTTTTCAGCGGCCCAGGTGCGCGAAACACTGCAGGCGGTCAGAAAACTGCTGCGCCAGGCGCCGCTTTCTTATACCGCCACCGAACACATTTATTCGTTCTTGCCGGCCAAGCCCGGGGCGGGAACCTCCGTGGTTGCCTTAAATGTCAGCGCAGCTCTCGCCCGCCAGCCCGGACAAAAAGTAATGCTGGCGGATTTGGATCTGACATGCGGCATGATCCGGTTCTTTCTGAAACTGCCCCACGATCTGTCTATCGTCGACGCCATGACGCGCTCCGCGGAATTGGATACGGCCATGTGGCCGCAGTTAGTCACTCATCTGGGCGGGCTAGACGTCTTGCACTCTGGTACGGTTAATCCGCAGGGTTTCCTGGAGCCTCAACAGGTACAGGGCTTGGTGGATTTCGCCCGTGCCAATTACAACGCCTTATTCTTTGATCTTTCCGGCAATTTTGAACGCCATTCGCTGCAGATCATGCAGGAATCCCGCCGGGTTTTCATGGTCTGCACGCCGGACGCCGCTTCCTTGTCGCTGGGGCGGGATAAACTTGCCTTCTTGAAGACTCTGGGTCTGGAATCCCGGGTGTCGATCATCGTTAATCGACTGGATCAACCCATGGCGATACCAATCGAGAGCATCGCGGAGATGATGGGCGTTCCCGTCGTCGCCGCGTTCCCTGACGATGAGGGGCAGGTTCATGCCGCTATCCAAAAAGCGCGGACCGTGGACCCGAAATCCGGTTTAGGCCAAGCCTATACCTCGTTTGTTCAGAAATTGGTCTCCAAGTCGCCTTCGGCGTTACAGGTCGCCCAAGATTCCGCTGCGAAAGGCATGGCGGCAAGTTACAAAGCGGTCCTAGTTTGACGGACGGATGAGGGTAGTCGGCCTAAGGCCTTTCCCTGAGGCCAGCTTAAGTAAAAACTCCCAGCATTTAGGACTCTTCCACCGCCAAAAGCCGGGGGATTGACGATTGTTCCTACCTGGGAAGACAGGTAGGATCGAAAGTGAGGACGACACTTGTGTTAAGGATCATCATTATCAGCCCGGATGCGGAAGTCGCGGAGCGGCTGGAGCGAGCCTTAGAAGCATTTGGTGGCGAAGTTCAGATTCAGCGTGTGGTGGACCACTATCCACAGCGCCTCGACTTATTGATGACGCTCCGTGCACATGCTCCCGACGTCATTTTCCTGAGTTACGAAGATATAGCCCGCGCCACCGAAGCTGTGAAGGTGCTGGAAGACCAGGCAGGCGGGTTGCAAATCATTGCCATCAACCGTGTCTGCGACGCCAATCTGCTGCGGGAAACGATGCGTGTCGGCGTGCGTGAATTCCTGACGGACCCCTTCGATCAACACTCGCTCGTAGAGGCGCTTCGCAACACACAGGAACTGCTGCAGAAGAAGCCGGCCGTCTATGAGTCCACAGAACAGATCCTGGCGTTCTTACCGTCGAAAGCGGGAGCCGGCACCACGACGCTGGCGCTGAACATCAGTGCGGCTCTCGCGCGCCAACAGGACGCCCGCGTGTTGCTAACAGACATGGATCTAAACTCTGGCATGTTGCGATTCCTGTTGAAGCTGAATACCAGCCGTTCTGTGTTGGATGCGCTGGACAATTCCTCACTCATGGACGAGGCGATGTGGCCCCAATTGGTGACCAGCTTTGGCGCCATGGATGTTTTGCACGCCGGCCGCGTGAATCCAAATCTCCGGATTGAGCCTTCTCAGGCACGCTCATTAATCCAGTTCATGCGCCGCAATTACCGCACCTTGGTATTTGATTTGTCGGGCAACCTGGAACGCTATTCGCTGGAAATTATGCAAGAGGCGCGTCAGGTATTTCTAGTCTGCACTCCCGAAATTCCGTCGCTCCATTTGGCGCGCGAAAAACTGGGCTTCCTGCAAAGTCTGGGTCTGGATGGTCGGGTCTCTCTGTTGCTGAATCGCGCGCAAAAGCGAGGTCTGTTCAACACTGCGCAAGTTGAAGAGCTGGTGGGTTTAAAGGTAGCCGGCACGTTTTCGAACGATTACCTCGCCGTGAGCCGCGCCACTACGGCGGGTCAGGTGATTACGCCAGACTCCGTGATTGGAAAAGAGTGTGTGGAGTTCGCCAGCGGTCTCAGCAGCTACAAGCCCCCAGCCCCAGTGCAGAATCGCAAGAAATTCCTGGAATTTTTCAACGTCGGGGCGCCAAGCCTTATTCAAGCCGACTAAGTGATCTCCGCACACGGCATGTTACGCTGAAGACGCTTCGCCCTAGCAGTCTGCCGGCTAGCGCCGGAGCTATCGATGGCGTTGGCCAGTTCTAACCAAATGAAGCGTTTTCTCCCGCGGCGTCACGGAACCTGTTTGCTCATCGGCCTTGCGCTCACCTGTTGGGGATTGCTGCAAGCGCAGAACCCTTTCCAGCAGTATCACGACACTGTCGAACACAACGACGAGCCCCTTCCCCCAGACTGGCGGAAGCCTTCCGAATGGGTCTTTGCGCGGATGAAATACCGCGACGTGCACCGTTTTGATTACGGCCGCGACCTTTACTGGACCATGGATTATCCACGCGGCGATCGGCACTTGGCTCAGGGCCTGCGCCGCTTGACCCTGGTGGATGCGCGCAGTGTGGAGCAGGTGGTGGAAATGGACGGCTCCACCGACGTCTATAACTGGCCATTCCTGTATGGCGTCGAAGTCGGCATGTGGGATCCAACCGAAGAACAGGCCAGCCAGCTGCGCGATTATCTGCTGCGCGGAGGGTTCCTGATGGTGGATGATTTTCATGGCTTGATCGAATGGGATACTTTCGAAGCCGCCATGAACATGGTCTTCCCGAACCGTTCGATCGTAGAGCTGAATCCCAAGGACCTTATCTTCCACGTGTTCACCGATGTGAACGAGCTGGTTCAGATTCCCGGAGAACAATACATCAGCAGTGGACTGACTTACGAAAAGGGTGGGACGGTCCCGCACTACCGGGGCATTGTGGACGATCGTGGGCGGGTGATGGTAGTGATTTGTTACAACATGGATCTGGGAGACGCGGTGGAGCATTCCGATAATCCCCGCTACCCGGAGCGTTTTGCTTCGCTGGCGTACCGCGTGTGGACCAACTACGTGATCTACAACCTGACGCACTAAGAACCGGCGTGATATCCTGAGCGCACCTTTACTTACTAAAACGATGCGGCCACACCCCATGATTGTGTTCTTCGCGCTGCTCGGATTCGGCGCGCTGGGCGTGCTTTATGCGCAAAAGGAATTTCGCGAATACCCCGGGCAATCGAATGTCTCGCTGCCCCGCGACTGGCGGGAGCCGCACGAATGGGTATGGGCCCGCCTGCGTTACAGCGATGGTGGGGGTGGCTTCGGTGGTTTTGGCGGCGGCGGGTTCGGTGGGGGAGGCGGACGTCGCGGCGGTGGTGGCGGCGGACGCTGGGGTGCCTGGGCAACTGACTACAGCAAAGGCGACCGTATCCTTGTAAGCGCATTGAAACGCCTAACGCTGCTCGATACCCGCTCCGTGGAACAAACCGTGGACATGGACGGCAGCGATGACGCATACAATTGGCCCTTTCTGTACGCGGTCGAGGTTGGGCGCTGGAATTTGAGCGATGCCGAGGCCAAACAGCTGCGGGATTTCATCAACCGCGGCGGTTTCTTTATGGTGGATGACTTCCATGGCGACTCCCAATGGGAGTCTTTTATGGCCAGCTTCGAGAAAGTTTTCCCGGATCGTGATGTCATCGATATCCCGGACGAGGATGCGATCAACGGTACCGTCTTCGACTTGAATCCGCGCAAGCAGATCCCGGGGGCGCAGTTCATGCGTAGCGGGGTTACCTATGAGCAGCCCAACGACCACGGCTACCCAGCCCACTGGCGCGGCGTCTATGACGACAAGAAACGGTTGGTGGCGGTGATGACGCATAACTCGGATTTAGGCGACGCGGTGGAGTACGCCGACGATCCCCAATACCCCGAACAGTTCGCGCAGGCGGCCTTCCGGGTGCTCTCGAATTATGCGGTTTACGACCTGACCCACTAGGGAGGGCATGCCGATTCGGGGTCGCCTTTTCGTGATACAGTAGATGGTGTCTTTGCCAAGTCTGTCCCCGGTACAGTTCGCCGCTGCGTCGCGCTGACAAAGATTGTTGTTCCATAAGAAGGAGTAAGACTTGACGAACATCTTTGTCGGTAACTTGAGCTATCAGACAACACAGGACGAATTGCATGCGGCATTCGCCCAGTATGGCAACGTGGAACGCGTAAACATCGTGACGGACCGGGACACAGGGCAGCCACGAGGCTTTGCTTTCGTGGAAATGACCGAGAAGCGGGACGCTGAAAACGCGATCGCGCAGCTGAATGGCGCGGAAATGAACGGCCGGGCGCTGAACGTGAACGAAGCGCGTCCCAAGCCGGCGGGCGGTGGTGGCGGCGGTGGACGCGGCTTTGGTGGCGGCGGTGGACGCGGCGGCCGGGGCGGCGGCGGTGACCGCGGTGGACGCTGGTAAGTTATTCGGCCGTCGTCAATTTATTTACTGGTAAGATTAGGAACGCACACGCGGGCCGCGCTCGAAGATCGGGACCGCCCGCGTAACTCACCCCGTAGGGTTTTGTGTGCGCGTTGTGTTTGAGGGAGAAGGATATCTGTGGCGGAAGTATACATTCAGGAAGGCGAAACTCTCGAGAGCGCCCTCCGGCGATTTAAGCGTAAGGTCCTGCAGGCCGACATCATTAAGGAGACCAAGCGGCACTCCTTCTATTTGAAGCCGGGCGAGAAGAAGCGCGTGAAGGCAGCCTTGGCTCGCAAGCGGAATCGCAAGAAGCGTACGCGCGATACCAGCACCGAACCGCCGCGGTAGTGGCGCCGGCAGGCGGCACGCTTATTGCGTGCGGCGGGCCCCCATTTTTAGAACATGCAATATTTTGTCCGCACCATGGAGATGCACCGGGACAGCCAGAAGATCTTCAGCGCAGAGGTGCCATGCTCCGGCCTTGCCGCCGCGAAAGATACGGCCAAGAAATTGGTCATGAATTCGCCGCCTAAGCTTATGCTGCAGGCGGATGCTTGCTTTCGGAACCGCAATGAGGTCCGCACCAAGTATCGCTGCTGGATGAACGAGCGCGGTGAATTTCAAGAGAGTTCGCTGGTCTAAACTCGCATTTCTCCGTCCGTGCTATTCTGAGCGCGGATGCGTCCCCGCACAGCACTCTTCGCTTTTCTGTTGATCCTGTGTGGTTGGGCTGCGCTGCTGGCTCAGAAACCATTTCACGAATACCCGGGGGAAGACCGCGTTCCCCTACCTCCGGATTGGCGCGTGGAACACGAATGGGTGACGGCGCGGTTGATGTACCGCGATTATGGCGGCAGGTTTGGCCGCGGCGCTTGGAGTATCGATTATCCCGGCGGCGACCGCAATTTGATCGAAGGCGTCCGCAGGCTCACGCGCATCGATGTCCGCAGTGTGGAGCAAGCCGTCTCGCTCGATGATTCCGGCGACGTCTTCTATTGGCCGTGGCTCTACGCTGTCGAGCCCGGGCAATGGGATATCAATGAGGCCGAAGGAAAAGAGCTGCGCGAATATCTCAATCGCGGCGGCTTCCTTATGGTCGACGATTTTCACGGAACCCAGCAGTGGGCGAACTTCGAGGAGGGCATCCGCATGGCGTTCCCTACCGAGGAAATCGAGGATTTGCCCGCCGACGATCCCATCTTTCACATGTTGTCCGATGTAGATCTGAAGGTCCAGATTCCCGGCCTTGCCGCTTTATATAACGGGCGGACGTACGAGCAGTCCAGTGATCCTTTCCCAAGGTGGCGCGGCATCCGGGATGCCAAGGGCCGCATCATTGTTGCCATTTGCCACAATATGGATCTGGGGGATGCCTGGGAACACTCCAACGAGCCTGGGTATCCGGCGGAATACGCCGTGGCTGCGCACCACGTGCTGCAGAACTACGCGACGTACGACCTCACCCACTAGGCCCGAAGACGTCCAAATCGTAGGGAGCCTAATACGCCTAGTATGTTATCCTTAGGGCCGCAGTAGACTCATGCGTCTTCGCACCGTCTTTTTCTTTATCTTCGCCGGTGTGGCGACACTCGGATTAATCCACGCCCAAAAGCCATTCCACGACTACGTCGGGGATCCCGGTGTCAGCACCGAATACGCTCCGGGTCAGGTCCCTCTGCCTCCGGATTGGGGCGAGCCTGCCGAGTGGTCTCGCGGACGTCTCAAATACACGTCATCGGGGATGGTGCATCCTCCCGCGTTCAACACTGGCTGGATGGGTTGGGCGACCGATTACCCCAAAGGGGACCGCCATTTCCAGGAAGGCCTTCGCCGCCTGACCCTGATCAACGCTTCCTCCGTCGAACACGTCGCCGAGCTGGACGGCAGCGACGATATCTTCAACTGGCCGTTTATGTACGCGGTCGAAGTGGGCCACTGGCACCTGTTTCAGGACGAAGCGGATCAGTTACGGGAGTACCTGTTACGAGGAGGTTTCCTCATGACGGACGACTTCCACGGCACCCTGGAATGGGAAAATTTCCTCAAGAGCCTATACAAAGTGTTTGCCACACGTCCAATTGTTGATATCGATAACACCAACGAGGTTTTTCACGTCTTATATGATTTGGAGCACCGCACGCAAATTCCAGGCAAGCAGTTCCTGCAATCCCGCAAGCCGTATGAATTTGATGGCTTTGAGCCAAAGTGGCGGGCGATCTTCGATGGCCAGGGGCGGATCATGATTGCCATCTGCCACAACATGGACATCAGCGATGCCATTGAGAATTCCGACGACCCGGAGTATCCCGAAGAATGGGCAAATTTGGCGTATCGGCTGTCCACTAACTATGTGGTGTATGATTTGACTCACTGAGCTTTTTGGGACAATGAATTTAGACCAGGCAGGACGAGAGTAGCCACCTAACATGTTCGAGTTCTTTTTTAAGTATCCGCGTACGCTCTTCAACCAGGGCAGCTTCGTGTTTCTGAACGCGTGGCCGCTGTGGATGTTATGGGCGGGCGTGGCTCTAGCTGCCGTGGGTTTTGGCTTTCTTGTGTGGCGGAAAGCGGGTCCCGCGAATCCGATCCGGTCGGCCCTGGTGTGGTTGCTGCAAACCGGCTTGGCGGCTCTGTTGCTGTTCATGTTGTGGCACCCGGCGTTGAGTGTCGCGACGCTCAAACCGCAGCAAAATATTGTGGCCGTGGTGATCGACGATTCCTCCAGCATGGCCGCTGCGGACGAGGCCGCCGGCAGCACTCGCAAGGATCGAGCCATCAAAGTCTTGAATGACGGTTTGCTCGAAAAGTTGAAAGAGAAATTCCAGGTTCGTGTGTACCGCATGTCGGATCATCTCGCGAAGATCGACACGCTGGATCAGTTGAGCGCACAGGCTCCCGCAACCCACATTGGAGCCAGCCTGAGACAGGTTGTGGCCGAAGCGTCCGGTCTTCCCATCGGCGCGATGGTGTTGCTGAGCGACGGCGCCGACAACGCGGGCGGCGTGGACTTGGAAACGTTGGCGGAGGTCCGCCGGCAGCGCATTCCCGTGCACACCATCGGTCTTGGCAAAGAGCAAACGGAACGCGACATCGAAATTTCGAATGTCGAACTGCCACAGAGGGTGTTGCCGGAATCGCGGCTCTCCGCTCTGGTTGCTTTTCATCAGCACGGATTCACCGGACAAAAGGCCAAGATCACGATTCGGGACAACAACAAGGTCCTGGCTGCGCAAGAGGTGACGCTGAAGGCCGACGGTTCCGAGCAAATGGAAGCGGTGCTCTTTAACGCGGGCCCCGCGGGCGTAAAGACGATCCAGACGTACATCGATCCTCTGCCCAACGAATCCAATACACGTAACAACATCGTCACCCGGATGGTGAACGTCGACAAGCGTAAGCCTCGCATCCTGTACCTGGAAGGCGAGCCGCGCTGGGAGTTCAAATTCATCCGCCGCGGGGTCGAAGACGATGAAACCATCGATCTGGTGACGATTCTGCGCACCGCGCCCAACAAACTCTATCGTCAGGGTGTAAAGAACGCCGACGAACTCAAGGACGGTTTCCCCAGCACCCCGGAAGAACTATTTGCCTTCGACGGACTCATGTTTGGTAGCGTCGACGCCGCCTATCTGACGCCGAAGCAATTAGGTCTGGTGAAGGATTTCGTGGATCGCCGCGGTGGCGGCTTGGTCTTCCTGGGCGGCAAAGACGCATTAGCCGATGGCGGCTGGCAAGCGACCCCGGTGCATGAAGTGATGCCCACTACGCTGCCGGATCGAAAAGGAACGTTCCAATGGACGCCCGCCAACGTCAGGTTGACTCCCCAGGGCTCGGATAGCTTGATTACGCGGCTGGTGGATGATCCCAAAAAGAATGACAAACGATTTTCGGACCTTCCGTACATTCGCAACGTCCAAAATGTAGGCGTCCCGAAGTTAGGTGCCGTGGTTTTGGCTGAAGCCGTTCCCATGAACGGTGGAGGGGGGGCGCTGCCACTGCTGATTACGATGAACTACGGGCGGGGCAGGACGGCGATTTTTGCGACGTCGGGTAGCTGGCGCTGGCAAATGTTGCAAGAGGTGGCGGATAAGTCGCACGAGATGTTCTATCAACAGTTTTTGCGTTGGGTAGTTAGCGATACACCGAGGCCCGTAACCGGGTCCACTCCGCGGACGTTGCTGTCTGACGAATCGGCAGCCAAACTGCGCGCCACCGTAAAAGACAAGGCATTCCTGCCAGCCAACGACGCGGTTGTGGAAGCTCACATCATCGGCCAAGGCGTGACCGAAACCGTAACGATGACCCCCGATTCGGCTGAACCTGGGGCCTTCGTCGCCGACTGGCAAGCTCCTAAACAGGGCGACTATCTGGTGGAGGTGATCGCCCGCCGCGGGGAGCAGGAACTGGGCCGCGACGCTTTCACTCTCCGCCGCGAAGATGGCACGGCGGAGAATTTCCATGTGGAGCAGAATCGCGAATTGCTGAGCAAACTGTCCTCGGAAACGAAGGGCAATTACTACAAGCCGGACGACGCCCAGCGGTTGGGTGAAGACATCACGTATTCTGAAGGCGGAATCAGTGTGCGCGAGACGCGCGACCTGTGGGACATGCCGGCGATCTTCCTGGCCTTTTTAGGGATTCGCGCCGTCGAATGGCTGTTGCGCAGGAAGTGGGGAACGATATGAAGAAGTTATTGCTACTAGCCGCTGTCGCCTTGACTGCAAACGCCACCAGCTTCTACCTAACCGTAGCCGGCCTGGGCGGCGAACCCGACTATGAGCAACGTTTTACCGGTTGGGCCTCGGACCTCAATAAGTCTCTAGCCGGCGAAGCCGGCGCGAAAGTGGACACACTTTCAGGCAAGGATGCGACCAAGGCAAACATACAGGCCAAGCTGGCGCAGATTGCCTCCCAGGCGAAAGCCGATGACACATTCACGCTGTTGCTGATTGGGCACGGTGGATATGACGACATCGATTACAAGATTAATATTCCTGGGCAGGACATCTCCGCCACGGAACTGGCTGAGGCGTTGAACAAGATCGCGGCGCGCCAGGTGATCGTAAATGCCACCAGCGCGAGCGGCGGATCCATTTCGAAACTGCAAAAGGAAAAGCGCGTGATCATTACCGCGACCAAGAGCGGCACCGAGAAAAATGCCACCGTGTTCGCCCGATTCTGGGTGGAAGCGTTCCGCGATCCCGCCGCGGATACGGATAAGAATCAGACGCTGACTGCGCTTGAAGCGTTCAAGTACGCTTCGGCAAAGACCAAAGACTATTTTGAATCGTTGAAGCGCCTGGCCACGGAAAATCCTCGGCTCGAGGATACAGGCAAGGGTGACGGCGAAAAGGATCCCACAGTGGCTAATGGGCAGGGGTTGATCGCCGGACGTTTTCCGCTGCTGCATTTAGGTTCGGCGAGTGCCGTTGTCAACAGTCCCGCCAAGCAAGCGTTATTAAAGCGTAAGGACGATTTGGAAACTTCCATCGATGAGCTGAAGTATAAAAAGGCCTCCTTGGACGCACGGGCTTACGACGGGCAAATGCGCACGTTGTTGCTCGAACTGGCGAAGGTGCAGGCGAGTCTGGATCAGTAGGTATAACTCATGAAAGCCAAGCACTCACTTCTGATCGCCGCGCTGGTGCTGATTGTTTTATACGTTGGCGACGAGCAGCGTTGGTTCCGCCAAGTGCCGGCTTCCGCGCAGGGTCCTGGACCGCAGGTGGAATGCGAGAAGTTGCGACACCATGGTGATCCGGCGGCCACGGCGTGTTATCAGCGTCTTTCCCGCTCGAATGATCCGCTGACGAAGGCGGAGGGTCTGTGGGGTCTACGGGACTACGATGGCGCCAACTTGGCCTTCCGTGCCGCGGTGAAGTTAACCCCCAAAGATGGCTCCCGGCGAGTGCGCTGGGGACGGATGTACCTGGATCATTGGCAGGTAGGCGACGCGCAGGATCTCTTCAAGGAAGCGCTCGACCTGAATGAGAACGACGCGCAAGCCATGCTGGGCATGGCGCTGGCATTAAGCGAATCCTTCGACGGCGAAGCGGTTAAGTTCGCCGAACGCGCGCTGAAAGCCGATCCGACGTTGGCCGAGGCGCGCGAAGTGATCGCCCGCATCCGCCTGGAAGATAACAACCCGGAAAAAGCCGTTGAGGAAGCCAAGCAGGCGCTTCAAATCTCCCCTGAAGCTCTGCAGGCCATGGCCATCTTGGCGACTGTCGAAATGATGGATGAGAAGCCGGCGACCGAGTGGACCGACAAGATCTTCAAGATCAATCCCACATACGGTGAAGCTTATGAGACGATGGCCCACTTCTTCGTCATCAATCGCCGTTATGACGAAGGCATCGCGCTGTATCGCAAGGCGCTCGACGTGAAGCCCACTCTATGGAGCGCGCGCGCGGAACTGGGCGTCAATCTAATGCGCTTCGGTAAGGAAGACGAAGCCCGCCAGAATCTCGAAGCCTGTTATACCAATGGCTACAAACCACCGTTGGTGGTGAATTCCCTGACGTTGCTGGACAGCTATAAGAACTTTGAGACCTACACCACGCCGACGACCATCCTGAAGGTCCATAAGAAGGAAGCCGCGTTGCTGCGTCCTTACTTTCAGGCGGAACTCGACCGGGCCGTTGCGACCTACGAGAAGAAGTACAAGTTCAAGTTAGATGGCCCGGTGCAGGTAGAGGTTTATCCGGATCACGAAGACTTCGCTGTCCGCACCATGGGTATGCCCGGCCTGGGAGCCTTGGGCGTCACCTTCGGCAAGGTAGTCGCGATGGATTCCCCCAATGGCCGCAAGCCCGGCGATTTTCACTGGGCCGCCACGATGTGGCACGAACTCAGCCACGTGTACGTGCTGACGATGACCGACAGCCGGACGCCTCGCTGGTTTACAGAAGGGTTGGCGGTGTATGAAGAAACCGCGATTTCGCCCGATTGGGGCGATCGCATGACGCCGCGAGAGATCAAAGCAATCAAAGAGAAAGCCCTGCTGCCGATCGCCGATCTGGATCGGGGCTATATCCACCCGAGCTATCCCGAACAGGTGATCGTCAGCTACTACCAAGGTGGCCGTGTCCTTACCTACATCATCGAAAAATGGGGCTTCGATGCCGTTCTCGGCATGATCCAGGGGTTCAAGGAAAAGAAAGACACGGTGCAGGTAATCAAGGAAGTGCTGAAGGTAACTCCCGAAGAGTTCGACGCCCAGTTCTTCCCGTGGCTGGAAGCGCAGACTAAAAAGACGGTCGACGGCTTCAACGATTGGACCAAGCAAGTAAAGATCGTGAACGAAAACGCCAAGAACAAGGACTGGACCGCGGTGATCACGGAAGGAACGGCCATTCGCGACATCTATCCGGATTACGTCGAGGCCGGTAGCGTCTATGAGTTTCTGGCTCAGGCTTACCTGGCCAAGGAAGACAAAACGAACGCCATCGCGCAATTGGAAGGCTATGCCGCTCACGGTGGCCGCAATCCCACCACGTTAAAGCAATTGGCGGACCTGCAGGCGGCCGCCGGCAACAAGCGCGCCGCTGCCGCCGCCATCGAAAAAGTAAACCTAATCTTCCCCAAGGACGAAACCGCACACCAGAAATTGGGCGGCTGGTATATGGACTTGGGCAATCCGCTAGCAGCCATCCGTGAGTTCGGAGCAGTGCTAGGCAGCGGCACCATCGATCAAGCCGGAGCGCATTACAATTTAGCCAATGCGCTGCATGCCGCAAAGCAAAATGACAAGGCGCTCGAAGAAGTGTACCTGTCGCTGGAAGCGGCGCCGGCCTACAAGCCGGCCCAAAAACTTTTACTGGAACTGAGCCCGCAATAATACCCAGAAACGTGGAACAATAGACGGAACCCGAATGTCGACAACCCCAACCCTACAGACGCTGGATACCTCGGACGTGAAAGACCGCATCGCACGTTTTCATAAAGTGCAGGAAGGAATCGTCGGCCAGATCCATAACGTAATCGTGGGTCAGGATGAGGTGATCGAACAAGTATTGATCGGCTTGTTCGTGGGCGGCCATTGTTTGATCACGGGCTTGCCTGGAACGGCGAAAACGCTCTTGGTCCGGACCATCGGCCAGATACTGGGGCTGGAGTTCAAGCGAATTCAGTTTACGCCCGATCTGATGCCTGGTGACATCACCGGTACTGACATTATTGAGGAAGACCAAACCACCGGTAAGCGCACCTGGACGTTTGTTCCGGGTCCCATCTTCTCCAACATCCTGCTCGCGGACGAAATTAACCGCACGCCGCCGAAGACGCAGTCCGCGCTGCTCGAAGCCATGCAGGAACACACCTGTACGGTGCGCGGCACGAACTACAAAATCCAGGAGCCGTTCTTCGTGCTGGCCACGCAGAACCCCATCGAACTGGAAGGCACCTATCCGCTGCCCGAAGCCCAGCTCGACCGCTTCATTTTCAACGTGATGTTGGATTACCTGTCCGCCGAAGACGAGATCAAGGTTCTGGGCTTGACCACCACCACGCACAAAGCGCAGGTAACGCCGGTAACCACGGGCGAGGAAATCGTGGATTTCCAGGCCCTTGTTCGCATGGTGCCGATCGCCGATTCCGTGGCCCGCTATGCGGTAGACCTGGTGCGTGCCAGCCGTGCCACCGATCCGACGGCGCCGGATTTCGTCAAGAAGTATGTCAACTTCGGCGCCAGCGTGCGCGCGGCGCAAAACCTGGTGTTGTCGGCCAAGGCGCGCGCTCTCATGCAGCACCGTTATCACGTGACTTACGACGACGTCGCCGCCCTGCTGCGGCCCATCTTGCGGCACCGCATTCTGCTCAACTTCCAGGCCGAAAGCGACAAACTCACGCAGGACGACATCCTGAAGCGCTTGCTTGACACCGTTCCCCGGCCAAAGGCTTAGGTTTTCGAGCTGACGCGGTAAGGAAGAAGGATCATGCAGCGTTTCCTAGACCCAGAGGTATTGGCAGGGATTTCCAGCCTCGACCTGGTGGCCAAAACCGTCGTCGACGGTTTTATCTCGGGACTCCACGAGTCCCCGGATTTTGGTTTCAGCCAGGAGTTCGCGGAATACCGCCAATACGTCCCCGGAGACGACCTGCGGAACATCGATTGGAACGTGTTTGCGCGTTCCGACAAGATGTACATCAAGCGCTTCAAGGGCGAAACCAATACCCTGGTTACAGTATTGATCGACGCCAGCCGGTCGATGAAATACAGCTCTCGCGGTAAGCTCGACAAGCTGGAATATGCTCGCTTCCTGGCTGCCTCCGTCGTTTATCTGGCCCACCTGCAAAGGGATGCTACCGGGTTAGTCGTATTCGATGACGAAGTGCGCAACTTCGTGGCGCCTTCTTCGCGGCAAGGCCAAATGATGCGCCTGATGCATGCCATAGACAAGGCGGAAGCGGGAACCCGTACGGACTTTTTGCGCCCCTTCAGCCACCTGGTCGATTACCTGCGGAAGCGCAGTTTAGTAGTCGCGATTTCAGACTTCTGGGAAGCTCCCGAGACCGTCATTAAGGCCGTTGCGCCGTTGCGAGCGCGCGGCAATGAGTTGGTCCTGTTCCATATACTCGACCCGGATGAAATTCAGCCCAGGCTCAAAGGCTCCGTGTTGCTGGAAGATCTGGAAACCGGGCAAAAGATGCAGGTATCGTCGGAGTACGCCATGCACGAGTACAAAGACAAGATGGGCGCGCATCTCGAAGATATCCGCCAGCGCGCGGCCGCGGCGGGGATCGATTACTTTCTTTGCGACACGAGCAAGCCGCTGGATGAATCCTTACGTAAGTATCTGGCGATTAGAACGGGAAGGTTGTAAGAGCAAATGGGTCTGTTTTCTCCGTGGTTTTTGGCGGGAGCACTGGCAGTTGGTCTCCCCGTCTGGCTACACCTGCTGAAGCGCTCGCAGCAGGACCCCAAGCTGTTCCCGTCGTTGATGTTCTTTGAACATCGTGAAACCAGTTCGGTCTCTCACCGCCGCTTGGACTACATTCTTCTGTTCATCCTGCGGACCCTCATGCTGCTGCTGCTGGCCCTTTTGTTCGCACAGCCCTTCATTCGCTTCTCGACGCCAGCCCAACGTGGTGAGCGTCTGATCGTAGTCGCCGTCGACCGTAGCTTCAGTATGCGCGCTCTGGAAGGCGGTACCTCACGCCTGGATCTGGCGAAAACGGAAGCCCAGAAGGTGTTGGCGGGCATTCCGGCAAACACCAAGGCTCAGGTGGTAGCTCTCTCCGGAACGCTGGAGGCCATGACGCAGCAGATTAGCGTGCCCAACGAATTGCGCGCCGCCGTCAGTGCCATTAAGGCCGGCGATAGCCGTGCCGACTTCGGAGTTCTCGCGCGCTATCTGCGGACGTTGCGCGAACAAGCCGATATACCCTTGGAGGTTCACTTGGTGAGTGACTTGCAAAAGTCCGCCATGCCGCCCGGTTTCTCGGATCTGCGTCTGGATACGGGGACCAAGCTGACCCTGCATCCTATTGGAAAAGTACAGCCTAATTGGAGCGTAGAAAGTGTGAACGCTCCGCAGCGCATCTACGACACCAAAAGCGTCCACATCACCGCGACTATCGCCGGCTTCAATGCCCCGGCGAGCACGCGTAACGTCACCCTTCTGCTGAACGGCAAGGTGATCGGTTCCAAGCAAGTGCAGGTCGCCGAGAACGGCCGTGGCTCGGCTGAATTCACCGGACTCGAAGCCAGCTTCGGTTTCAATAAATGCGAAATCCGCATGGATGCCGGCGACAGTCTCGCGGCCGACGACCGTTACACGTTTGCCGTGGAACGCACCGATCCCAAGAAAGTATTGTTCATCGACGACGGGCGTCACCCCAATTCCCAGAAATTCTTCAGTGCGGCGCTCACTTCCGATGCGGAAGCCGAATTTGCCGTGGATGTGCTGCGCTCCGATGTCGCGGCCAATGCCGAGTTCTCGAAGTACTCCCTGGCCGTGTTCTCCGAGCCCAGCAACGTTCCTTCCGCTTTGGCCCAAGCCCTGCAGAAATACGTGGAGGGTGGTGGCGGGCTGTTTGTAGCTCTTGGCGTGGACTCCGTAAACCTCTCCAAGGTCCCGGTACTGGATGAGACCATCGAGGGTACCAATTCTGCCGCCAAGGAAGGCGAACGCTTTTGGTCCGTTTCGGAAATAAATCAGAACCACCCGGTGATGCGCAGCCTGGAACGGTTTGATGGGGTGAAGTTTTACCAATCCATTCGCATTAGCTCCGGTAAATCTCAGGTTCTGGCCAAATTGAGCAACGGATCGCCCCTCATTCTGGAACGAAGGGTAGGCGAAGGTTACGTTGTCGCCTACGCATCCTCCCTTGACTCTCGGCAAAACGAGCTCCCCACCAAACCGATCTTCGTACCGTTCGTCCAAGAGACCGTCCGGTACCTGGCGGGAGGGGGAGTGGCCCAAGCGGTCAACCTTCCCGTGGATTCCTACGTTGAATTAAGAACAGGAGACCAGCAACAGGGGGTCTCGGCGGAAGTTCTGGATCCGGACGGCCAGAGAGTCCTCTCCATCGAAGAAGCGGCCAAGGCGCCTAACTTCGGATTGTCACGGGAGGGTTTCTTTGAGGTGAAAAATGCCGCGGGACGGCGAACTGTGGTGGCCGCGCACGCCGACCGCAGGGAATCGGATTTGTCGGTGATGGAGCCGGAGTCGCAGGCCATCTGGTCGGCTACGGGTGTGGAAGAAGTAGCAGCAAAAGGAACGGCCCAGGCCGCGGTGGGAGGCTCCACAACCCCGTGGAGCCTTGCACCGTATATCTTGGTGTTATTGTTGATAGTAGCTTTGGCGGAGTCGGTGATCGCAAACCGGTACCTGCGTTCATCGATCGCGCCCCAGGAGACGATGACGAAGGCATGAATACACGCGAACAGCTCAATCAATATTTGCGCGGCCTTGAAACCCGCCTAAGAGTTCTCACGTGGAGCCGCGGCGTCGCCGTCGCCTTTGGCGTGGCACTGGGGGCGACTCTAGCCCTGGTGTTGATTACGAACGCCTATGCTTTTTCCACAACCAGCATGGTCGTGGCGCGCATCGCGCTCTACATTTCACTGGCGGTGGCGATTGGCCTGGGGCTGGTGATTCCGTTGATGAAGCTCAACGAACATCGCGCGGCCGGCAAGGCCGAGGACGCGAATCCCGAGTTTCAACAGCGCCTTTTGACCTATATTGAGCGCCGCGATCAAAACGATCCCATGTTGGAATTGTTAGCCGAGGACACGTTGAAGCCGGCCCGTAAGGCCTCGCCGATGACGGTAGTTCCTCAGAAATCTATTTTCGCTTTTGCCACGGGAGCGGGTGCCGCGGGCGCTGTTCTGCTGTGGATGATTTTGTTTGCTCCCGGCTATCTTGGCTTTGGCGCGAAGACGCTGTGGGCGGGATTGCCCAAAGCCGGCGCGGGAGAGTTCTACCAGATCAAAGTGGAGCCGGGCGATGAAACCGTTCGCCGCCGCACGGATGTTTCCGTGGTGGCGATTCTACACGGCTTCGCCGCGCAGGAAGTGCGCTTGATGGCGAAGTATGAGAGCGGCACGAAATGGGAAGAGGCCATCATGGCCCCGCGTCCGGGCGAGTCCACGTATGGCTTCCTGCTGGCTGCTGTTCCGGAAGCGCTCCAGTATTACGTGGAGGCCTCGGGCGTCAAATCGAAAACCTACAACATTAAAGTCGTCGACCTGCCGGGTATCAAGAATATTAAGGTCACCTATCATTTCCCTTCCTGGATGGGCAGGAAAGATGACGTCGAGGACCCGGGTGGGGATTTGCGCGCTGTGGTCGGTACCGTTGCTGAATTGACGGTTGAGACCGACAAGCCCCTTACAGGTGGTCTGGTCGAATTGCAGGACGGCAAACAGATCGAGATGACCCCGACGTCGGGCAATTTTCTGACGGTGCGCGTACCTGTCGACAAAGACGGAACTTATCATTTTGCGGCCAAGGTGAACGGCGATGCCGTTCGTCTGACCCCGGATTACTTTATCGAAGCGCTGATGGACGAAGGTCCCAAGGTAAAGATCACCCATCCCGGTCCTGATGCCAAGGTGAATCCCCTCGAAGAGGTTGTGGTCACGGTGTCCGCGGATGACGACTTTGGTGTCACCTCCATGAAGTTGCATTATTCCGTGAACGGCGAGCCGGAAAAGGTCATCGATCTGGGTGCCCGCAACGCCATGACTGCGGAAGGCAAAGTTACTTTGTACCTGGAAGACTTCCATATGGTGCCGGGCGACGTGGTTTCGCTCTACGCCACCGCCAGGGATGCGCGCGTGGAATCAGCCAGCGAGATCGGATTTATCGAGGCCCAGCCGTTTGAGAAGAACTACTCGCAGTCCCAGCAGGGTGGCGGGGGCGGTGGTGGCGGAGGGGGTGGCGATCAGCAGCAGCAGCAGGAAATCTCACGCCGCCAACGCGAGATCATCACGCTGACCCACAACGCTTTGCGCGGCAGCGCGCAGGATAAGGCAGCCGCTAACAAAGAGCGTGCCGAATTCCTGAGCGAAGTGCAGAAGAAACTGAAGGATCAGGCGGATTCGCTTGCGAATCGCGTCAAAGCTCGCGAATTGGATGGAGAAAGTCCCACCATCAAGGAATTCGTGAAGGAAATCCAGGCGGCCGCGGCGGAAATGGGTCCGGCGGCGGATCTTCTCGCTGGTTCCTCCTGGGAGAAGGCTCTCACCCCAGAGAACAAAGCTCTGCAGCATTTGCAGCGCGCGGAGCAGTTGAATCGCGACATCCAGGTGGCCTTCGGCAACCAGGGTGGCGGCGGTGGCGGTGGCGGAGGCGGGAACGCAGGCCGCGACCTGGCTAACCTGTTCGACCTCGAACTCGACACGGAAAAGAATCAGTATGAGCAGGCGCAGCGCGGCGGGGCACAGCAGGGCGGCGCGGAAGAGAAGCAGCAGAAGATCGACGATGCTCTGCAGAAGCTGGAAGAGCTGGCTCGCCGGCAGCAGCAGTTAGCGCAGAATCAGGCGCAGAACAAGAACAAGCAGCAGACAGTGGATCGCCGTTGGGAGCAGGAAACCCTGCGTCGCGAAGAAGAAGAATTACGCAAGCAGTTGGAGCAGGCGCAGCAACAGGCCCAGCAGGGCCAGCAAGGCCAGCAGCAGGGCCAGCGCAGCTCCTCACAACTGAGCCGGGACGGGAAGCAGGGCCAGGAAGGTCAAGCGGGCCAAGCCGGTGCCCAGGGTAAACAAGGCCAGCAAGGCAAGCAGGGGCAGGGCAAGCAGAGCGCGGCGGAGGCTCAGCAAGCCCAGCAATTGCAGGAGATGATCAATCGCCTGAAGCAGGCGGGAAACGACATGCGCGACGCCAACAGCGCTAGCGCCAAGGGCGACACGGCCCAGGCGGACGCAGCGGCTCGGCGGGCGGCGGAACGCTTGCAGGAGTCCTCGAAAATGGGCAACCAGATGCAGCGCCAGGGCGTAAGCCAAGGGCTGGATCAGTTGTCCCAGCGTGCGCAGAGCTTAGCGGATCGGGCCAAGGCCACGGAAGATCAGTTGAAGCAGGCGTATTCCGGCAAACAGGGTGCCAGCGATCAGCAGCGTCAGCAGCTCGCGGAGGAGAAGGACCAGCAAAAGCAGGAGCTGGCTCAAATCGAGCGTGACGCTCAGAAGCAAGCCCGCGACCTTTCGTCCCAGCAGCCGGATGCCTCACGCAGGATCCGCGAAGGTCTCAGCGAAACACAACAGAACGAAACGCAACGCCGCCTGGAGTATGGCCGGGATCAGATTCGCGCCGGCGACCGGGCCGCACAGGCGTATGCGAACGGCACGATCGGCCGCTCGGTAGCGCCGACATTGCAGGAATTGAGCCAAGCGATCAAGGATGCTCAGGGCAAGCTACGCCAGGGCGATCAGCAGGGCGCCGCGGCGAGCAACGAGCTGGGCCGGCAGGTGGACAGTATCGCCAACCTGCGCGCTCAGTTGGAGCGTTTACAGGCGCAGGCTGCCCAGCGCGGTCAGCAAGGCAAGGACGGCCAGAATGGGCAGCAGCAGGCCCAGAACGGTAAGCAAGGTGGCCAGGACGGTAAGGGCGGTCAGGACGGCAAAGGCGGCCAGGACGGCAAGGGCGGTCAGGACGGCAAGGGCGGCCAAGACGGCAAAGGTGGCCAGGGTAAGGGCGGCCAAGACGGTAAGGGTGGCCAAGGCAAAGGCGGACAGGACGGCCAAGGTCAAGGCAACCAAGCTGGTGGAAATCAGAATGGTGGCGGCAACGGCGGCGCTAACAATGGCTACGCCGGTGGTTATGACGGCAAGGGCCGCTACAATCCAGAAGGCGTCTTCGATCGGGGCGAATTTACTCCCGTCGACCCACGCCAAGTCGCTCGCGACGCCCAGAACGACCTGCGCGGCATCCGCCAGGCTTTCCGCGACAACCGGGAGGTCTCCGGCCAAGCCGCTGCTCTCGAACGCGAACTGCAGGACCTGACGGTCGGCAACCCCTCAGGCCCGGAACTGGAACAGCGCCTCAGCCGGACGATCTTGCCACAGCTCGAATCGCTGGAAGTCCAGTTGCGCCATGAGTTGGACGAACAGCAAGGCGGGCAAGTCCGCAGTCCCGCTGCCGACAAGACCCCGGCCGGCTACGCGAATGACATTGCGGAGTACTTCCGCAAGTTGAGCCGCAGCAAGTAATCCGCGGCGCGCCCTTTATGCTCCGGCGCGTGACTTCATTGCAACTACAGGCAGTTCTGCTATGCGCAGTTCTGCTGGGCGGCGCCGTTTTCGCTTTCGCGGCCACCCGCCGCTGGGCGAAATATGAGCGCGAGATGCAGAGTCCCTCCGATGACCCGCCGGACGCGTTGGAGGAAACCGAGTTCGCGTTTACGCGTCTACGCTACCGCTCCAATCGCAACCGCGCCCGCTACCAGTCATGGGGCATCGACGCGAATACTTCTGAGCGGCTGTTCATCACCGGCCTGCGCCGCCTTACGCGCATCTACGGCCGCAGCGTGGAACACATCGTGGATGTCGACGATGACGAGATGTTCGACTGGCCGTGGATTTACGCGGTCAGCGCCGGCGACTGGGTGCTGACAGAGGACCAGGCGGCGCGGCTGCGGCGATACTTCGATCGCGGCGGATTTCTGGTGATTGATGACTTGCACGGCCCCGGCCAGTGGGATCAATTCATGTACGGCATGAACATGGTCTATCCCGAAGCGCAGGCCCAGGACCTGGAAAACGATCATCCCATCTTTCACACGGTATACGACCTCACCGGCCGTCTACAGGTCCCCGGCTATCAGATCGTCACCAATGGGCTGATGTACGAACGTGCCGACGGCGTCCAGCCCTACTGGCGAGTGATCAACGACGGCAAGGGACGCGTACAAGTGGGCGCGTTTCTCAATCAGGATTTGGGCGACGCATGGGAGTTCTCGAACGACCCGGCCTACCCTGAGCAGTTCGCTTCGATGTCGTACCGGGTGGGAGTGAACTACGTGGTGTACGCGCTGACGCACTGAGTTCCCGTGCGGCGTCCTTCCCGATCCAGCGCGCGCTGGCCAATTCCGACTCCGCCAGCCGCAGGGCCACCTTTAGCGCCTCCACTCGTAATGCCGGATTGCGTTTGCCAATCTGCCGCAGCGCCCAATTCACGGCTTTCTTGACGAAATTACGGTCATCGGTTGCCGAGGCTTCCAGCAACGGGAACAGCTCTTGAAAGGTCTCATCGGGCGCCTTCTTGTCATGAACCGCCAGCGTCGCGATAAGTGCAAAGCCTGCGCGCCGCGCGAATTCGGGTTTACGGCGTGTCCACTTCACGGCTTGCGCCCAGGCAAGCGGGGACTTACGGAATAGATGTATGCAGCAGGCGTCGCAAACGTCCCAGCTATCGAATTGGACGGCCCAATGGTCCATCTCCGCCCGCGTCATGATCTTTGGATCCGCCGTGAACGCCGCCAGTATCCGTGCTTCTCGATTGCCTGTCTCCCACAATTGCAGAGCGAACGCGTGATCCCGTCCCAATTCGCGGGCGAACACGCGTAGTTGTTCCAAGGGCACGCCGAAGCTATTGGTGGAGGTGATGCCGAAGCGGGCCATCCCGGCGACGTTTTCAGCCGAACCCAGGCTGCGCAACTGCTTCAGTATCCTCGGTATCGAGTGCGTGCCGGACACAGATCAGCAGTATCTCATACAAACGCGCGCCCAAGCGGCTTCCGTGGCGACCATGCGCGGGAACAGCTTCGGCCCAAACGAGCTAGGCATCTTGAACGTGCAGTATATACAATCGGGACGTGCCCGCCGTATTTGAAGTGCGCAGCTCGGAGGCCCGAGGCATCCTGAGCCGGACCTCCGGATTCATCGCGGAATCGGGATTTACACATTCCCTGACGCCGGCGCGCAACTGCACCTACGGATGTACCTATTGCTATGTGCCGACAATGGGTCTTTATGGCGGTCTCCAGCAGGAAGACTGGCGCCGCTGGGGTCAGTTCACCACGTTCAAGGAGAACGCCGCTGGGTTGCTGGCGCGGCAGCTCAAGGCTACGCAACGGATCTATTGTTCTCCCCTGGTCGACCCCTACCAGCCCGCGGAGGAGCAAGCGCCGCACATGCCGGCGATCCTTGAGGCGTTGTTGGAGAAACCTCCGGCGGTGTTCGTTATTCAAACTCGAGGCCCAGGCATCCTGCGCGACAAGCATCCCCTGCAAGCTCTGGCGCGGCGGACTATACTGCGCGTAAGTTTCTCGATTACGACGAATCGCGACGAAGTGCGGCGTCTGTTCGAGCCACATTGCCCGAGTTTCGAAGAGCGTCTCGACACGGTGCGTGCTCTGTGCGCCGCAGGCATCGAAACCTATGCGACGCTGGCTCCTCTATTGCCTTGCGATCCGGAAATTCTGGCGCTGGCCGCTATCGAAGCTACAGGCCGCGACCTCATCGGAGATCCGCTGCATGTGCGCGCGGTGAAACGCCACGGCGCGACCACCCGCGAGGCGGCTTTCCGGATCTGTGAGAAGAACGGGTACGATGACTGGCTGGAGCCGGGGTTCCAGGCGGAAACGGTGGCTCGCATCCGAGTTGCCGCGCGAGCACTGGGAAAAGATTTTGTGACCGGACCCGAAGGGTTTTCGCAACTTGCGCGAGTGGACTCTACTAACGAAGAGTTACTTCGATCAAGTTCTTAGTATTCTGCTTCTCCGCCTTGAAGAAACCGTCATCTCCGGAGTATTGAAAGCGCACCGTGCCCTTTTTGTCCACGAACATGAAGATAGGCACGAAGGGGCGGTCGGTGATGCCGAAGTCCGCTAATCGCCGTGTATTGTCCTGCGTCATGGTGCCGACCGGGAACGCCGGCTGCAGGCGAGCAATGAACTCCGGCAGGTTTTGCGGAGCTTTCGCGTCCACTGCCGCGGCAATGATCTGCAGTCCCTTCGCCCGGTAGGTCCGCTGGAACTCATTCAGAATCGCAATAGAATCCTGACAATGCTTGCAGTCCGTTGCCAGGATCGCGATGAGAAGGGTTTTGCCCTTGTAGTCCGTCAGCCGGATACGCTTGCCGCCAGGGGCGTCGATCCCCACATCCGCCAGGGGCCGCGGGGTCTTCGGCGGGGCCCCTGACAACAGGATTCCAAACAGCAAAGTACCGGCCAGAAGCCAATTCGCAAAACCAATATTCTTCCGCAGCATCAGACCTTATCTTAATTGATTCTCCACCTCATGTAACCAATCCGGCGTCTTTAAGACGTCGCGCGGCCGGCTGCCATCTGGCGGACCGATGATTCCGTCGCGCTGCATCATGTCCAGAATACGGGCGGCCCGCCCGTAACCCAGGCGCAGGCGGCGTTGTAATGTGGACGTGGACGCCTTCCCCATCTCGCACACCACCCGCACGGCTTCGTGATACATCGCGTCCTCGGGACTCTCCGTCTCCGCATCGTCGATGTCTTCGTCGTCGGTAGGCGGAGCGATGAGGAAGCTCTGGTCATACTCCGGCGTGGCCTGCCGCTTCCAGAACTCCACAACATCATTGGTTTCGCTCTCGCTGACATAGGAGCCGTGGACACGGACCAAGCGGGACGACCCGGGCGGCAGGAACAACATATCGCCTTTGCCTAATAGATGCTCGGCGCCCATCACGTCCAGGACTGTTCGCGAGTCCACTCGGGTAGCCACTCGGAAGCTGATGCGCGACGGGAAGTTGGCCTTGATCAGACCGGTGATGACGTCCACGCTGGGGCGTTGTGTGGCCAGCACCAGGTGCATGCCTACTGCGCGAGCCATTTGGGCCAAGCGGGTGACGCTTTCTTCCACGTTGGCGCGTTCCAACATCATAAGGTCGGCCAACTCGTCGATCAGGATCAGGATGTAGGGGATTTGCTCCAATTCCTCTTCCCCGGATTCTTCGGCAAAGAGACTGCGCGGTTGTGCTCGGAGCACAGCGACTTTCTTGTTGTACTGGTCGATATTGCGCACGCCGATGGAGGCCAGTAGTTTCAGCCGGCGTTCCATTTCGAGTACCGCGTTACGCAGGGCGTAGGTCGCCTTTTTCGCGTCCGTGATCACCGGCGTCAACAGGTGGGGGATGCCTTCGTAAAGCCCAAATTCCAGGCGTTTTGGATCCACCATGATCAGGCGCACCTGATCCGGTGTGGATTTATAAAGCACCGACATGATCAACGAGTTGAGCATGACGCTCTTGCCCGCGCCGGTGGACCCCGCGATCAGTAAGTGGGGCATGGTCTCGAGCGTGGCGACCTTTATGCGTCCATTGATGTCCTTGCCCAGTGCCACAGTTAACGGCGATGCCGATTGGGTGAACTCGTCCGATTCCAGGATCTGGCGTAGGCTGATTACTTCGCGCTTGGTATTGGGGACTTCGATTCCCACGGTCGGCTTGCCGGGAATACGTTCAATCAGAATGGATTCGGCTTGCAGGCCCAGGCACAAATCCTCGCTGAGAGTAGTGATGCGGGAATACTTTACCCCCGCTTCCGGCTTGAATTCGAACGTGGTCACGACTGGACCGGGGTTGATCTGCGTAACCGAACCGCGTACGTTGAACTCCTCAAACTTCGATTTGATCTGTAGCGCGGTGTCTTTTAGTTCCTGGCTATCCCACGCAGTGCGGGCCGCAGGTTCCTGCAGCAGATAGGTTGGCGGCTTCTTGAATACCGTACGTTGGCGAGGGGCGGAGGGGTCGCGACGGACGTCCGCAGGCTCAGGATCTTCCTTGGGCCCGACTGTTTCTTGTGGCTTAGGCGGCTCCAACTCACGAATCGGAATGTCGTCTATGGTCGGGGGAACTGCCGTCTTCGCGGCGGGCTGTTCCCAGGGTGGCAGATCCGGGGCTTGCTCAGAGACTCGCGATTTGCGGGGCGCAGGAGCCCCCACGGCGGCGGCAGAGGCTCGCATGGCGGGCTGAAGGGGGTCCACAATAGGCGGCTCGGCAGCTACGCTCGGTGCGGATTGAGCCAGGATCTGCTCCGCCTGCTCTCGAGCCGCGCGTTTGGCCGCCTGCTCCGCTACTTTCTCCCGCGCTTGTTGGATTTGCCGCTCGCGCCATCCGCGATACTTCGCGATGATCGCGCGGTTCCAGGCGAATGGAGCCATGACCCAACCGGGCACACGCGACATTTCGAATGTCGAAACCATGTAGAGCGAGGCGACCCATACTGCCAAAGTGACCAGGACTGCTCCTGGTACATTCATGGCGGCCATCAAGGTATCTGCGGTCAGCAGGCCCAACATTCCGCCGGCCGGAACGATTCCGGCGATCGGGCGCCAATCCTGGAGCATTCCCAGAGCGGTGCAGGTGGCCAGCGCCCACAGCACGGCTCCGCTGGCTTTGACCCAGGGCGCGTCGATAGCGGAGGAGCGGACCCACTTCCAGCCCAGCATCAAAATCAGCGCGGGAAGGGTATAGGCAGCCAGTCCGACACTCTGCAACAGAAGGTCGGCGAACCACGCTCCCACGGCGCCCATCATGTTGACAGGACGGGCAAAACCCGCCTCTGTGTTCCATGACCGGTCCAGAGGGTGATATGAGACTAAAGCGAGAAATAGGATAAAGCCCGCGATTAGAAACACGAATGCTAGTGCTTCATTCAACCGCGGACGGTTGGTAGGACCTAAAAATTTCATCAACCGCTATGAGCGGACGATAGCCAGAGCACCCACTATTATGGCAAACCAGGCGGCTTGCGTGGGTGAGACGAAAAGAGTCAGGGGGAAACATGCAATCCTGTTACGGATCGTTAATATAGAGGTTGAAGAACGATGAAACCTGCTCTGCTTTTGGCTAGCTTTCTGCTGTTCTGTAACGCGACCATGGCGCAAGCCGGCGAACCAACGTCACCGGACGCTGGTACAAGTAGTTCGGAGGCTCAGAGAACAAACCTCTTTCGGACAATCCTGCGGGACGAAGCCCACATGTGGACCAATCCATTCCGGCACGGCAGTTATTCCAGCCACACGTTCTCCAAGTATGTATTGCCATTTACCTTGATTACGGGGGGCCTGATCGCGAGCGACCACCGGACGTCCAATCTCCTGCCGAACACTAGCGACCAAGCTAGATGGAGTCTGCGGGTTTCACAAGTGGGCGCGCCGTATACGATTGCCGGAATAGCCGCCGCCTACCTGCTGGTGGGAAAGCTAGGAGGACATCCGAAGGCTGAGGAAACAGGGATTTTGGGTCTGGAGGCCGTCGCGCATAGCCAACTCATCACACTTGGGTTGAAGTACATCACGCGCAGAGAAAGACCCTTTGACTTCCATGCCAAAGGAGGTGGAGGAACGGCGTTCTGGAAGGGAGGCGATTCCTTTCCCTCCGGGCACGCATCAGGCTCGTTCGCCCTGGCCACGGTTCTGGCGTATGAATACGGACGTGACCACCATTGGATCCCCTATGTTACGTATGGATTGGCTACCCTGGTCGCGGCATCGCGGTTCAGCGGGGAGAAGCATTGGCTGTCCGATCTCTTTGTGGGTAGCACGACGGGATTTCTGATTGGCCGCTACGTGTACAAACACCACCATGATCCGGGCGTTGAAACGGGCATTCGCGCCCGGCTTAAGAAGGTGACTCCTGAGTTCAACTTGGGGCTGAGGGGATTTTCAGCGCAATGGAATCTGGGCCGGCATGCCTAGAGGGAACGAAAGATTGCCAGCGCGATCACGAGCACTCCAAAAACAACCCGGTACGAGACAAAGAAATTTAGGGAACGGTGGCGCAGGAAGTTCATGAAGTAACGAATGGTCAGCGCGCCGGTGATGGCGCTGACGGCGATTCCCACCGCAAAAGCGAGGCGAATGTCAGGGTCCAGGCCGTGCTTGTAGATGTCATAAAACTTCTTAAGCGCGGCGCCGCCAATGATCGGCGTCGACAGAAAGAACGAAAATCGTGCGGCGGCGTAGCGGTCCAGACCCTTTAAGAGCCCCACGGACATGGTAATGCCGCTGCGTGAAACGCCGGGCATTACCGCCAATGCCTGCGCCGCTCCAATGGTGATGGCATCAGCCGCAGAGACGTGGCTCAGATTGCTTCGCTGCTTTCCGGTTCGGTCTGCCCAGGCCATGAAAAGCCCCATTGTGATGGACCAAAAGCCGATCATGTAGAGGTTGTTTCCAGCCGCCTCCGCCTGCTCCTCGAACAGCAGCCCGATGATGCCCGCCGGCACTGTTGCCAGCACCAGCAACCAGAGTAATTTTGGGTTTTGGCGGATGGTTTCGTCTCCGCCTGACTGCATGCCGAAACCTTGCGCGATGATCTGTACCCAATCGCGGAAGAAGTATCCCAGCACTGCTAACAACGTGCCGAAGTGCAGCGCAATATCGAATTGGAGTCCCTGATCTTTCCAGGAAAAGAGGTATGGGATGACGGCCAAATGGGCGGAACTGCTGACGGGAAGGAATTCGGTGAGGCCCTGGATGATCCCCAGGATGACGGCTTGCCAGATGGGCATGAAGTCCCAGAATAGCGCGAAACCCTGGGACCTCGGTACGAATGCTTCTATTGACTCTTGCCCTTGCCCCTGCCACGCGCGCCCGGAGTTTCGGCGGGGGCGACGACAAAGGAAGGTCCTGGGGCCACGATCAGCGTATAGTCGGCGGGAATCTGGAACAAAGAGGCATCCGGCGACCCTAATTGGACTCTGGTGAGCTCATACGTGGTGTCGCCAAAACGCGGGTCCGAGTTAGCGCTCTTGATCAGGAGCTGCAGGTCATCGGAGGTCCATTGCTCGGTGACTACTTTCAACTCGCGATCATTTCCGATTTGTCCTTTGGGAATGGTAAGCGTGATGCGTACGCCTTGGGCCAGAACTCCATTGACGACTTGGGGCGTGAGAGTCTCGCGAGTGTCGCCAGGCTGTACGATTGCAGCCGCGCCACCCTTTCCACGCCCAGCGCCAGCAATGGGAGCCTGTCCTTGAACGACCACCCCCCGCCCTCCGGCGCCAGTACCCGCCGTAACGAGCTCGCCGTTGAGACGGATCGCTGTCAGGGGGGCCGGAACTCCGACATTGGTCTTGCGCACTACTTTGGTTTGCGGATTTAACTCTGCTCGGAATCCCGACGCTAGATCCACGATGGTGACGGTGCCGTTCTCAGCCTCCACTCGCGTCCGTCCATCGTTGTCGCGAAACAAGCGGCTTGTCTGCTTTGTCTCGATGCGTGTTCCGTTCGCTAGGGTCTGTGTGGAGCGCCGCTCTTCGGTGGCGGAAAACGCGCGGCCCATGACGGTCCGGTTGCCGAAGTTCGCATTACCAGCTTGCCCCACCGCGGCCGGCTGAGAGTTCAGGACCTGTAGACGGACGTCTTGAGCCGCGACGGACATCCACGGCATAACAACAAGGGTGAGAGTGAAAGTTAGTTTTTTCATAATGACGTTTCCTTAGTTCAGACTTGAAATAGAGATCAGCCGCACGGCGCGAGCGCGACCATCCTGCCCAACGACTACGTCCGCCGTCGCTTGTGCGCCGGGGTCGCCTTGGAATGGCAGTCCGGCTGCGATCAGTGCCGCGACGGGGACATTCATACGTACAACTTCGATGCGTTCATAGGGGGCAAGGGCTGTAACGTAGGGGATCGGAACGAAATCCGATTCGGCCACGACGGGCGGGTTGGAGACCGGGGTGGGGGTTGACGTTCCCGGTAGCATGGCCCAAACGGCGAGCACTGCGGCTGCCGCGGCACTGGCCGCCAGTATCCAACGGGTTGTTTTCTGCTGTCTTGTTTTCTGCCGCGCCCGAGTCACGCGATCGAACTCGGCTAATACAGCCTGCTCGATCCCGATCGGTGGTGTCGCCTCCGCGGATTTCGCCGCGTAACTAGCGAACGCTGCGCTCAAGCGTTTTTGCGTTTCCATTCCGCTCCTTTCCAATCAGTTTTCTTGCCAGCAGCGCGCGCGCCCGGTGCAGCCTGGATCGAACGGTTCCAACGGCGCAGTCTACCAGGGCGGCTGCCTATTCATACGTTTTCTCTTGCAGGTCGCACAGCACAACCACCTCGCGATAACGGAAGGGCAGGGCAGTCACGGCCTGCCGCAAGCGCGCCACGTCCAATTCGCTTTGGTGCGAGCCGAGTTGTTCCGGTTCCGCCGCGACATCTTCTGCCAGCGGTGCCCAGCGGTGCTCCACGCTGGAGCGGTGCTTTATGAGCTTTCGCGCGACGCCCACGAGAAAGCTCTTCAATTCTCCGCGGTTAGGATCGAAGCCGTCGGGATGGTGATCAGCCAAACAAAGACATCCTGGGTGACCTCGGCGGCCTTGACGGAGTCGGCGGTCATTAGTAGGGCGAAGCGGTATATAGGAGCATGGTGCGCGCGATAGATTTCGGAAAATCCCTCGCGGTCACCGGCGCGGAAACGCTTGAGCAGGTCGCGATCTCGAATGCGTTCGAATTCGGCCATGGGTTCGGTCGACTCTATTGCGCTGAGGGCGGGTTCAGAGTTCCAAAAAGATTGGGCCACGAGGGTCTAAGGGTAGCGCGCCGTCACCGCATGCGTTTAGAATAGAGGTTCGGTTGTCGAGCGCAAGGGATGTGGCTGGCCACGATCCCTTTTGCCCCGTCCCGACAATGGGCGCGTAGCTCAGCTGGTTAGAGCGCCTGCTTCACACGCACCGGATGGTGCGCCACTGCCTGCCCCATGATAATAGGGCACTTATGCGCCAAGATGCAAGAGAAAAAACTGCTGGGCAGGCGCTCAATTCTGGTCTCGCACATTCGACTGCAAGTATGAGGGATACCTCGTTTAAGACAGGCAAAAGGCCTTGCGGCCTGTCCTCGCCATCGCCTCAATTTCCTGGAAAGCCCGTTCTGAGCTTTGCTGTCTTGTTAAGTTAAAGATCCCCGAGATTGTCGGACCGAGAAATGGCCACTTGAACCCATGCACGCGTGGCAGTGACATGCCTCGCTTTTATCAACCATTCATAACTGAGGATTCCAGCACCGC
>JBDTSJ010000023.1:0-28831 GCA_039931205.1 Acidobacteriota bacterium
TCCGCGAAGGCGGCCGCACGGTGGGCGCCGGCACGGTTAGCGACATCCTCGAGTAATAGCGGTAAAGGACTAGATCATGGCACGCGAAAATATCACATTTCAATGCACCGAGTGTAAGCGTAAGAACTACACCAGCACCAAGAACAAGAAGACCACCACGGAGCGAATCGAACTCAGCAAGTTTTGCCCGTTCTGCCGCAAGCACCACGCGCACAAGGAGATCAAGTAGCGCTAGACTGGAACGGTAGCCTTGTTCCGGATTTAGGGGCGTAGGTTTAACGGTAGACCAGCGGTCTCCAAAACCGCGAGTGGGGGTTCGAATCCCTCCGCCCCTGCCATTTCTTGAGGTTTCCCCGGTATAATTTTGAGGACTTTATGAGCAACGTTGCAACGACGAACCAGGATCAGCGAGGCGGCGGTATCGCCACTTGGCCGGCCCGCGTGACTGAGTATTTCGATGGTCTCCGCGACGAAATGCGCCTGGTAACGTGGCCCGCTTGGAAACAAGTGCGCGCCACCACCATCGTGGTCATCGCGGCCGTGTTCTTGTTCGCGGCCTATTTTGCGGTAGTCGACGAATTGGTCGGCCTCGGTATCGAGAAGCTGTTCAAAACGTTCTCAGCGTAAGGTCACAATCATGCCTGAAGAGATCCTCCCATCCGATGCCGAGTTCGCAGGCACTGATCAGCTCGCGGCTGCCGATGAACCACTGGCCGATAGCGTCCCCATTGATCCTCCGGCCGACCAAGGTCCGCCGAAGAACTGGTTCATCATCCATACCTACTCGGGTTTCGAAAACAAGGTCGCCGAGTCTCTGAAGACCCGCGCGGAAGCGTTTGGTTTTGCCCACGAAATCGGCCAGATCCTGATCCCCACCGAAGAAGTGGTCGAGCTGCGCAACGGCAAGAAAGTTACCAGCAAGCGCATGCTGTACCCCGGCTACGTGCTGGTCGAAATGGCCATGAATGACGAGCTGTGGCATGCCGTCAAGGCTACGCCACGCGTTACCGGTTTCGTGGGCGGCGGCAATTCGCCCGTGCCCCTGACCGCCGACGAAGTCAATTCCGTTCTCTACCGCCAGGCGAGTTCCGCCGAGCGGCCCCGGCCCAAACTCAACTTCGAGCGCAACGAAAACGTGCGCATCATCGATGGGCCCTTCACCAACTTCTCAGGCAAAGTGGATGAGGTTAACCCCGAGCGCAATACGCTGCGCGTGATGGTCACCATCTTCGGGCGGTCCACACCAGTCGAACTCGATTTCCTACAAGTAGAAAAGGCACCGTAAACAAATGGCAAAGAAAGTCACAGCTTCCGTAAAATTGCAGATCCCGGCCGGCAAGGCCACGCCCGCGCCTCCCGTCGGTACGGCGCTGGGTCCGCAAGGCGTCAACATCATGGAGTTCTGCAAGGCCTTCAACGCCAAGACCTCCGCCAAAGATCAGGAAGGCCTGATCATCCCCGTGGTGATCACCATCTTCTCCGACCGCAGCTTCACCTTCATCACCAAGACCCCTCCGGTCCCGGTGCTGATCAAGCGCGCCGTCGGTATCGCCAAAGGTTCCGCCGAGCCCAACAAGAACCGCGTCGGCAAGATTTCCCTGGCGCAAGTGGAAGAGATCGCCAAGATCAAAATGCCCGACCTCAACAGCTTCGACCTCGAAGGCGTCATGAACCAGGTCAAAGGCACCGCCCGCAGCATGGGTGTCGACGTCGAAGTAAAGCTCTAGCCGACGCCACAGCTTTTGAACACGGCCGCACGCGATGGTCCGGTGTTACGCTGGGTCCAGTGAAGCTCGCCCTCGCATTCTGCGCGTTCGGATTGGTTCTGTTTGCTCAGGACCTGCCCGACGAAGCACCCACCTTCGGCGTCTCCGTCGTGCTGCCAGCCGGGCTCACGGGGGAGATTTACGAGATCAAGAAGAACAGCGAAAAGCTGCCCGATTTCAAGAAGAAGCTCAAGAAGATCGGTATCATTTACACCCACACGCTGAACATCGCGGCGCGGGATTTCATGGAAGGGTTCCCGTGGCTGAGTAACCGGACCGAGTGGTTCGCTATCGACTATTCGGGGAAGTTCTGGATTGAGAATCCCGGCGATTACCGGTTTGTTCTAACCTCCGACGACGGATCGCGGCTGTATATCGACGACCGCTTGGTGATCGACAACGACGGAGCACACGCGCCCCTCTCGGTTACCGGCGATGTGAAACTGGAGGGCGGGATTCACTCCATTCGAGTTTCCTATTTCCAAGGACCCCGCTGGCATGTGGCGCTGATTTTGGAGATCGCTCCGCCCAGCATTTTTGGTCCCGGCACCGACCTGAAGGTCTTCAGCACGCTCGACTACAAGCCGCCCTCAAATCCGGCGGATTGGAAGTACCCGCCTCGTTGAGCTAGACTTGAGGCTGACCAAGCGGTCTCTTCTCACCCCGTGGTATTTCTCATTCTCAAACAGAAATGGAGAAGTAATGCGGGCTATCCCTCTCATCTTCCTTACGCTTACCCTTGCCACCTATGGCTTTAGTCAGGGCATTCCTGTCACTGATCCCTTAGTAGTTTCGAAGTGCGCCAGCTGTCACGCGCAGGACGAGCGCGGCATCATGCAGCGCATCTCTTTCGAGCGCACTACACCCGAGGCCTGGCAGGAGATCCTGAAGCGCATGATCGGCGCGCACGGCGTTTCTGTCACTCCCGTGGAAGCTCGCGGCATCGTCAAGTATCTTAGCGATCGTCATGGACTGGCTCCGCAGGAGGCGAAGGCCGTGGCGTACGACACGGAGCGGCGTGTACACGAAGAGACCAACATCCCCAGTGAGTCGCTCAAAACCGCGTGCGCGAGGTGCCATGGGTTCGCGAGAGCGCTCTCGTGGCGGCGATCCCCCGAGGATTGGAAGCTCTTCTTGGACGAGCACGCCGCTGCTAACAAGGTCGCGAGCCAGGAGGCCATCGACTACCTGGCCAAAGCGGCTCCGCTGCACAACGCCGAATACGACGCCTGGAATGCGCGCGCCGAGACCCGGCCACTTGCGGGGCGCTGGGAGGTGGTGGCGTCGACCAACGGGCACGCGAAGTATTACGGCGAGATGCAGATTACTTCGACCGGGACGGACGAGTTTGAGACGCGGATGGTACTGATCTCGATTCAAGACGGGACCGAGGTGCTCCGCTCGGGGCGGAGCGCGGTTTATGGAGGCTCGGCGTGGCGCGGGCGGTCGAAGGGGAGCGAGGCCCCGAAGGGCCCGGCTGACTTGTTGAATGAGACGCGGGAGGTGATGTCGATCGCAGCGAATCAGGCGACCATCGAAGGGCGGTGGTTCTGGGGGCAGTATCAGGAGTTCGGAATGGACGTGAGGATGGTGCCGGATACGCGCGCTCCAGTGCTGCTTACCGTGCAGCCTTCGGCGCTGCGGAGGGGGACAGAAGCGGACCGGCTGCGGCTGCTGGGGAACAACTTTCCGGCCGACGTGCCTGCGGCGGTCTTGAGTTTCGGGGACGGGGTGACGCTGCGGAAGGTGATTTCGAGTCAGCCGCACGAGATTGTGGTGGAGGTGGACGTGGCGGCGAACGCTCCGATGGGTCCTAGGTTTCTTTTGGCGGGCCGATCGAGCTTACCGGACGGGCTGATAGTTTACGATCGCATCGACTACATCAAAGCGGTTCCGGATGCGGCCATGGCTTCCTTCGCCGATAAGACTCACGCGGCGGGGTATCAGAAGTTGGAGGCGATCGGGTATCAGCGCGGATCGGATGGGAAGCTACACACGGCGGATGATTTGGACCTGGGTCCGGTGGATGCGGATTGGAGGGTGGACGTCTTTTATACGCCCGAGGGAAGCGACTCCAGTCGAGTAGCAAGCATGAGCGCGGGCGGGCTGTTGACGCCTGCGGCCGTGAGTCCGGGTACGAATTTTGATGTGTGGGTTGTGGCCACGGCAAAAAGCGCGCTGGACAAAGACGGCCAGGCATTGGTGGGCAAATCCTACGTAGTGGTTACCGTGCCCACATACATGTTTAATGGACGCCAATTCATTCGCGATCTGGATCGCTGGGTGGACGATGGTCCGGCACAGGAGACTACGAAATGAAAACGATTTGGGTGATGGCAGTGGTGTTGTGCGCGGCGGCCGCAGTGCAGGCGCATCATGGGTTCACGGCGTTTGACAAGAACACGGTCGTGACGATGAAGGGGACCGTGAAGGAGTTCCACTACGTGAATCCGCATTCCGTGGTGGACTTCGAGGTGAAGGACGCACAGGGCAAGGTTCGGAGATGGCAGGGGGAAATGACCAGCCCGAGTCATTTGTCGCCGAAGGGGTGGACCGCCACTTCGCTGGAGGCGGGGGATGAGATTACGGTTTCCGGGTACCCGGGCAAGAACGGCGTACCATCCATATGGGTAACGCAAATTCGGATGCCGGATGGGAAAGAGTTGAAGGTGGAGGCGGGAAACTAGGATGGCGCGGGCTGCTTAGGATTCCTGGGACTTAGGGTCTGCGTGGCCCGTTCCGCGGACGACGCGGCGGAGGCGGAAGAGCTCGGCGGGGATGGTTTGGTTGCGCAGTTTCTTCCAGTCGTCTTCCACATGGATCATGCGGCCGCTGACGTGGTTGGATTGCGGCGACGCCAGGAACAAGGCTAAGGCGATTTGTTTCTCGGCGGAGACGCCGCCGGTCAACCTCACCTGCTGAGCGGTTTCCACTTCGCGCCATCCCGAGCGATCCGCGGCTGCCAGAATCTGGTCGGTCATGTGGGTGTAGGTTTCGCCGGGGGAGAGGCAGTTTACCTGTACGTTCTGTTCGAGGACTTCTTCCGCCAGGCTTTCGGCGAAGCGGACTACCGCGGTTTTGGTAGCGCTGAAGACGGCGAAATTGGGGCGCGACGGGAGTTTGCCTCCCACACCTCCGATAATGATGATCTTGCCGGAGCGGCGCTCGATCATTCCCGGCAGCACGGCCCGGCAGGCGTTCATGACGCCGATCAGATTGGTTTGCAGCACTTCCAGCCACGATTTGTGGGTACCTTCGGCGAAGGGTCCGATGGGACCCAGCATACCGGCGGCGCAAACCAAGACCTGCACGGGCGAACCGAATTGCACGCGCATGCGCTCGGCCGCGGCCGAGACTTGCTCATAGTCGCAAACGTCGGTGCGAACGCGCAGCGCGCTGCCTCCGGCGTGTTCAATCTCAAGTTGGCAGAGATCCAATTCCGCCTTACTGCGGGCCAGTAGACCTACGCGCGCACCTTGGGCTGCAAATCCCATGGCCAGCCGTTTGCCGATTCCACGCCCCGCTCCAGTGACCAACACCGACACGCCTTTGTATGAATGCACCATCCACAAGGTAGTACAAAACAGGGGCGGTCACCAAGTGCAACGCGAACGCTCCACCAATCTGTGGCTTAGAGTACGGTCTTCTTCCAAGTTCCGCGACGGAATAGAATGATCGCCAGCACTGCCAGCAGGGTGTCGGCGACCAGCACGGCGGTCCACACACCGCTGGGACCCCATCCCAGAGGGATGGCAAGTGTGTAAGCCAGCGGAATCTGGCAAGCCCAGAAGCACAACAGGTTCAGCATGGTTGGCGTCACAGTATCACCCGCACCGTTGAACGCGGCGGCCAGCACCATGCCGTAGGCGTAGGAAATATTTCCGCACGCTAACAGACGCAAGCCCTGCACGGCCACGGGAACCACGGCGGGATCGTCAGTAAACGCGCCGATCAGCGGCCTTGCGAAGATGATGAACAGCAGGCCGATTACGCCGAGGAAGACCATGTTAAACAAACCGGCGCGCCAGACGGATTGCTCGGCTCGATCTGGGCGGCGGGCTCCCAGGTTTTGTCCGACCAGAGTCGCGGCGGCGTTGGACATGCCCCAACTGGGCAGGAGCGCGAACAGGATGATCTTGATGGCCAGCGTGTTGGCCGCCACGGCGGAGCTGGAGAACCCGGCGATGATACGCACGACGCCGATCCAGGAAGCCATCTGGACCAGATACTGAAACATCGCGGTGAGCGAAAGGCGCAACATGCGCTGCATGATTTCCCAGTCCACACGAATTTGTCTGGCGCTGACTTTGATGCGGCCCTTGCCGGAGAAGAGAACCCACAGTTGCAGCACGACGCCGACGCCCCGGCCAATGGTGGTGCCGACGGCGGAGCCGGTGACTCCCATTTCCGGAAACGGACCCCAGCCGAAGATGAGGCAGGGATTCAGGCAGATGTTGACGATGTTAGCGATCCACAAAACGCGCATCGCGATGGCAGCGTCGCCGGCTCCGCGAAACACGGCGTTAATGAGGAAGAGCAGGAAGACGGTGGCGCTTCCCGACAGGATGACTCGCGTGTAGCCGCTGCCTGTTCGGACCACTTCATCGGATCCGCCCAGGGCGCGCAATAGATCGGGGGCTAGTGTATACCCAACGACGGCAACGATGCTGGAGATCACCAGGCCCATCAGGATGGCTTGCACGGCAGCGGTGCCAGCGCCAGCGGGGTCTTTTTCGCCTGTCCGGCGAGCGACGACGGCGGTGGCTCCGACGCTGAGGCCGATGGCGATGACAAATACTAAAGTGAGGCCGGTCTCAGTGAGGCCAACGGTGGCGATGGCGTTGGCGCCCAAATGCGCAACCCAGAATACGTCGGCTACGCCAAACAGCGACTCCATGCACATCTCCAGCACCATGGGGACGGCCAACAAGACGATGGCGCGGTTGATGCTGCCTGCGGTGTAATCGTGGTGAACTCCGCGAATGGCATCGCTGAGCGCCTGCAACCATGTATGGGAACGGGTATCAGAACGGGAATCAGAAGACACAACAGAAACATCTGGTTTCATGAAAAAACTCCGATAAGAGTAACGACCGCAGTGGACGGCGAAGGCAGAATGCCCGGCCGGCGCGACCGTGAACAAAAGCGGTCCGCGGGGCGGGCTAGCTCGGAGTGTTCGTTTTCATCGGGGTGGAACCTCGGACTGAAGGTTTACTCATTATAGCTCAGACAGGGAGCTACTCGATTCGCCGAAGTTTTGAAACGAAGTTTTGTAACCGGGCGGGCGTGGGAGCATCTTATTAGCAGGTGTATGGATTGGTAGACTAGAATGAGTACGATGTTTCAGCCACATCAGAATCTGAGTGATGCGATCAACCGCAACATCATTCAGAGCGAGATCGAGGGCGGGGTGGATTTACGCCATCTGCCACGCATGTCGACACTCGAAGTGGCAACCAAGAATCATCGCTACATCCTGGTGATGGAACACGACAGCGATGCATGGATCGCCGGGCATCCTGAATTCTGTCCCGAGCCTGTGCTGGTGCATATCTCCGGGTCCAATTGGGGCGGCTCCATGATCAAGATGAATTACCTGGGGCGGGGAATGCACATGGAGTTCCGCCATCCTGCATATCCAGGCGCGATCGTTACATCGGCGATTGTCGACATCCGGGTTTTGTCCGAAGCCGCGTAGGCACTGGTTCCACTATCGCGCGATAGATGGTAACGAGGTGAACGTCAAGGCTGGTTGCGAGCGGATGCCCACGACGCCAATCTGTGTACCATCCTGACGAAGGAATTCTATGCTGCCGCGGCGGTTGGCGGTGACGGGGAAAAGAGTGGTGAGAATAAAGGACGTGTGGTCGTTACCTGGCAGAGATACCGCTCCCCGGAAAATCTCGACGGCATTCTGATCGCGAATCACCACAGGTACCGTGGTTCCCCCCGCACTCGCGTTGTTTACCGCCATGCCCGTGACCACGCCCTCGGTGTTATCGAAAGCGATGGTATAGGAGTTCACATTGCTGCGATTCTCCATGGTCACGGCCGCCTCCTGGCCGTTGGGCTCGTAACGAAAAACGGCAAAGCCACTGATGTTCCCGTCCGAGGTGAACTGAACCGATCCGGTCTTGAGGGGATCATCGGGTCCGCCCGCGCTTTCCAATACAAACACTTGTTTTGCGGAAAGCGACCGCGAAATCGAGGATGAAGGAGTAGAAGGCCCGCCTGTCTGAGGCAAGCTAATTGGCAAGAGCGCAGGACTGCCGTCATCGCTGTAGAACCGTAGATTGGCCTGCGCCGTGGACGTTCCGGTGTTGACCAACACCAAAATAGTCCGCCACCCGCCGCCGCTCGCAAA
This sequence comes from Acidobacteriota bacterium, assembly GCA_039931205.1. Classification (GTDB taxonomy): domain Bacteria; phylum Acidobacteriota; class Terriglobia; order Bryobacterales; family Bryobacteraceae; genus Palsa-187. The sequence continues at coordinate 8,131 of JBDTSJ010000023.1, forward strand.
GTGGGCCAGCGATCCTGACAAGTTCGGCTCATTCACCAGGACCGGGATTGTAGTTAGCGTTCCGGGAGGGGTGAAGCGAATTCCTACGGCACTGAGTCTGCCGAGTTCGGGAGTTACAATCTCAAGCGTGCCACGCAAGTCTTTGGTCACCGGAAGGCGGTCGGCCAGCACGAAGGACGTGTGCCCGTAGGCCGCGAGTTGAATGGCGGAGGTCCCGATTTGGACGCCCTGGTCGTTGCGAATAATGATGTCCACAGAAGAGGCGCGGTCGAAAATGCTGCTGATGGCAACACCTGTAGACATGTGGTTGGTGTTGTCAAACGCCAGAATGTAGGCTGGCGAGTTGCGAGTTTCAAGAGGCACGACTGCTTCCTGGTTGGTCGGCTTGAAGCGGAAGATGGCGAATCCATCCAGATTTTGATCGCCATATAAACGAGTGGAACCCACCAGGAGAGGTAGCGTAGCGAGGCCTCGGCTAGTTATCGGCAGCATGCCTCTGGAAGTGAAATCGGAGTCCAGCGACGCTACAACCGACGTCATCCCCGTTTTCTGATCTGTCAACGGTACGGGCATGGCGGCGCCGTTCTCCGCCGAGAACTTTAGCTGCCCTGACGTTTCCGATGTGCCCGTATTCAGTATCACAACGTCTTCCTGCCACCCGTCTTGGGAGACGAAATGTGCGATGGAGCCGCGCAGGCTGGGCGCGGCTGGAAAGGTCAAGCTCAGAGTGCCGGCCCAGCCGGCGATATTTCCGATATTGCAACCGCCCGTTTGTCCCTCCGCTTGCACGGATAACGAGTGATTTCCCTGCGACAGAACTCCCAGGGTGAGCATTCCGGTGCCCTCGCCCGCGGAAACGAAACTCGATACGTTCTTCTCCACGCCGTCGACACTTATGTGTACTCTCACCAGCGAACAGTGGCCGCTGCTGGCGGTGTATTCAATGAAGACTACGCCTCGAACGGGGTTGTTAATGGTTGTGGCGTAGGGAGGATTACATTGTTGCCCGGAGCCGGTACACGCAACGTTGATCGACTCAACGTTTTGCGCCTGGGTTGGTGGGGCCAGCCATGCTGCCAGACAGACGGCGGCTAATAAAAAAGGTGTTCGGGCGATCACAGCCTGAGTATACCGATTTCCTGGACGCTAACTACGCTCGCCCACGAGGCGTGAGAGCTCACGCAGGTCGTCGATGCGAAGGTCGGGCGGGACGTCGGCGAAGGTCTCCGGCTGAAACCCCCAATTGACGCCGCAGGCCAGGGTGCCGGCATTGCGAGCCGTCAGGATATCCACTGAGCTATCGCCCACCATCACTGTTCGATGGGGTTCGATGTGACGCTCCTTCATCAGCGCGCGAATGCCCGCGGGATGAGGCTTCTTCTCGTCAAAACTGTTGCCTCCGTAGATGCGGAAGAAGTGTAGGTCCAGGTTCAAGCCTTCCAGCAGCGTGACGCTGAAGCGTACAGGTTTATTGGTGAGCACGGCCAGAGATTTTCCAGCGTCATGCATTTCGTCGAGGGCTTCGCGGACGCCTGGATAGACCGTCGTTTCGTCCAACATGTGCTCGCGGTAGTAGTCGAGGAAATAGCGTAGGGCAAGCGCGAGTTCTTGGTCGCTGGCTCCCGGAAGCGCGCGCTTCACCAGCATGGGCGCTCCATTACCGACGTAGGTGGATACCAGATCGAGCGCCAATGGTCCCATTCCCATCCAGGCGCGCGTGGCGTTCACGGAGTTGGCCAGATCGCGTTTCGAATCGATCAGGGTGCCGTCCAAGTCGAAGATGAGCAGTTCGGCGTTGCGCATGGAATCGACGACCTATTGATTCACGGCGCGCGGCGGCGGGCTCTTTGGAGACTTGGACTTTTTGGGGGCAGTCTTAGCTTCCTTTTTGGGAGAGGGCTTTGGCGTGGGCTGCTCGACGATCTTGAGTTCCTGCTTCGGCGGAGCGTCAGTCTGTCCCAAGGCGTGGCGTTTCGCTTTCTCGATTTCTTCCGCCCAGGCCTTGCGGATTTCGCCGACGCTATTAGACAAGGCATCCTTAAGAACTTTGGGGGCAAGATTGGACGCGATATTAGATGCTCCCAGGGCGTAAGGCAGAAGAGCGGAGCCCACCATCCAACCGGGCACGGGGCGGGGAGTTGCGGCTAGCAGTACGGCCACTGCGGCGGCCGCGACCAGAGAGCCACGCACCAAGCCAAAGACGGCACCCAGGAGACGGTCGACGATGCCGAGGCCGGTCCATTTGAAGACTTTCGAGATCACGCGTCCTAAGAACGCTCCGGCCCCCAACACGATCAGGAAGACGGTGAAGAATCCGAAAAGGTCCGCGACGCTCTGGGAACCGGTCATGCCTACGTACCATGCCGCGGGCAGGTCGTAGAACCAGAAGCCAAGAATCACGCCCGCGATGGCCGCGAAAAAGCTGAGGCCGGCGCGGGCGAATCCAGAAACGAAGCCGGCTACTACGGAACCGCCTACGATCAACGCCAGCAGAAGGTCCAGGAGGTTCATGGATGCCGATTAGAGGCTGCGACCCGTGAGGATGCGGTAGGCTTCCTTGTACTTCTCACTGGTCTTCGCGGCCACATCCGCGGGCAACGGAGGAGCGGGAGGCATCTTATTCCAGTGGATGGATTCCAGATAGTCGCGCACGAATTGTTTATCGAAGGACGGTTGGCTGCGGCCGGGCTGGTAATCGTCGGCGCGCCAGAAGCGCGATGAATCCGGCGTGAGGACTTCGTCGGCCAGGGTGATCACGCCGTCCACCGTGCCGAATTCCAGCTTTGTATCGGCGATGATGATGCCGCGGGAGCGCGCGTATTCCGATGCCTTCTTGTAGATGCCGATGGTCAGGTCGCGAAGCTTGGCGGCGGTATTGGCGCCTACGATCGCGGCCGTCTCCTCGAAGGAAATATTTTCGTCATGACCGCTGGCGGCCTTGGTCGCGGGCGTAAAGATCGGCTCAGGAAGCTGGTCGGATTCACGCAAGCCAGTAGGCAGTTTGATACCGCACACTGCTCCGGTCTTCTGGTAATCCTTCCATCCGGAGCCAACCAAGTAGCCTCGCACGACACATTCCACCTGGAACATGTCCGCGCGCTTCACCCACATGGAACGTCCGGCCATCTCAGGCGGCAGGCCATCGGTGTCGCCACTTATGAAGTGGTTGGGGACCACGTCCTTCAGAAATTCCAGCCAGAATAGCGTCATCTGGGTGAGGACGCGTCCTTTGTCAGGGATCCCCGTGGGAAGGATGTAGTCGAAGGCGGAGATGCGATCGGTGGTGACGATAAGCAACCGATCAGGCTCCGGTGCTTCGTACACGTCGCGCACTTTTCCCCGGGCGAACAAATTCAAACTGGCGAGATTGGTCTCAAGTACCACGTCATTGTTTTGGGAATAAGGTGTAGGTGCCAAACAACAATTATACTGGTGAAACCGCATGCTACTGTCAATCCTGATTCCTGTCTACAACGAGCGTACGGTAGTAGAGCGAAGCTTAGCGATGGTGCTGGCGGCTCCGCTACCCGAAAACATGGAACGTGAGCTCGTTATTGTGGACGATTGCTCGACAGACGGCACGTCCGCCATTCTGGAACGGATCGCAAGTGCTGACCCTCGCATCCGTTTGTTCCGGCAGGCCGTGAATCAAGGCAAAGGGGCCGCGGTGCGGCGGGCGATTCATGAGGCCCAGGGCGACTTCTGCCTGGTGCAGGATGCCGACCTGGAGTACGATGCGTCGGAATACCCCAAGCTGATGAAGCCTCTGCTGGATGGGCACGCAGACGCGGTATTCGGGTCGCGCTATCTGGCGGGCGATCAGTCGCGTGTGCTGCCGTACTGGCATTCGATGATCAATAAGTTCTTGACGCTGGTTTCCAATATGTTCAGCAATCTGAACCTGACCGACATGGAGACCTGCTACAAGGTTTTCCGGACGGACTTGCTGAAGAGTATCCCGATTCGCAGCGATCGCTTTGGCTTTGAACCGGAGATCGTCATGAAGGTCTCCAAGCGAAAGCTGCGGGTGTATGAGGTGCCCATCAGCTATCACGGGCGCACCTATGAAGAGGGCAAGAAGATCGGCTGGAAGGATGGAGCCAAGGCACTTGGCGTGGTGCTGTACTTCTGGTTGATCGACGATCTCTACACGGAAAACTACGGGCGCGGAGTGTTGAACAATCTGACAGGGACGCCGCAGTATTTGAACTGGACCACCAGGCTGATCCGTCCGCACCTGGGCGCGACGATTTTTGAAATCGGGGCCGGCTTTGGAAATCTGACGGGGCGGCTGATGGGCAAGAAGCTGCAGTATGTGGCGGCGGAAAAAGACGCGCTGTACCTGCACGCGCTGCGCAACCGGTTCCTGCGAACGCCTAGCGTGGTGGTAACGGAGCTGGACCCGGAGGACCCGGATGGGTATCGGGCCTGGGCCGGCCAGTCGGAGAGCGCTCTATGCGTGAACTTACTGGAGTCCGTGGCCGAGCCGCAGGTAGTCTTGAACGCGTTGGCGGCGTCGCTGAAGCCGGGTGGGAATATCGTGGTCCTGGTGCCCCAGGGGCCGGGCTTGTTCGGATCGCTGGATCAGGGGTTGGGGAATCGGCGGCGGTTTTCGGCGGGAGAATTGACAATCCTGCTGGCGAATGCGGGATTTGAAGTAGTCGAACAGCGGAGCTTCAATAAAATAGGTTCGCTCTCATGGTGGGTGGCGGGGACGTTGCTGGGCCGCCGGCAAATGAGCCGGGTCGCACTGAAGTTGTGGGATAAAACGGTGTGGTTCTGGCGCCGTGTGGACGGGCTGCTGCCGTGGAGCGGGCTGTCGCTGATCGTGGTGGCGCGGCTGAAAGCCCGCTAGTGGTGCGTGGTACGCTCGTCTAGATATGAGCATATGAGCGGTACAAGACTCTCTCTCGGACTTGTGTGTCTGGTGCTAGCGTCGGTCGCCGCCAAGGCCCAGGACGTGATTCCGTTTCCCGACGGTGATGTTGGAGTTCCTTATTTCGTCGATCTATTCGGCGGTGACTTGCCACCCAATGGCGATCCGGAGTTCAGTTTTTCATTTACGTTCTCGATAACGGGTGGCACGCCGCCACCGGGACTGATCATGAAGCCTAACGGGCAAATTGTCGGTACGCCGACGGTGCCTGGCAATTACGCATTCACGATCAGCTATGTGTTTACGTACAGTTTCCCCGGATTCTCGGATAGTTTTAGCGTTCCCTTTCCAGTCACGATCAAGATCAATGGGGCCGCTGGGCCACCGATCGGGATTTCCCCCGGTGGACTAAGTTTTTCGCTGCTGCGGGGTGGGACAGCGCCCGCGCAGTCCATCACAGTCTCCAGCCTGAGTTCGGTTTCGCACACCTATTCCACTGTGGTTCTTTCCGGCACAGATTGGCTGTCGGTGTCGCCGGCCAGCGGTGTTCTCGCTCCGTTCAATAACCGGCAGATGGCCGTCACGGTGGACGCAAGCCGCCTCACGGCAGGGACTTATTCAGGCCGTATCCGGGTCTCTGTATCTTCAGCTGGTACGGTTATGGAAATACCAGTTCTGTTGACAGTGGGTTCGGGAACGCAGGTAATCGTGTTGTCGCAATCCGGTTTGACCTTCCGCACCGTGGCGGGTGGTGGAGTGCCGCCGGCCCAGACTCTGCGGGTGTACCCGGGCGGCTCCAAACCGCTGGATTTTTCGGCCTCGGTTGCAACCAACGCCGGCGGAAACTGGCTCAGCGTCACGCCGAACGGGGGAATCGCTGCTACGAATTCCTCCTCTGAATTGACGGTGAACGTGAATCCGGCTGGATTACCGGCGGGCGATTATTACGGATCGGTTCGAATCTCATCGCCTAGCGTGGAAAACTCACCGCAGGTGGTAACCGTGGTTCTGAACATCGCACCATCCACAACCGTAGTGGGCGCGCAGATCCAGCCGTTTGGACTAGTGTTCATCGGCCGTGTCAACGGTGCGAACCCGGGGGCTCAGATAGTGAAGATTACGAATGCTTCGCCGAACCCGCTTACCTTTGCGGTGACGAAGTCTTTTGAAAATGGCAGCAACTGGTTCACCGCGACCGCAACCAGCGCCAGTGTCCGTGCGAATCAACCGAGCCAAGTTCAGCTGCAGGTTAATACAACAGGATTGGGGGCGGGGGTTTATCGTGGCGATTTGGCGATTCAGTTCGCCGAAGATGATTCGCTCCGACACGTCACGGTGCTGCTGATCGTGCTGCCTGCTTCGTCGACGGCGCTTCGGAGCGCAGACGGGTGCACGCCAACCAAACTGCTTCCGGTATTCACCCTGCTCGGTTCTGGATTTGCGAACCCGGCGGGCTGGCCCACTTCTGTCGGCGTGATTGTTGTGGACGACTGCGGTACTCCAATGACGAACGGCAACGTGGTGGCATCCTTCTCAAACGGCGATGCTCCGCTCACGCTTCTCTCCTCCGGAGATGGGAATTGGAGTGCGACATGGCAACCGCAGACTGTCAAAGCGCAGGTTTCGATTACCGTTCGAGCGCAGCAGATTTCTCCGGTTCTTACCGGTACGGAGATGGTTGGCGGAAAGCTGCAGGCGAATCCAACGGTGCCGGTCATCACATCCGGAGGAGTGGTAAGTGCAGCTAGTTATGCGGCGCGACAGCCGCTTGCGCCTGGTAGTTTCGTGGCGATCTTTGGTACAAAACTGAGTAACGGCCTGACGGTCTCGGAGACGCTGCCATACCGGACCAACCTGGGAGGGACGCAGGTCCTCTTAGGCGCGCGGGAACTGCCATTGCAGTTCACTTTCGACGGCCAAATCAACGGGATCATTCCTTTCGACGTACCGCCCAACACCACGCAACAACTCCTGGTGGTGAACGGAAATGCGGTGTCGGTTCCCGAAAAGGTGGTAATTTCCGCCGCCCAACCGGCCTTGTTTGCCACCAACCAATCGGGAACAGGTCCCGGAGTCGTCGTGGGCATCAAGACCGGCAAAGATCCCTTTCTGATCAACGCGGCGAATCCAGTCACTGCCGGAGATGCGCTGATCATTTACGCGGCGGGTCTGGGGGCAGTGACGCCTCCGGTTCCGGCGGGGACGGCGGCACCTTCGGCGGCAGGTTCTGCTCTTTCCTATACCGATAATGTAGTGACGGTCACGCTGGGAGGCAAAACTGCGGAGGTGTTCTTCTCAGGCTTGGCCCCGGGTTTCCCGGCGGTCTATCAGATCAACGCGTACGTGCCGTCTGGCGTTGCCGGCCCGGAGGTCCCCATCGTTGTCGCGGTGGCGGGACAATCCAGCACGCCCGTGACGATCGCGATCCAATAGAACACCGCTCTATAGAGATCGTCGGGCTACGCCGATTCACAAGTACACTTAATATCATGATGGCGCAAAAGTATCTAGTAACGGGCGGAGCAGGTTTCATCGGGTCGTCGTTGGTGCGTACCCTTTTGGACTACGGATCAGTGGTGGTTCTGGACAACTTGCTGACGGGCCGCGAAGAGAATATCCGTGAAGTGATGGGACAGGTGGAGTTCCGCCGCTTCGACATCCGGGAGTTTGACACCCTGGGAGCGGCAATGAAGGGTGTAGACACGGTCTTTCATTTGGCCGCGATTCCATCGGTGCCACGATCCATCGACGATCCGGTGCCATCGCACACGGTGAACATCGACGGCACGTTCAACGTATTCCGGGCGGCAAGCCTGGCGGGAGTGCGGCGAATCGTATACGCGGCGTCCTCCTCAGCGTATGGGGACACGGAAGTGCTGCCCAAAGTGGAGTCGATGACGCCGCGTCCGAAGTCACCCTACGCAGTGCAGAAGTTGCTGGGTGAATATTACGGCAAGGTATTTTACGACTGCTTTGGGATTGAGACAGTCTCCCTGCGGTTCTTTAATGTATTTGGTCCGCGGCAGGACCCGACGAGTCCGTATTCGGGCGTGCTCAGCCTTTTCATGAAGCATTTGATCGCGCGCACTTCGCCTACTATTTTTGGCGATGGTGAGCAATCGCGCGACTTCACGTATGTTCAGGACGTGGCGGAGCTGTGCTGGAAAGCGTCCCAGGTTCCGGCCGCGGCCGGAAATATGTACAACGCGGGCAACGGCGGATGCTACACGTTAAACCAGATCTGGGGCATGCTGCAAAAGATGGAAGGCGTGGAAATCCCGGCAATTTATGGTTCACCGCGAGCCGGGGATGTGCGCAGTTCCATGGCCTGCACGATTGCGGCTAAGCGGGATCTAGGGCATGCGCCTCGATTTTCGATTGAAGAAGGATTAAAGAGGACGCTCGAATGGTACCGCCAGGCGGTATAAGGGGAGGTCGCCCCAGTCTGAAGGGTAGTTCGCGTTTGGGGCCACGGAATCCGCTGCAGAACGCACCTAAGGCGCCGCCTCCGATGGCTGCGTACATAGCGAAGCCGGGGGCCGAGCCGATGCGGGAAGCCACTGGTCCGCGCGCCAAAAAAATCTTGTTTGTGTGCATTGGAAATTCCTGCCGGAGTCAGATGGCGGAGGGATTTGCGCGCAAGTTGGCCGGGAATGCCCTGGAGATCCGCAGTGCGGGGTTGAGTCCGGCTGGCATTGTGATGCCGGATACCCACGACGTCATGAAGGAGCACGGGATCCTGCTGGACGGGCAGTTTCCAAAGGGCATCGAGTTGATGGTCCGCGAACCGTTCGATGTAGTGATCAACATGAGCGGGGAGTTATTGCCGCGCATGAACGGGCGGGTTGTCGAGTGGAAGGTCCGCGATCCCATTGGGCAGAACATGACGGTCTACCGGACGGTGGCGGATCAAATCGAAGTATTGGTGCGCGACCTGGTCACGGCGATGACCGGCGAAAGTGTCACGTAGTCTTGCCAGCGACCGTAGTCTTGCCGGATGTTGCCCGTTGCGCCGCACGCACGTCGCGGATAATGGTTTGCCAAGGTGCGTAGCCGCGCTGCGCGGAATAGGCATCGTCTTCGAACTGTACTGCTAAGTCGATGGATAGACCCGGCGCGAGCTCTCCCGCGCGTTCGGCAAAACTCCAAGCTTTCGCGCGCAAAGTTTTGCCGCCTTGCTTGAAACGCGCGAAGACATGTTTCTCGTTCTTGATGTCGGGCGGAGCGGCCGATTCCACGTTTCTGAGAGCGAACATGGGGGCGGGATTGCCGAAGCCGAAGGGCGCCAGGCTGAGAATGTGGGCTACGGATTCATTGGATATCTCGTGCATCGCGATTTCCGCGTCCACGGTGAGCTCGCGTTCGAAGTCGGCTGGGGTCAGGCGCTGCCCGGCATAGGCACGAAACCGGGAACGGAATTCCTCCAGTTGATCGACGGACATGGTCAGGCCCGCGGCTTGACGGTGGCCACCGAACTTGGTGAACAACTCGGGCATGGATTCCAGGCCGTCCAGGAGGTGAAACGCCGGAATGCTGCGTCCCGAGCCTTGGGCCACGCCGTTTTCGATGCCGAGGACGAAGGCGGGACGGTGGAATCGCTCCACTACGCGGCTGGCGACGATGCCGACCACGCCCCGATGCCAGCCTTCTCCGGCGAATATGAGGGCGGCGTCCTGATCGGTGACGGGCTGTTCCAGACATAGTTTGAAAATGGTCTGGGCGATCTCCGCTTCGGTCTGCTGACGGTCTTTGTTCAACTCATGGAGTTGGTTGGCTAGCGTGGTGGCGCGCTCCGGGTCGCTAGTCAGAAACATCTCGATTACATCGGAAGCGCTGGCCATGCGGCCCGCGGCGTTGATGCGCGGGGCCACCCGGAACGCTACTTCGCTGGCGCTGGGGGCTTTTCCGGCTGGAAATCCGGAGACGTCCAACAAGGCTCGCAGGCCGGGGTTTCGCACTTGATCCAAGCCTTGCAGGCCGCGTTTGACGATGACGCGATTTTCGCCGGTGAGAGGGACCACATCGGCGACGGTGGCGATGGCCGCGAGTTTCAGAAAACTGTCGAGCAGGTTGTCGCGTTTGGCGCCCTGCCATCCAAAGCTGGTGAGCAGCGCGTCGATCAGTTTGAAGGCGACGCCGGCTCCGCACAAGTTCTTTTCCGGATAGCTGCAATCCTGGCGATTGGGATTCAGCACGGCGACGGCGGGGGGCAGTTCGGCCTCCGGCAAATGGTGGTCGGTGACGATGCAGTCGATGCCCAAACCGCGCGCATGCTCCACTACAAGGTTGGCGCGGATGCCGGTGTCGACGCTCACGATCAAAGCGACGCCTTTGGCCGCGGCTTCCTCCACCACTTCACTGCGCATGCCGTAGCCATCGCGCAGGCGATGCGGCACGTGGAAGGATACCTGGCCGCCCAGTAGTTCGAAGCCTTTTTTAAGGATGACAACCGCGCTGGTGCCGTCGACATCGTAGTCGCCGTAGAGCAGGATGGGCTGCTTTTTTTCGATGGCCTCGCGCACTCGGGCCACGGCGCGGTCCATGTCCTTCAGGAGATCGGGAGAATGCAGGTCGGCCAAAGTGGGCGAGAAGAAGCGGCGCGCATCCTCGACGGTGCGGTAGCCGCGCGACCACAAAACGCGGGCGGCGGGCAGGGCAGCGGGCAAGGGAAGGTTCAGCGCCCTGGCCAGTTCTGTGGCGGCGGTTTCAGCGTCCGGTGCGGGTGCCCAGTTCCACTTCAATTGTTTGAATAGTACCCGGTGAGCGGGTTTTCGTTGCCGGAAGTGTGGAAGGAATCTTCGATCTGCTCCAATAATTCCGTCATCTCGTCATACCATTCCGTGGATTGGTCGAAGATGTAGGTTCGTTGGGCGTGGCCGAAGGAGAGCTCGATTTGGCAGATAAATCCTTCGTAGGCGCGCAATTCCCGCAGGCGTCCTTCGATGGAGCGGCGGGTGTCCCGATCGAGCGAGCTTTCGGCGAGCTGTTGCATGGCATCGTCGATAATTTCAGGCGAGAACTCGCGGCGGTAGAGGGTGACCAGGCGGATTCCGGCGGTGACGGCCGCGGCAATGAATTCGCGGTAATCCGGGTGGTCGGCGGTGTCCCAGTAGATGGCGTCGGACCCCAATTCCTGGGTGCGGGGGTAACTCTTGAACACGGCGATGCCGCGTTCCTCAAGATGGGCCAGGATTTCGCGGCCCAAGCTGTCCAGATTCACTCTCATAGCGTACGTGATTCCACGCTAACACAGCCATAGCGTCAACGCGGTGGCCAAAACCCCGTCAGTAAGGGATGCTAGTGGGTTTTCGGGATGCGAAACCGGCTTAAAGGTAACCTTCGCAGTCCGGAAGCCATCAATCAGTGTGGGTGTTGCCTAGAGGCTGCGCCCGAAGGGGAGGATTCACCACTCATGAAGAAGTATTTCGTCACACTATCGGCATTGTTGGCATTGACCAGCGTGCTGGTTTTCGCCGCCGACATTGACGGCAAATGGACCCGTGAGAACCAGGGCAAGAACGGACCGACAACGCAGACTCTAACGCTAAAATCGGCCGGCACGAAGCTCACTGGTTCGCTGGATAACGGCGGCGGCAAGGCCGGTCCCACGGAAATCACCGATGGAACCATCACCGGCGCGGCTGTAAGCTTCAAAATCGTACAGGATTTTGGCGGCAATAGCGTCACGACCAACTATAAGGGCACCGTGTCGGCAACCGAGCTGAAGCTAACCGTGGAACGCGAAGGCGGAGCGGCAGGCGGCAAGGGCGGCGGCGGCGCCAAAGGTCCGCAGGAAGTCGTTTTCAAGAAGTAAATTTGTTGTTTGAACGAAAGGCCCCGCTGAACCATGTGGTTCGCGGGGTTTTTTGCGGTTTGAGGGGTCCCCAGCGCCTGGGGATGGCAGGCTGAGGCTGGCGCGCTATACCGGCCCCTTGCGTGGCCGGTTTCGATTCTGCTACAGTATTTGCTGAACCACTTTGGGAGGCCTGAGGGTTACTATGTCTGTAGACATAGCCCGGCGGGCCGTTAGGACCATTTACATTATGAGCCGCTCATCAGGCAAGAAGTATACTGCCGCCGCCAAGCAGATCGAAGAGAGATCCTATACGTTAGAGGAAGCTGTTCCTCTGGTGCAGAAGGTCAAATTCGCCAAATTCGACGAAACCGTGGAGCTACACTTGCGGCTGGGCGTCGATCCGAAACACGCCGACCAGATGGTTCGCGGCACGATTGTGCTGCCGAACGGTCTGGGCAAGAACAAGAAAGTTCTGGTGATTGCCTCCGGCGATAAGCTGCGCGAAGCCACCGAGGCGGGCGCGGACTTCGTGGGCGGCGACGACATGGTCAACAAGATTCAGACCGAGAACTGGACGGATTTCGACGCCATCATCGCCACACCGGACATGATGCGTGGAGTGGGCCGTCTGGGTAAGATCCTGGGTCCCCGTGGTTTGATGCCGAACCCGAAAACGGGCACGGTAACCACGGATGTGGCCAACGCGATCAGGGAAGTGAAGGCCGGCAAGGTGGAATTCCGGGTGGATAAGACGGGTGTCGTACACGTGGGCGTCGGCAAGGTGAGCTTTGAAACCGCCAAGCTGTTTGAGAACGCGAATGCGCTGATGCAGGCTGTGGTGAAGGCGAAGCCGGCGGCCGCCAAAGGCAAGTACATGCGCAGCGCGACCATTTGCTCGACGATGGGTCCGGGGGTGTTGCTGGACGTGACGTCCTACAACGCCAAGCAGATCTAGTTCGGTTTTTAGATAAAACGAGGATTCATGAAGAAGAAACCGGAAAAGCAAAAAGACCTGGAGGCTCTGAAAGCAGAGCTGGATAAGGCCGAAAACATCTTTCTGGCCGGCTACGAGAAGATGACCGTGGCCCAGGATTTCAATTTACGCAAGACCGTTCGCGGAGCGGGCGGCAGCTACAAGGTGGTGAAGAATACCATCGCGGCGAAGGCTTCGGCGGGCGGCAAGTCAGAAGAACTGCTCAAGGAATTGAAGGGGATGTGCTCCATCGCCTATACCTCGGGCGATCCGGTGGCGCTGGCCAAGGCTCTGACGGTTTACGCCAAGGAAAACCCGGCGTTCACGTTCAAGGCCGGCATGGTGGAAGGCCGGGTAGTAGATGTCACCGGCATCATGGCATTGGCGACATTGCCTTCCAAGGAAGAGCTGTATTCGAAATTGCTGTATGTAATTAACGCTCCGGCGCAGAATCTGCTGCGGGCGATGAACGGCGTGGGTCGTAATTTGGCCGTGGTCGTGGATCAGGGCGTCAAAGAGAACAAGTTTTCCGCCTAATTCTTAATGGGTGGGCGGCGCTGGTAAATGGGCGTCGCGTGATGATTATAAGGGACTCGAGGAATAAACATGGCTGATATTAATTCGATTGCGGAACAGATTCAGGGATTGACGCTGCTGGAAGCATCCCAGCTGGTCAAGATGCTGGAAGAGAAACTGGGCGTTTCGGCTGCCGCGGCATCGGTGGCGGCGGCGGCTCCGGCCGCGGCGGCGGCTCCGGCGGCGGAAGAGAAGACCGAGTTCACGGTGGTTCTCACCGGTGCGGGCGCCAATAAGATCAACGTCATCAAAGTAGTTCGCGAAGTGACCAGCCTGGGCTTGAAGGAAGCCAAGGACCTGGTGGACGGCGCGCCTAAGAACGTGAAGGAAGGCGTTACGAAGGACGAAGCCGAGACGATCAAGAAGAAGTTTGTGGATGCGGGTGCCTCTGTAGAAGTAAAGTAGTCTGGCTCAATGCTTTGGCTGGAGGGATAGGGATATTTCCAACCCCTCCGGCTGTCCTGCCGGCCGCTTGGCTGGGGGCGTCGTTTGACCGGTCAAACGACGTTTGTTATGATTGGATTAACCGGAAGAGCAGCTGGACCGCCTACAGTGACATTTCTTTCCCGCGAATTGCACCGCAGTTCGTCTGTACCTTTGCGGGGTTTTACCCTGCGCAAAAATGGCTCGCCCGAGGTGTGTCTGCACCTGCGGGCATTTTTGTTTTACAGTTTCTAGACCCAAAACGGGTGGTTTGAACAGCCCACTCGTCGCCGCTCAGTGAATTGAGGAACTTAAACTATGAACAACCAAGAAACTGGCGAGGGAATTGTCCGGGGAAATAGCGGCATCGCTATTGGCCGGCAACGAGTTGATTTCTCGAAGATCAAGACGACCATTCCGATCCCCAATCTGATCGAAGTTCAGAAGAAGTCCTATGAGCGCTTTCTGCAAATGGACTTGTTGCCGAGCGAGCGCGACGAGACCGGGCTGGAAAGCGTGTTTAAGAGCGTTTTCCCGATCTCCGATTTCCGCGGCCTCAGCCAGCTGGAATTCGTCGACTACGCCATTGGGAACTGGGAATGCAAGTGCGGCAACCTGAAAGGCCTGCATCACCTGCGGTCCACTTGCAAGAATCCGGCTTGCGGCGCCACCATCCAGACGGATCCGTTCCATCTGGGCGAGGTGTTGTGCCACCGTTGCGGCACTTTCAACCGCAATATCGTAACCTTCTGCAGCCGCTGCGGCGATCCCGTGGGTCTGCAACTGAAATACGAGGTCCCGGAGTGCGAAGAGCGAGGCATGACCTACGCGGCTCCGCTGAAGGTCACAATACGGCTTACCGTTTTCGACAAGGATCCGGAGACCGGCAACAAGACGATCCGGGATATCAAAGAGCAAGAAGTCTTCTTCGGGGAAATCCCGCTGATGACCGAAAACGGCACGTTCATTATCAATGGAACGGAGCGTGTGATCGTCAGTCAGCTGCATCGTTCGCCGGGCGTCTTTTTCGAGCGGCAACAGTCGCTGGGTTATTTCCTGGGCAAGATCATTCCGTACCGCGGCAGCTGGGTGGAGTTCGAATACGACAACAAGAACCTGCTGTATGTCCGCATCGATCGCAAGCGCAAGTTCTACGGGACTGTGTTCCTGCGTGCGTTGGGGCTGAAGACCGACGCCGATATTCTGCGCGCGTTCTATAAGTGCAGCGAAGTAGCGATCAAGGACAAGAAGCTCTTGTGGAAGGTGAGCGAGGCCATGATCGGCCACAAGCTTTCCTTTGCCATCAGCAAGGGCGGGGAAACGGTGGCGGCGCAGGGCCGCAAGATCACCAACAGCGTCTTCAAGGAAATCCAGAAGGCCAAGATCGAAAGCACGCAAGTGGAGTCGAACGACCTGGAGGGCGCGTATGTCGCCGCCGACGTCATCGACATGGATACAGGCGAGGTCCTGATCGAAGCCAACCATGAGTTGACGCCGACCATCGTGGCGAAAATCATGGAAGCCGGGATTAAGACTTTCGAGATTTTCTTTCCGGAACTGGACGAAGTCGGCAACGTGTTGTCGATGACGCTCAAGAAGGACGCCGTCAAGCAGCAGAACGACGCGCTGCTCGAAATCTACCGCAAATTGCGCCCGGGCGATCCGCCGACGGTGGACACAGCCACGCAGTTGTTCCAGGGGATGTTCTTCGATCCTCGCAAGTACGACTTCTCGCGCGTTGGGCGCATGAAGTTCAATATCAAGATTCATGACAACGCCGATCATGCTCCGGAATCCCACAAGGGCAATCCGATGGACCGCCGTATTCTAAGCGAAGGCGATTTCATCGATACGATCACCTATCTGCTGAAGCTGCGCCGCGGTATCGGCGTAGTGGACGACATCGATCACCTGGGCAATCGCCGCGTCCGCGCGGTGGGCGAACTGCTGGAAAACCAGTTCCGCATTGGCTTGGTCCGCATGGAGCGAGCGATTAAAGAAAAGATGAGCGTGTACCAGGAAATGTCGACGGCCATGCCGCACGACCTGGTGAACGCGAAGCCGGTCATGGCGGCGATCCGCGAATTCTTTGGCTCCAGCCAACTTTCGCAGTTCATGGATCAAACCAATCCGCTCAGCGAAATCACCCACAAGAGGCGCTTGTCCGCCCTTGGACCTGGCGGTTTGTCGCGGGAACGCGCGGGCTTCGAAGTTCGCGACGTGCATCCTACGCACTACGGCCGCATTTGCCCGATTGAGACGCCGGAAGGCCCGAACATCGGTCTGATCAGCTCGCTGTCGTGTTTCGCGCGTATTAACGATTACGGCTTCATCGAAAGTCCGTACCGCCGCGTGAAGGGCTCCTACGTGGTGGACGAAGTAATGGTGTTGAATCCGGGCGACACGGATCTGAAGGTCAACCAGGTTCTGACTCGCGCCGAGATCGACAAGATCAACAAGAATCTCTCGGCCAAGAAAATCCCGGCTGAATCGGAAGCCCATTGCGACTATCTGTCGGCCTGGGAAGAAGACAAGTACATGGTGGCGCAAGCCAACGTGGCGGTGGACGACAAGGGCAAGATCACCCAGGAATTGGTGAACGCCCGGCAGGCCGGCAACTTCATCCTGAAGCACGTGGAAGAAATCGAGTACATGGACGTCAGCCCGAAACAATTAGTCTCGGTGGCAGCCAGCTTGATTCCGTTCCTCGAAAACGATGACGCGAATCGCGCCCTGATGGGATCCAACATGCAACGCCAGGCGGTGCCGCTACTGCGGGCCGAGGCGCCGTTTGTGGGTACCGGTATGGAGCGCGTAACGGCTCGGGATTCCGGCGCCGTGGTGCTGTGCAAGCGCGCTGGCGTGGTGGACTCCGTGGATAGCGAACGCATCATTGTTCGCGTGGATGGCGGAGCGCACGAGGGCCAGATGTCGCGCGAAGTGGGCGCGGACATTTATCAGCTGACCAAGTTCAAACGTTCCAACCAGAACACCTGCATCAACCAGAAGCCCATCGTTTACGAAGGGCAGAAGGTGAAGAAGGGCGACGTTCTCGCCGACGGACCTTGCACTGAGTTGGGTGAGCTCGCTCTGGGGCGCAACGTGCTGGTGGCATTTATGCCGTGGCGCGGGTACAACTTCGAGGACGCCATCGTGGTTTCCGAGAAGCTGGTGAAGGAAGACTACTACACCTCGATCCATATTGAGGAGTTCGAAGTCGACGCTCGCGACACGAAGCTGGGTCCCGAGGAAATCACGCGCGACATTCCGAACATCGCGGAAGGGTTCCTGACGAACCTGGACGAGAGCGGAATCATTCGCGTGGGCGCCACGGTGAAACCGGGCGACATCCTGGTGGGGAAAGTAACGCCGAAGGGCGAAACGCAGTTGACTCCGGAAGAGAAGCTGCTACGGGCCATCTTCGGCGAAAAGGCCGGCGACGTGAAGGACGCCTCGCTGTACTGTCCGCCGGGTATCGAAGGCACCGTCGTCGATTGCAAAGTCTTCTCCCGCAAGGGAACCGAGTTGGATGAACGTTCCAAGTCGATTCTGGAAGACAACGAGGAACGCCTGCGGCGCAACCTCGAAGACGAAAAGCGCATTCTGAATGACGAGCGCGCCAAGCGACTCTCGAATCTGCTGGCCGGCCAGGAAGTTCTGGCGGATCTGCATGACGAGAAGACCAACAAGAAGCTGATCGGTAAGGGCGCGGAAATGTCCCGCGACATACTTGAAAAGTTGAAGGCTCGGGATCTCAAGCGCATGCGCTTGAAGGACAAGGACCCGCGGCTGAACGAGCAGATCGACGAAATCGAAGAGATGACTTCGCGTCAGATCTCGGTGCTGGAAAAGATCACCGACGAGAAGATCGCGAAGCTCCGCAAAGGCGATGAGCTGCCTCCGGGCGTGATCAAGCAGGTGAAGTGCTATATCGCGATGAAGCGCAAGCTTTCCGTCGGCGACAAGATGGCCGGACGCCATGGTAACAAGGGCGTCATCGCGCGCATTGTGCCGGAAGAGGACATGCCGTATTTGCCGGATGGAACGCCGGTCGAAATCGTGTTGAATCCTCTGGGTGTTCCGAGTCGTATGAACGTCGGACAGATTCTCGAAACCCATCTGGGTTGGGCCGCGAAAGCTCTGGGCGTCAGTTTCGCCACGCCGGTATTTGACGGCGCGACCGAGAAAGACATCAAGGCGCAGCTCAAATCCGCGAACCTGCCGAATTCCGGCAAGATCCAATTGCATGACGGCTTGAGCGGCATCGCTTTCGAACAGCCGGTGACGGTGGGCTACATTTACATGCTGAAGTTGAGCCATCTGGTGGACGACAAGATTCACGCGCGCTCCATCGGACCGTATTCGCTAATCACGCAACAGCCCCTGGGCGGCAAAGCTCAGTTCGGCGGACAGCGCTTCGGCGAAATGGAAGTGTGGGCTCTCGAAGCCTACGGCGCCGCTTACGTATTACAGGAGCTGCTGACTGCCAAATCCGACGACGTGTATGGCCGCGCCAAGATTTACGAGGCCATTGTGAAGGGCGAAGCCGCGGCTGAGCCTGGCGTTCCGGAAAGCTTCAACGTATTGATTCGCGAGTTGCAGTCTCTGTGCCTGGACGTGGAGTTGATGAAGACTCCCACCGAGCAACTTGAGACGGCGCTGGCGGCTGACTAATTAAAGGGAGATAGAGGAGACAAATTATGTATCGTTCATCCCCATATGACCGGGCGAATTTTATCGCGGATTTCGATTCCATCCGTATATCGCTAGCCTCTCCTGAGAAGATTCGTAGCTGGAGCCACGGCGAAGTTACTAAACCTGAAACCATCAACTACCGCACGTTCAAACCGGAACGCGACGGATTGTTCTGCGCGCGCATTTTCGGACCGATCGCGGATTGGGAATGCTTGTGCGGCAAATACAAACGCATGAAACATCGCGGAGTGATCTGCGATAAGTGCGGTGTGGAAGTGACCCTGTCTCGTGTGCGCCGCGAACGCCTCGGCCACATCGAATTGGCCAGCCCGTGTTCGCATGTGTGGTTCTTCAAAGGACTGCCGTCGCGCATCGGCTACCTGCTGGACATCACTTTGCGAGAGCTGGAACGGGTCCTCTACTTTGAAGCTTTCGTGATCGTCGATCCAGGCGAAGTGCCGGATCTGCGCAAGGCGGAAGTCATCAACGACGACCGCAAACGGGCTTTAGACGTCGAACATCCCGGCAAGTTCACCGCCATGATGGGCGCCGAGGGCATCAAAGAATTATTGAAGCAAGTGGATTGCGACGGCCTCAGCCTCGACATCCGCGAGCGGATGAAGACCGAAGCATCGCAGCAGAAAAAGCTGAAGTACGCCAAGCGTCTGCGCGTGGCCGAGAGCTTCCGTAAGTCCGGTAACAAGCCGGAATGGATGATCCTGGACGTGATCCCGGTGATTCCGCCGGAACTGCGTCCTCTGGTTCCGCTGGATGGCGGCCGCTTCGCTACCTCCGATCTCAACGATCTCTACCGGCGCGTGATCAACCGCAACAACCGGTTGAAGAAGCTGATGGAGCTGCATGCTCCTGACGTGATCGTCCGCAACGAAAAGCGCATGCTGCAGGAAGCCGTCGACGCATTGTTCGACAACGGCCGCCGTGGCCGCGTGCTGCGTGGCGCCAACAATCGTCCGCTCAAGTCGCTGTCCGATACCCTCAAAGGCAAACAGGGCCGCTTCCGTCAGAACCTGCTCGGAAAGCGCGTGGATTACTCGGGCCGCTCGGTTATCGTGGTGGGTCCGGAATTGAAGCTGCATCAGTGCGGATTGCCGAAGAAGATGGCGCTGGAACTGTTCAAGCCCTTCATCTACCATCGCCTGGAACAGCGTGGGCATTGCACGACGATCAAACAAGCCAAGGAATTAGTGGAGCAGCAGGATCCCGTGGTGTGGGACATCCTGGAAGAAGTCATTAAGGATCACCCGATTCTGTTGAATCGCGCTCCGACTCTGCATCGCCTGGGCATTCAGGCGTTCGAGCCTGTTCTGGTCGAAGGCAAAGCCATTAAGCTGCACCCGCTGACTTGCACGGCATTCAACGCCGACTTCGACGGCGATCAGATGGCCGTCCACATTCCGCTGTCGCCGGAAGCCCAGATTGAAGCCACCACGTTGATGCTGGCTTCGAACAACATTCTGTCGCCCGCGCATGGCGGACCCATCGCGGTTCCCACGCAGGATATGGTGCTGGGTCTTTATTACCTCACCAAGTCCCGCCCGGGTTCCAAGGGTGAAGGCCGCATGTTTGCCTCCATCGACGACGTTTTGATCGCGCTCGAAATGGGTGAAGTTGAGACGTTGACGCCGATTCGTCTGCGCCACACCGGTAAGGTGATCGATCTCACCAAGGCTTTCGATAGCCAGAACCTGCTGCACACGGAGCCGATCGAATTCTCCAAGCAGTACATGGACACCACTGTCGGCCGCGTCATCTTAAACGACGTGCTGCCGGAAGACATGCCGTTTATCAACGGCCTGCTCAAGAAGAAGGGTTTGGCGCAGATGGTGCAGTACTGCTATCTGAAGTTCGGCCGTCCCATCACGGTCAACATGCTGGACAAGGTGAAGAACCTCGGGTTCCTGTACGCCACTCGCGCGGGTATCTCCATCGGCATCGATGACATGATCGTTCCTGGTGAAAAGCCGGTGATGGTCGCGAACGCCCAAAAGGCTGTCATCGAGGTGGAAGCGCAGTATCAGGAAGGCGCGATCACTCACGGTGAGCGCTATAACAAGATCATCGAAATCTGGTCCAAGGTCACCGAGCGCGTTTCGGAAGAAATGTTCAAGACCATGGAAGAGGACGACCGTACCGGCCGCTACCTCAACCCGATTTACATCATGGCCGACTCCGGCGCGCGTGGATCGAAGCAACAGATCCGCCAGCTGTCCGGTATGCGCGGTTTGATGGCTCGTCCGTCGGGCGAAATTATCGAACAGCCCATCACGGCCAACTTCCGCGAAGGCTTGGACGTGCTGCAGTACTTCATCTCCACGCACGGCGCCCGTAAGGGCTTGGCCGA
>JBDTSJ010000024.1:0-21468 GCA_039931205.1 Acidobacteriota bacterium
CCGGCTCGTGGATGATCGTCGAATTACCGGGATACACCACCGCAGCCTCGGGCACGGCACAGGCCAGCCTGGATGCACTGCGCAGCGCGACCAGCAACTCGTACTACAAGGGCGAAGGCGCCCTTTGGGTAAAGGTCGTCGCGAACGGTGGCGGCATGCTTCCCGGTCCCGCGGGTCGCGGCGGCGTAGCGCCAAGCAGTATCCAAGTCAGCAGGTAAGCTGGTCCGTTCTGTAATTCGGATAAAGATAGCTACCAGACCGGAGGCCTCGCTTCGAAATCGGTTGTGGATGGCTTCGGACGCCAAGCCATATAGGTGGTGTATTCCAGCGAGCACCGGTATTGAAGTAACGCGATAGCCGGACGGAAGCCTGTGTTTATGGATGCGGTGGCATAGCCTCAAGTATTTGCCGACGGCTCTGGCCGAGACGCGAAGGCCCAACTTCTGGCGAAGTTCGCCGGCGATTCTTTGCTCGCCCACGTGGGATTCTCGAATTAATTCGCGAATTGTCAGGCTTAACCACTGCCAGCGCGCCACGCCAATCAAAAAGTCTTCCTAGGGCGACCATCGTCAAACGGAAGATGGCCGATCCTTTTCCAAGCCATATTCGTGGTGTAGTCACCAAGCACCGGCGTCGAAGAGACCCGGTAGCGCGAGGGTTGTGCCTATGGACGCTGGCCGGCGTATGACTTTTGGCTACGGTCACTATATATCAGTTCTCAGATGGAACCTTGTCGGCTTTGTCTACAACAACCACCTCAACGGCAGTTTTAGTCGGTTCCAGCTTTAAGCCCAATTGCCCCTCAACCGCGGTAACTAGATCGGGCGCGGTGCCCGTTTCCTTTTCCGTCCTCGATTGAACTAGAATCCGGTATCTACCTGTGATATTGGTCCTGTCGAGTACCGGGCGACCAAGCTGCTTGCTCAAAAGCTCACCCAACTGGCCTAAGTCACTATCCGTTCGGAGGATCTGAACACCCGGGGGATTTTTGGAATAACTACGTCACCTGTCACGAACGGGCGTAGCTTCGCACCGCTTTTCGCGACTCGCAGAACGAGAGTATTCATTTCTCTTCTCTCACGGTGTGTGACGACATGTAGACGATCTTCCAGAAGGGCCTCGAGCATGCCCCCTACCTGATTCCGCGTTGCATCCTGAGGTACGTTGGCCTGAATATCGTAGGTCGTCGAGTCCAACCACGCGGACCCTCGACTTAAAATTCTCTCACTCCATGCAGGTAAGAAACGGCTCGCTGTACACCAGCTTTCCAGTCAGCACCAACAACGATGTCGAAGGCCTGAAATTCGAAAATGCCAAGCCGGTGTATTTCCCACCGCAGCAGGATCGCCGCTGGTCCTTCTCCCGGTGAATTCGGAAGTTTTTCAGGCTGGAATGGCGCGGTGATCCACGATATCGACGGGGCGGTCGGCGGCGTCCGCGATTCCTACATTGTGATTGACAACGGGATCGCGGACGATCCTCAAAACTGTCAAATAAAGCCGGACTGGAACGCTGCCGTGTGCAAAGGTGATTTTGGGCGCATGCGGATTAGTGCCCCTAGAGGCGGAGCCGCCGGTCCTGGTGCTGCTAAAGGCGGTGGACTGGCGGTAGAGGTGCCGTTACACCGATCGTTCTCATCCGCAATGGTACGAAATTTACCGTCAGCGGGGACACCACGGTACGTGGCGGTACCGAGATCCGGGCGGAAAGCGAAGCGCCGTCCCTGTCCCTTAGCGTAAGGGAGCTGGACAACGGCTCATGGGTTATCTTCGAATTACCGGGATACTCCAGCGCAGCCACGGGCACGGCACAAAGCAGCATGGATGCACTGCGCAGCGCGAGCAGCACCTCGTACTACCGCGGAGAGGGCACACTTTTGGGTAAAGCTTGTCTCCAGTGGTAACAGCCCTCGTCCCTGTCGTGGCGGCGGAACTCCAGACAGTATCCAAGTCAGCAGATAAGCTGACCCCTTGCTGAATAAGGAATAGCCCTCGGCGCAAGCCGGGGCTTTTCTATTTGATCGCTTTCGGGATACTGGGACGTCGTCGGAGATAAGCCCCGCTTGAGAGAGCCCCCCGATCCAGATCGACACGGCGGGAAATGAAACAACCGTTGTTCATCCGGTTTCTGCAACCGAGAGGCTGGACGGTGGTTCCTGAAACCTCATCCGCGTTTGAATTGTTGGCTTTTCAGCGCGATGCTGGTACGCTGCTTCGGCCGTGCTCAACCTTAGTATAAGAGCGTAGGGAGAATAACCACCATCCTTTCCCAACGGTCCTGTTGGGTACCGTCAAGTAGCACGTGAATTTTGTAACCTATCGTTCGTTGGGTGACGCCATACACTGGATCGTCTAAAAATTTGCTAGAGATACAGGCAAAGCAACAGCCCCGGCCCCCGTTGGGAGTGACTTTTGACTCGGCGCTGGACGACGTGGATCAGGTCCTGGCGCTCTCGCTACTGTTCGGCTTGCGGTACACGCGGGAGGCGCGCATCGCTTCACTCAGCGTGAGCAGTCCCGACTTGCGGTCGGCTGCCTTCGCGGATGCCCTGGCTCGATTCCTCGGCGGACCCGGCAACCGCAATTCCTTGGCCATCGGCATTCCAACCGGTGGTGCCCGCAATGCGTCGGCGATGGTAAACGCAGTGCTCTCGAAGACCCTGCCCAACGGCAAGCGTGCCTATCCCCAGGGGATTCAAAAGTTAAACGACACAGCGGATGAAGCCGCGTTGATCCGCAACGGAATTCCGGCCCAGCAACCGGCTAACGGCGTGGTCGTCCTGACCGGACCCGCATCCAACATCGTGCGGGCGGTGGCGCTCACCGGATGCCGTGATCTGGCCTCCCAACGCGTACGCACATTCGTGATCTCTTCCACCGAGACGGCTCTGAAATCAGACCGGTCCCAGATAGACATACATACTTTGGCTCTTGCGGAGCACACCCCGTTGGCACTCCGACTTCAGCTGTGATCCAATGAGACTCCATGAAGCGTGCACCCTGTTTGATCTTTGCCGTCGCCACGGCCTTCGCGCAAGTCTCCCCCACAACGCAACCTTCCGCGCTTGCCAAGCGTGAGGTTACCTCCGTTACTAACCAGATGCTCGCTAAGCCCGATCCTGCGGATTGGCTGATGTGGCGACGCACCCTCGACAGCTGGGGCTACAGCCCGCTGAATCAAGTTACGCGCGCGAACGTCGGGAACCTGAAGCTCGTTTGGACCCGCGGCATGACCGAAGGAACACAAGAGGGCACTCCGCTAGTTCACGATGGCGTGATGTACCTGCCGAATCCCGGTGACCTGATCCAGGCGCTCGACGCGGCCACCGGCGATTTGATGTGGGACTTCAAGCGGCAGTTCCCCGAAGGCTTTCGCCAAGGAAACGGCAACACCACCCGCACGCTCGCATTGTCGGGGAAGTCCATCATCGACCTCTCCGCGGATGACTTCGTTTACGCGGTGGACGTCGAGACCGGTAAGTTGCAGTGGGAAACGCGCGTGCTCGACTATCGCGAAGACTCGGGCACCCAATCCGGCGGTCCGATTATCGCGGGAGGGAAGATCTTCTCGACACGGGCCTGCCGCTTCAACAATGCGTCGCCGAACGGATGCGTCATCACCGCGCATGACGCAGTCACGGGGAAAGAGCTTTGGCGCCGGCGGACGATTCCACGCCCTGGTGAACCAGGCGACGAAACCTGGGGTGCTGTGGCGGAGAAAGACCGCCGTCACGTTGGAGCTTGGATGACCCCGAGCTTCGACGCCGAGCTGAATTTGCTGTACGTCGGCACGTCGGTGACTTCCCCCGCACCCAAGTACATGCTCGACGGCAATGACAAGCAGTATCTCTACCACAACTCCACACTGGCGCTGAACGCGAACACCGGCGAGATCGTATGGTATTACCAACACGTGGTGGATCACTGGGACCTCGACCATCCCTTTGAACGCCTATTGATCGACACCGCCATCGCGCCGGACCGGTCGGAGGTGACCTGGATCAATCCCAAACTTCGCCCCGGCGAAAGGCGCAAGGTGCTCACTGGCATTCCCGGCAAGACCGGCATCATTTACACGCTGGACCGTGCGACCGGCGAATTCCTATGGGCGCGCCCCACCGTCGTTCAGAACGTCGTCTCCAAGATTGACGGGGCCAGCGGAGCCGTCACGGTGAATCCCGCAACTCTGTTTACAGAAGATGGACAAACCCGTCGCGTCTGTCCCAGCGCCAATGGTGGCAAAGATTTCCCGGCCGGGGCCTACAGTCCCCTCACCAACACCATGTACTACGGACTGCAGAACACCTGCATGGATGTGACCAGCATCGCGAATCACAACACCGCATATGCGTTCAACTCCAAGGGCCTGATCACGCCGGGCACCGAAAACGCCGGCACTCTATTTGCGATCTCTGCGGAAACCGGCAAAACACTGTGGCGCTACGATCAGCGCGCAGGCATGATGTCCTCAGTCGCCACCGGCGGCGGCCTCATCTTTACCGGCGACACCGTCGGCCACTTCCGCGCGTTCGACCAACAGAACGGCAAGATCCTATGGGACGTCAACCTCGGCTCGGAGGTCTCAGGCTATCCAATCACGTTCGCAGTGAAGGGCAAACAATACGTAGCGGTTAGCACCGGCAACTCATTGGTCAGCGGAGCCATAAACTCGCTCACCGGTCAGAAGGCCACGAAGGTGAACGCGGTGTATGTATTCGCGCTGCCGTAGGGCTGGGAATGGTTTAACGTTGCCAGTCTCTTGATTGACGAAATGTACATAGTGATGTACATTTGAGGCATGCCATCTCGATATTCCATTGCGGAAGCACGGGCGCAGCTTCCATCTATCATCGACCAAGCCGAGTCCGGCGTCCCCGTGGCTTTGACTCGTCGCGGTGAGCCTGTCGCAGTCTTGATCTCAATACATGAGTTTGAGCGCCTGGGCGGGCATCAGAAGAGCTTCCGTCAGGCGTATCAGCAGTTTTTGGCCAAAGTCCAGCTGAATCAAGTCGGTGTCGGTCCTGAGTTCGCCTCGTCGCTCCGTGATCGCTCAGCCGCGCGCGATGTCTCCCTATGACCCTCCGGTATTTGCTGGACACCAGCATTGTCTCAGTACCAGCATGGAAGGAACCCGATGCGCGGGTTCTGGACAGACTGAGCGCGAACGGGCAAGTGTGCGCGATCGGGTCGCCAGTCTGGCACGAGCTCACCTTCGGATGTAACCGCCTGACGAAGGGAAAACGGCGGAGCGCATTAGAGGTGTACCTGCGGGACGTCGTGCATAGTTCATTCCCGATCCTGCCTTATGACGAGGCCGCGGCGGCATGGCACGGCAAGGAGAGAGCGCGTCTGGAATCGATTGGCCACCCTACGCCTTTTGTGGACGGCCAGATCGCAGCCATCGCACGCGTTCATGGACTGATTCTAGTTACCGCAAATGATCGAGATTTCAAGGCCTTTGCCGGTCTCCGGGTCGAAAACTGGTCCACGCATGTTCGACGCCCATTGAAAAAGTGATCCCAGGATTGATCACACGCTATGGCTTTCGAGCGCGTATTTACCGTTTGAGACTACTGGGACGGGCCCGTTCCGGCATAGCCTTATTCTTGGGCGACCCTCAACACTATCGCTGCGAAGAGGGCTACAGCGACGTATTCTTCTAACCCCGGTACCTGCGGAGACGTTCCCTGGCAATGGAGCAGTGGGCGGAGTATCGCTACGAAAGAAATCGCGGTAAGGGGCAAAGCGACGTGCGGCGCTTTCTTGAGCCGAAACCTTCCATTCCACCCGTGGAGTACAATCTACACCATGAGGAATCGCCGCATAGTCACCTTGTCCGTGTTCGTGCCGATCTGCGCCACTGTCGCGCTGTTTACTTTGTTCGCTCAAGCTCAGCAGCCCGCGGGCGCTGGGAAGGCCAAGGCGAACAACGGCGGAACTCCAAAGGCTATCAACTGGCCCTCGCCTGAACTGCCCAGTGGGCCTATTGCTTTTGATACAGGGGTTGAGCGTGGTCTGCATTTGGTGGTTACCAAAGGGTTGATCCAACCCTTCAGCATGGCGTTCCTCCCCAACGGAGGCATTCTGGTCACGGAACGTCCCGGTCGGCTGCGCATCGTGCGCAACGGCGTGCTCGACCCCACGCCTATCGCGGGAATGCCGCCTATCCTGGCCACCGGGCTCACTGGCTTGATGGACATCGCACTGCATCCGCGCTTCGCCGAAAACTCGCTTATCTATTTCAGCTATAACAAGGCCGCGACCGACAACTCTCCCGCAGGTCTCACACTCGGGCGGGGACGTTGGAACGGCACCGCCATCACCAACTTTGAGGACCTGTTCAGCGCCGGCATTGGCGGCGGCGGATCGCGCATCCTGTTTGGCCGCGATGGCATGATCTACATCACGCTCAGCTCCGGCGGCGATCCGCCCTCCACCGCGTCGATGACGTCGCAGGACCCCGGCAACCTGCAGGGCAAGGTCCTGCGCCTCAAGGACGACGGCACCGTGCCGCCCGACAATCCCTTCGTCAATCGCCCGGGCGCGCGCCCCGAGGTGTTCACCATCGGCCATCGCAACCCGCTGGGCCTCGCGTTGAATCCCGTTACTGGCGACATCTGGGAATGTGAAGACGGCCCCAACGGCGGCGACGAAGTGAACATCCTTGCGGCAGGCAAGAATTACGGCTGGCCCATCGTTAGTAACGGGCGCATCTACTCCGGCCCGCGGGTTTCCCTCAATCCTTATAAGGAGGGCATGGAGTCGCCAGTGGTCTATTGGGTGCCTGCAATTGCGGTTTCGGGCCTGGCTTTCTACTCCGGTGATCGTTATCCCAATTGGAAGAACAACCTCTTCATCGGCGGCATGCGCCAAGGGGAAGTTCCGCGATCAGGCCACATGGAACGCCTCGACTTTAACGGCGATTGGGAGGAGTTGCATCGCGAGGGTATACTCCGCGAGCAACAGCAACGCATTCGCGATATTCGTCAAGGTCCTGACGGGTTACTATATATGCTGACTGCGGAAGACCAGGGTGCGCTACTGCGGATTGATCCAGCACCGCTCGCAGTGTTTTAAGAAAGATGGAGATATGATCCTCAGTGACAGCACTCGTTCGCTCAGCGCGGTTAAGCAGGCGTGCGCGAAAATTGCCGAAGGCCCTTAGATCCACCCTCCCGTGTCTGTGTGGCCCGCCCTGGACCTCTGAATCGGGATTCTGCTAGCTCCACGGTAGGTAGCCAAGAAAATTCAGCAGTAGATAAATCACACCAAGCGCGAGAACTACCATCAAGATGCGTCCGGGAATTGAATACTTCGGAAGATCGGATTGGGCCATGCCTGTTAGATTCAAGGCCGTGGGAGCTGTTACCCGTCCATCGAAAGTTCGGACGAGGGTTGACCCTCAGGAACACCGAAAAACGGTAGGTCTGTAATCGACTTAGGTAGGCGTGGGAGCCGCCCCTAACAGGTGCGGGCAGCCTCGGAACGATTTATCCCACCCTCCCTGTGCAGATGCAGCCATGAAGAGGTAGGGTCGAACTTCCGCAACGGACATACGGGTGCCTGTCTTGGTGCCGCAAGAGCTTCGCCCGAAGGTGATCTGCAATGGTGCGGGCCGTCGCTGTCTGCTGCGAGGCCTCGTCAAAGTCTCGCGGTCCACCGCATCGCAGTGGGTATCATCGGCCTTACGGAACAGCGTGGATTTCTGGGAAGAATTCTCGCCCACGGTCAAAAACAGTGGCTGGAGATCGGCATGCTGTTGATGCAAAATCCAGAGCTATTTCTGGTGGATGAGCCGGTCGCCGGCATGACGCCGCATGAGATCGAGCGCACTACCGAGCTTCTGAAGTCGCTGGCGGGAGTGCATTCGGTGGTGGTGGTCGAGCACGATATGCACTTCGTTCGATCGATTGCCAAGCGCGTGACAGTATTGCATGAAGGGCACGTCATTGCCGAAGGAGACATGGATAAGGTGCAGAAAGACCCCAAAGTTATCGAAGTCTACCTGGGAGTGTAAGCGTGCTGGCAATTAAAGGTCTGAATCAGTTTTACGGCGGCAGCCACACTCTGTGGGACGTTGATCTTGACGTCCCAGCCGGTTCGCGCATGTGCCTGATGGGGCGCAACGGCATGGGGAAAACGACGTTGCTCAAGTGCATTATGGGTCTGCAATCGATTAGTTCCGGAGGCATCGCCTTCGAAGGGGGCGATTTGGTTCAGAGCGCCCCGGAGCAGCGGGCAAGGCGCGGGATCGGCTACGTCCCGCAAGGCCGCGAAATCTTTCCACAACTCACCGTTGAGGAGAATTTGCGTGTAGGCCTGGGCATCCGGAAGAATGGCGCACGTACGATTCCAGGCCGTATCTACGATCTGTTTCCCGTTCTAAAGACGATGCTGAACCGGCGGGGAGGGGATCTTTCGGGCGGGCAACAGCAACAGCTAGCCATTGGCCGGGCTCTAGTCCTGGAGCCGAAACTCCTGATTCTCGATGAGCCTACCGAAGGAATTCAGCCTAATATTGTCCATGAAATCGGCGACATCATACTAAGGCTGAATCGGGAAGAAGGACTGACGGTCCTGCTGGTCGAGCAAAAGCTGCCGTTCGCCCGACGCGTGGCGAGCGAGTTCTGCATCCTAGACAAAGGCCGGCGCGTAGCCGCTGGTCCAATCGACGATCTAACAGACCAAGTTGTACGCGCGCACTTAAGCGTATGAACGGGATCGATCCATGGCTGCTGCCTGCGACCTTCGCTGTAGTCAAAAAACGTAGCGGTCGACAGCCTCTGGCTCTCACTTCGCTTCAAAGGTGGCAACACGAACGCCCTCGCGATGACTCCGCAGTCTTTCGTCATTTATGTGTTTGGACCCGCAGGGTGTAAGCCTCGTGCCAAGCCCGTGAGCGTTCAGTTTGGGAACGGAGGCGGCGTTATCGAGATTGATTAACTGCGGTGCACCGCCATGCAAAAACCCCATGTCCTAGAGTTCACGAAGGATCTCGATCGGCATGATGCGGAGCAGTCGCGCATTGGCCAAGCAACCTGCCACTCCGGTAAGGATGGTAGTTAAACAGACCGCGACAGTGATCGTGCCAACATCAAATGCTAGGGTGGTGCGATGCAAGAAAGTGGTCAGCAGAAGACTCGCTATGGCTGCGCCCAGAGCCGTCCCTGCGACCCCAGCCATTAATCCAATCATTCCAAACTCTATGAACCACATGCGGGCCAGCAACTGCCGTCCTGCACCCAATGCTTTTGTAAGTGCGATTTCCTCCCGACGTAACGCCCGAGTCGATGCGACTAACATCATTTGGAGTACAGCACCGATTGTCAGAACGGTCCAGCAAAGAATCTGGACCATAGTAATCGCCCGGCCTGCGATTTTTCCTACTAACCCGCCGACTTCACTGCCGCTAAGCGTTGGGAGCGCCGGATAGCGATCCGCCAAAGCACGACGAATCTCCACTTCCCGCGAAGGAGGCAGCCGGATGGCCGCGTGATAGAAAACGTTAAGTTCGCTAAGGCTACTGCAAGAGAAGGTCAGCACCGAGACGACGGCACCCAAGAAATCCGCCGATCCCACAACCACCTCGCCGCTCAACGTTAGGCCCTGAGACGCGAATTCAAGAGAATCGCCGGCCTTCACATATTCGGAGTGCTTGCGCGAAAGGAGAATCTGGCCGGAGGGGACTGATTCCGAGCAACTGGCAAGCCACCGTTGCGGCATTACGCCAGCAGGGACGCTCCCGTTAATCCGGATCAATTGTAGCCAAACCAGCGGAAACGCCCGTACAGTATTCGGTATGCCAGTCTGTTGCGTCAGCCACTGGGTGGCCTCTTCCAACTGGGTTCGCCCTGCCGAAATAACGTACACACTTGATCCAGGTGCGGGAATCGACTGAACGACACTGTCTGTGATCTGTTGCTTGCAGAAGTAAATCGCGCAAAGCATGGCGACTCCACCGCTCAGCGCGAACACAATCGTCGTGGCGTGCGTGCCGCGGCGAAATATGTTGCACAGGGCAAGGCGCACATATAGCGGCAGGAATTGGAGAAGTAATGTGGCACGGCGGGGCGGCGTCCAACTCACCGACATGTGGCGCCGGAGCATACCGAGGGGAGAAACATCGCGCAAGCGGAGAATCGGACCAACAACTGAGGGCAGCGATGCCAGCGAGCCGACAACCAGCGCCTGCGCTGTCAGAGTCCAGCGCCAATGCGCGGTTAAACCGATTGGAAAGAAGTAGTCCACCAGAGAAGCGAAGGCAGTCTCTAACGGATAGGCTAGGACGGAGCCAAGCACCCCTCCGAAAATGGCGAGCCCCAAGGCCTGAAACGCATAGATGGCTACTATCTGATTGCAGCGTCCGCCGAGAGCTTTCATGGTGGCGACGGAATTTAGCCGCACTTGAACGTGCAAATTCATAATCACAGCCATGGCGAGCGACCCGAATGCGAGCGCGATCCACGCGGCCACACTCAGAAATACGATGGCTTGTTCAAACGCCGCGGCAGCGATGGGATCGGGGTCCCGATAGTCGATCACTGCCGCAAAGGGAAATGCCCGCTCCACGACGGAACGCGACGCGGCCAGGTCCGCGCGGCCGAGGCGGAACAATACTTTTCGGGTTACGCTGCCCTGTAGATTCGCGCCAGCTCGATCCACGGCTTCCGGAGATAACAGGACCCGCGGCAAGACTGTGGAGACTCCGGCCGACCAATCGGGCTCAGCTACAATGACGGCGGCTACCCGAAAGTCCGCCTTGCTGATGCGCAAGGTGCCTCCGATCCTTAGTTTCAGCTTGTCGAGGAGATCCTGGGACACGGCAACAGAATCGCCATGGAGCGCTTCGCGCAGGGGCTGAGGCGGGTGCAAGCCAACCGTCCCGTAGAAGGGGTAAAACGCAGGATCCACTACCTTGAGAAATGCCAGGCTTGCATCGGGTGACTCCTGGGATGCCACCATGCTATAAAACTCGCTGACGACCGTTCGTTCGACGCCACTTTGATGCAGTGGCGCGAGAAGCTCCAGCTCTTCCGGAGATGGGGGTTGCGGCATTGCCGCGTAAAGATCCGCAGCAATCCACTCCCGGGCATCTCCTTGGAGCTTGGTGTACATCTCGGCACCCAGCCCTCTGGTGGCCGTGACGGCGCCCGTGCCTGCCCCTATCGCGAGGACTGCTGCGATTGCACGGTAGGGAGAAGACCGAAGGTCGCGGCGGGCAATACGCAAGGCAGCAGGCCAGAAGGACGGAAATTTCGGCCAGAAATCCAGCAAGTGTGCCAGCTATTTGATGCTGACGTGCGCAACGTTGGCGGTTTGACCGTCCACAGTGACCACGATGGCAACATCACCTTTCCCCACCAAGCTGCGCGCCAGGATGATATTGATCTGATCCAATGCAGGGTACTGGCTCTGTGCGCCGGCATAAGCGACGGGGATTCCAGCTCCGCCTATGGTGAGCGATACCTTGTCGAGCGCGGTCCTGCCACGGATTCCAGTGCCGTATAGCACCAATGCGACCGTGTCGGTCGCGGGACCAAGATCAATAGGAGCGGCGACCAAGTTCCCACCGGAGATAGCATAAACATTCTCACCGGTTGTCACCCCATCCCGTACGCGGATCACGTTTGCGGCGGCGATGTTGGTTCCGCCGAACATAAACAACCCCGGTCCAACACTCGCGACGGTAATCTGTCCGCTTGATACGGTTCCATCCGCAGCCGTAATCGTCACCGTCGCCAAACCGTTCCCTGTGCCGACGGGCAAGACGTAATTCACTTGTGTTGCCGACACGTAGTAGAGGGGGGCGGAACGCTCCACACCGGCGGAATCCTTCACTTTGGCGGTAGTGCCGCCGAGAACGGGAGGATACGGAATGGTGCTGGCGACCAAGCCTGCTGCCGCGCTGCCCGAAGCGAGCCCAGATCCTTTTGCCGTGACGAAGGAATCAGGGGCCAGGGATCCCGCCAATAAGCTAGCGGCGTTGATCGTGGTGATGGGATTCGAGCTCGAGGTAACCGCGGTATTGAGGAGGATCGTGACGAATCCTGAGGTAGTCGTTCCGTCGCCGACCACCAAATCGGCTCTTTGATCGCCATTTAGATCCGCCGCGACAAGGGCCACGTGCGAGTTTCCTCCGCGGATGTAGGTTTCATTCACCACGCTGCCCGTGCCGGAATTCAGCAAGAATGCGACGTTGGCCTCTCCGCAGCACTCGGCCACAGCAACGTCCAGCTTGCCGTCCCCGTTGAGATCCGCGACGACCAGCGCACTGGGCCGGAAACTGATATAGCCCCTGTCAATCGCTCCGAAGGTACCGTTGCCATTGTTCAGCAAAACGCCTGTGAAGGGAACGTCCAAACCGGCTGGCCCTGCCACTACGATGTCCACCGATCCATCCCCGTTCATGTCGCCCGTTGCCACAAATACAGGGAAGTCTGCCGCGTACGTCACCGCAGGTTGGAACGTGCCAGAACCGCTGCCCAGCAACACGAGCACGCCGGTTGCGGGATTCGCACCGACAATGTCCGACTTCCCATCTTTATTGACATCGGCGATTGCCACCGATGTTGGCGTGACACCAGTGATTATGCTCTGCGAGGGCTGAAACCCGCCCGTTCCATTATTCAGTAACACATTGATTCCGGCCGGATTGCCAGAACTCGCGACAACCAAGTCTGACTTGCCATCGCCATTCAGATCCCCGGCAGCAACAGAAACAGGGTTCCCGCCGACGGTATAGCCAACACCGGGTACAAACGTGCCATCGCCTCTCGAGATTAAGACGAATACTTTATTGCCGGGGCCGTCGGTTACCGCCAAATCGAAATTGTTGTCGCCATCCAGCTTGGCCGCGACAAGCGAGGTGGGCGTGGCCCCGGTGATCGCAACAGGCGATCCCACCTGAAACTGGCCCGCGCCAATTCCAGTCAGGATCGTTATGTCTTTACTGCCGGAGGACGTGATCGCTAAGTCGACTCGGCCATCCCCGTTGAAGTCACCCGCAGCGATGCCGCTGGGCAACTGTCCGGCCTTAAATACGGGAGCGCCCAATAGGGTTCCGTCACCTTTTCCAAATAACACCGAGATGTCCTCCTCGGCATCGGCGGACTTAATGCCGGCGTTAGCGGTAAGCGCGTCAGGATGACCCGCGGCAACCACCACGTCAAGATTGTTATCGCCATCAAGGTCGACGGCAAACGGGCTACCGAAGGTCGATTGGTAGACGTTCGTTACAGTAAAAGTGCCCGTGCCATTGCCGAGCATCAGGATTGTCGTCCGATTCAAACTGTCGGTGATCACCAAATCTAACTTCGCGTCCTTATTGAAGTCGCCGGTGGCGAGTCCGCGCGGCGCAATGTTCGAGATGAGCGTGCGAGATGCTTGGAAGGTTCCATCGCCGTTACCCTGTAGCAAAACCACCCTACCGGTGCCTGCCAATGTGTTGGAATCGACGCTTGACGCGACAAGGTCAGGCTTCCCATCGCCATTGAAATCGCCAACCGCAGCAGCGAATCCCGAAGCGCCCATGGGGTAGGATACCGGTGCGCGGAAAGTTCCATCTCCGTTGCCTAACAGAATGCCTACGTCGTTTGAACTGTAATTGGCCACCGCCAAGTCGAGCTTTCCGTCGCCATTGAAATCGAACGCCGTCGCGCCCTCGGCCCCCTGGCCGGCGGGGTAGGTCACCGGGGTGCGAAAGGTTCCGTCTCCGTTGCCCAGAAAGATTCCGATCCCACCCTTGTCGGATCCGCCATCCCCAAATTTCGCCACCGCAAGATCCTTCTTGTTATCTCCGTTGAAGTCGGCGATCAAATAACCAACCGCATTCGTCGAGACATTTAATGACGAGGTGCTACGGACGGTACCGTCCGCGTTAGAGATAACCACATAGGCTTTGTTGCCATTGCTCGTGTAAGAGCCGATGCCTACTACGGTTCCATCGCCCAGCAAATTACCGGCGACCGGGTTTCGCGAACTGGTCCCCAACTGATCCGCGACTGCTTGCCACGCCGCGGGCAGTTTGAATGTGCGATTCGTGCCAGCGCAGTTTCCGAAAGTCTGGTCATATTTGGCGGACGTCTGAATTTTGGTTCCCAGACCCAGGGAAGTTCCGCCGGTCCTGTTCCACGAAAACAAGTTCCGTGTAAAGGAGCCGTCTGACTGCCGTTGCAAATCGGAGGCCTCCCCGCTTCCAAAAACCGGGATGATGCTACCCTGAACGAAATTAACGGGAGGGCAGGATTGCGCAACCGCCAGGTTCAGCGACCCAACGATGCACACTAAGAACGAGAAGCGCATCTGGCAATTTTATCATCGACGTCATGTTACCTTATTTCGCACTTGCATTAATCGCTGGAAACGCACTTTCTTGCTTGGGTGCAGATCCACCGCTCATCCGGCGAGAAGGCGTGGTAAACGCCGGCAGTCAGCGCCCCCCGAGTGTTGGTGGACAGATTTCTGCAGGCTCCCTAATCTCGATCCACGGCATTCGATTTTCGGATGATGTAGCGTCGCTTGCAGTGCGGCTCATTACGAAGGCGGGCAGCTCTCAGTTATCCATCAACCGCGCTGACTCCCGCATGCTCGAAGCCTGGATTCCCTTGGGTGCGCCTTTGGGACCGGCTCAAATTGTGGTCCAGGCCGGTGGATTGAACAGCCCCCCGATATCATTTGTGCTGGTAAAATCCGCCCTGGGATTATTCAGCGTTAACGGAAACGGCTGGGGGCCGGGTAAGGCGAATATATCCGGGGACAAACCGGCCAAGCCGGGGCAAATCATAAGCCTCTTCGCTACGGGCGTCGCGCCACGCCAGCCTGTTGAGGTATGGGTCGGAGGGCAAGTTGCGAAGGTGCTCCGGGCTGCAGAAGGGCCGGCTCATGTCGTAGAACTCTCGGTGCAACTGCCGCTCGGAACACCAGCAGGTTGCTTTATCCCGGTCTACGGCCGATCTCCTGGCAGTTCCATGAGCAACACGGTTACGATCGCCGTGCAGCGAGGCGCTGGGGCCTGCGCACGTTCCAAGGACGATATTTTGTCTGCGATGCAGAGTGGCAAAAGCGCAGTTTTCGTCCTTTCCCGGACGGTTTCGAGGAGCCAGGGGGCCGGGAAGGACCAAATCGAGGATCAAGCGGTGGCGGGATTCTCAGACATCGCAGCGGAGAATATGACAAAGAGTTTGTTGTGGATGTCCCCACCGGCAGGAACATGCACTACCTATGGGACGGTGCTGGATACCGACACTCCGGACGCTGCCTCAGTGACCGGGCTCTTTCTGGACGCATTAGCTGGTGGAAGTCTAGACGCGGGCACGGGATTGTCCGTGGACAATGGCCAAGAACAACTTCGGATGCTGAGCATAACCGGGACGCGGAACATATACCAACGCATATTAAGGAGCGCGATCCCGACAGCCCCTCAGCGCGCGATCTTCTCATTAGCTGGCGGGAACTTTCATATCACGGGTACTGGTGGAAAGGACGTGGGCCGTTTCCGCGTGGCGATTCCCGCGCCCGAACCGTTCGAATGGACGAATCGCGCACAGTTCACATCGATAACTCGAACGAAACCACTACCGTTTGTGTGGAGCGGCGCCGCCCCCAACGGCAAGATGGCGATTCTGCTCTCCGCGGCAACCACGGAGAACAATGTAGCCGGGCTGGTCTTCTGCGTAGCTCCGGCGTCAGCGGGGCGCTTTCAAGTGTCACCGGAATTGCTTGCGGTCCTGCCCTCCGAGACTGTTGAAGCGCGCCTCATTTTCTGGCCGGCGTCCACCGCGGCGGACGGAAGCGTGGCCGGCGTTAGCCACGTAATCCCGTTGAGCCTTTTTGTACACTCTGCCAAGTTTCTTCTTCCGCGTTAAGCACTCGAGGTGGGCGGCGTGTACGCTAGTGACATATGCGTAGAGATTCGATGGCCGCGCCCAGTAACGCAAAAGGACTGGTGCAAATTGAAGAAGCCATCCAGAGTCAATTGGATATCGAGAGGGCGCGGCTGGAGAATGCGGCCGGGTTTGCCGATGTCGCGCCATCGCGGCACTTCAAAAGACCGGTTGAGCGTCCCTTTACGAAATCGGATCGAGGCAACACAACTTTACTGTTCGGGGGCTTGACCTGGAGACACGAGCGGCTGATACAGGCCGCGCTGGAAGGGCTCGACTACCATGTACGGCCCCTGCCTGTTCCCGATGTTAGAGCCTTTCAAACGGGCAAGGAATTCGGCAACAATGGGCAGTGCAACCCCACGTACTTCACCGTGGGAAACCTTGTGCAATTCCTGCAATCCCTGGAACTCCAAGGCTTGAGCAAACGACAAATTGAGGATCAATACGTATTTTTCACGGCCGGGGCCTGCGGACCGTGCCGCTTCGGAATGTACGAAGCTGAGTATCGCCTGGCGCTGCGCAACTCCGGTTTCGATGGCTTTCGGGTCATTCTGTTCCAGCAATCGGGGGGGTTGGAGCAGTCAGACTTGGAAGCGGGCATCGAGATGAACACGGAGTTCTTCCTTGGCATTCTCAATGCGCTGTGTGTCGGGGATGTCTTGAATGAAGCCGCGTATGCGGTTCGTCCGTATGAGATGCTCCGCGGTCAGACGGATGAAGCCATGGGACGCGCCGTGGATCTGCTTCATCGAGTTTTCAAGGACCGGCAACCCTGGAAGTTGAATGCGGAGAAACGCCGTTGGCTGGGCCAGCTCAGCGGCCCTATTGAGTCTTTAGGAAAGTTCGTCGGCCAATTGAAGGGCGATGATTTCACGGGCGGGCTGAAACAGGCTGCGGATCTACTCAATAGTGTGGACGTCGACCGCTTACGCGTGAAGCCGATTGTCAAGATCACTGGTGAGTTTTGGGCGCAGACTACCGAAGGCGACGGGAACTTCCGGATGTTCCAATTTCTGGAGCAGGAAGGTGCCCAAGTGCTGGTGGAACCGGTGGGAACCTGGATCACCTATATGATTCATCAGGTGGTCCAAAAGTATCGCGATACAAAGGGGCTGGAGGAAGGCGTGGCGGTTCCTTCCTGGTGGAAGACTGCTTCCAGAGCGCGAGTGGAAACGCGGCATCAGACCAAGCTCGCTAAGATGAAACTCGCGGAGGCTATCTTCCGCCGCGAGTATCATCGGCTCACGGATGCATTTCAGCAACTGGTTCATCATCTGGCAGACCAGTACGAAATGCAGCGGCTGGCGCATCCGTTCTACAATTCGCGCGCGGCGGGCGGTGAGGGCCACCTTGAAGTGGCCAAGAACATTTACTACTCCAATCGCGAGCTGGCGCATATGGTGTTGTCATTGAAGCCATTCGGGTGCATGCCTTCCACGCAGTCGGATGCGGCGCAGACGGCGGTGGTGGCCAACCATTCCGACATGATCTATCTGCCGATCGAGACCTCAGGTGAAGGAGAGATCAACGCGCATAGCCGCGTCCAAATGGCTTTGGGAGAGGCCCGTATAAAAGCCAAAGCGGAATTCGCGCAGGCTCTGGAGCAAAGCAGTCTCACCTTGGAAAAGTGTTACGCCTATGTGGACCGTCATCCTGAGATGAAACGCCCGTTGTACCAGGTCCCAAAGCACAAAGGGTTTATCGGAGTAGCCCCGAACCTCGTCTTGCACATTGCGGAGCGGATGCGCGCCGCTTAAGCGGATCGTCTCGACAAGTTCAACATGGGCACAAGTTTTCTCATCGGAATCGACGTCGGCTCAACAACAGCCAAAGCCGTGGTTTTCGAGCAAACAAGCGGCGACTTGGTTTGGTCGGACTACAAACGCCACGATACGAAACAGCCGGAAGCAGTCTTGGAGTTTCTGCAACGATTCGAGCGGGAGATTCCGGGCTTTGACGGCCAGCACAGCCGCATGTTCGTAACAGGCTCCGGTGGAGGGTCCATCGCTCCACATATCGGAGCGAAGTTTGTGCAGGAGGTCAACGCTGTTTCCGTCGCGGTGGAGAAGCTGCATCCGGACTGCGGCTCCGTGATCGAGTTGGGCGGACAAGACGCGAAGATCATCATCTTCAAAGAGGATCCGGCGACGGGGCGCAAACGTAAGCTGCCTTCGATGAATGACAAGTGCGCGGGCGGCACCGGAGCGGTCATCGATAAGGTCAACGCGAAGCTGTGCATTCCGCCGGAGCGATTGTGCCAGATGGAGTACGCGGGGATGAAGCTGCACCCCGTGGCAGGCAAGTGCGGCGTCTTCGCGGAGACGGACATTAACGGTCTGCAAAAATTGGGCGTGCCCGCCCACGAACTGATGGCTTCGCTGTTTGAAGCGATCGTGATGCAAAATCTTTCGGTACTCACAAGAGGCAACACGTTGCGCCCTGTTGTCCTGTTGCTGGGTGGTCCGAATACCTACATTCGAGGCATGCAGGAGTGTTGGAAGGTGAATATTCCGAAGATATGGAAGGAACGGAATACTCCCCTGCCGACCGGCGTCGCGCCCGAGTCACTGATTCGTGTCCCGGAAAATGCACAATACTTTGCCGCGATTGGCGCGGCGGAGTTTGGAAAATCAGAAGAAGCCACTGTTGGTTTGTACCTGGGCTGGAGTGCGCTGGAGCAGTACATCCAGCAAGGGGGGCGCAGCGCAGGTGCGAGCCGCGGCCAGGAAAAGGGATTGGCCGGAGATGCCGCTAGCTTGCTTGCGTTCCAAGCTCAGTACCGCACCAAAGTGTTTGTTCCGGCGGCCTTCACGCCCGGCGAGGTGGTAGAGGGATTTGTCGGGATCGACGGCGGATCTACTTCCACCAAGGCAGTCCTGATTTCGAAAACGCATCCCCGCCAAGTCTTAAGTAAGGTGTATCAGCTTTCACAGGGCAATCCGATCGCCGATGCGATGGACGTCTTCCGCAAATTGGAGGAGTCGATCCGCAGCCAAGGGGCAGAGATGAAAGTTCTGGGCGTCGGCACCACGGGCTACGCCAAAGACATGCTCAAAGATGCGATCTCCGCCGATATCGCGCTGGTAGAGACGGTTGCGCACACTGAGGCAGGGCTGCATTTCTACAAGGATGTCGATGTGATCTGCGATGTCGGCGGCCAGGACATCAAGATTATTGTTTTGAAAAACGGAAGAGTCAAGGATTTCCGCCTGAACACTCAATGTTCTGCTGGAAACGGATATTTTCTGCAGAGCACTTCGCAGGGATTCGGCATTGCGGTGGAGCAATATGCCGATACTGCCTTCGCTGCCCAGCGCTACCCTGACTTCGGATACGGGTGTGCAGTATTCATGCAGACCGACATAGTCGACTTCCAGCGCCAAGGCTGGAAACGTGAGGAGATTCTGGCCGGACTCTGCAATGTACTGCCCAAGAATATTTGGCTGTATGTAGCCCAGATTCCGAATCTCCCAGCCTTGGGCAGCCGTTTTCTGTTGCAGGGCGGAACCCAATACAACTTAGCGGCAGTCAAAGCCCAAGTGGATTTTATTCAATCTCGTTTCAAAGGGGCCACTCGCCCTGCGATCATCGTGCACGAGCATTGCGGTGAAGCAGGCGCGATCGGCGCCGGGTTGGAAGCCGGGCGGCTTTGGGGTAAAGGGCGAGAGTCAACGTTTATCGGCTTGGAGGCGGTGGCGCAACTTCGCTACACCACTACCAGAAAAGAAGAAACCCGCTGCTATTTCTGCAAGAACGAATGCCTCCGGACATTTGTGGATGTAACAACCAACGTGGTCCAAATTGAGCCCCTCCATTCAGTTCCTCGAATGCAGAGCAAGGTACCGCTGGCAAAGGATGCCAAGCGATTCATCATCGCGACTTGCGAAAAGGGTACCGTCGAAGACGTCAACGAAATGCGCCAGATCAAGGGCACCGTGGACGCCATCAAATCGGAGCACCCGGACCTGGCTGACTTTGCCGCGCACGAGGTATTCCGCCGGCCTAACCTTCCGTCTGTCGCGGACCCACCGCTTCGTTTCTCGTTCACTTCGGCGCAGAAAGAGCGGACGCGCCAAATGCAGAATCGCTCCCGACTGCGCATTGGTATTCCTCGCGTGCTCAATCTATACTCCACCGCGCCGCTGTTTACGGGATACTTCGTGTCTCTGGGGGTGAAGGCCGAAAACATTCTCTTCTCCGATTACACCAGCGAACAGTTGTATAAAGACGGATGCAAACGAGGATCGGTTGACCCTTGCTTCCCATCCAAACTTGGGATTCCGCATGTTCACAATTTAATGACGGTGGCTCACGCGAAGAAGCCCTTGGATTTGATCTTCTTCCCGATGATAGATTGCCTCGACAGCCCTCTGAGCGGCACGCAGGGCAATCGCGCCTGCCCGACAGTAACCGCGACGCCCGCAGCAGTGAAGGCCGCCTTCACCAAGGAAGGTGATCTATTTGCCGAAAAAGGTATTCATTACATCGATCCCATCGTCAACATTTCCAAACCGGAGCTGCTGGAGCGGCAACTCTTGCAACAGTTCCGTGAAATCCTGGGTCTGTCCGCCGAAGAGAATCATCGGGCGACTGTCGAGGGCTATCGGAATTTGGATCGCTATAACGAACTGCTGCGCCAGCGCGGCCGGCAAGTCTTGGATCGCTTGGAGCGCGAAGATCGCTTGGGCATCGTTCTGCTTGGACGTCCTTATCACAACGATCCGGGCGTCAATCACGGCATCCTGGAAGAACTCCAGCAGTTTGGGTATCCCATACTCACTCAGGATTCCCTTCCGTTGGATGAGGATATTCTGCGGCGGCTGTTTGGCGCCGAAGTGGACTCGGGCGATATTCCAAATCCTCTGTCGATCGCGGACGTATGGAAGAATGCCTACAGTGAGAACACGTCCCGGAAGGTGTGGGCCGCAAAGTATGTAGCTCGCCATCCAAATTTGGTGGCGCTGGAGCTATCCAGCTTCAAGTGCGGTCACGACGCGCCGATTTACAGCGTGGTCGAGGAGATTGTGGAGCAATCGGGCACGCCATACTTCTGCTTCAAGGATATTGACGAGAATAAGCCCTCAGGCTCGATTAAGATTCGCCTGGAAACAATGAATTATTTTCTTAAGCGCTATCAGGAAACGCTACTCCATGCGAAAGCGGAGAAAGACGATAAATTTGCTCAGATTTCTGAGAAGTTGGCGAGATTGGAGAGCAAATTGCGCCGCGAGTTCGCGATCAGGCATCTGGAAAAGAGTAGTGGAAATTTTGAACAAGGCCACGTTCGTTCCATTGACGTGCCTCTTGAAGCGCTTACGGGCGCCGGGGTTCTGAGAACTCACGGGTAACATTAGCTCATAGTCGATTCCGGACACTTGGGACGCGCGCCGGTTTTGACCATTGCCGGCCACCTGGCTTGCATCAGGTATTCACTTTCGTAGCTGATCAAATCCGCCGCGTACAACTGAGGACTCCTGGAAGAAGCTAAAGTAGGGGATATCTCTAAAGTGGGTTGACAGCGGCGTTGCGGTCATGTCAATGCCAAATAGAAATGTCCTAGTTTGTGCCAAGTAGAAATGTCCGGT
>JBDTSJ010000025.1:0-14310 GCA_039931205.1 Acidobacteriota bacterium
ACCGGACATTTCTACTTGGCACAAACTAGGACATTTCTATTTGGCATTGACATGAAGTACTTGAAAGCCGGGCGATCCGCGCAAATCACGATCGAAGGTGAACGTGGCAGCACACCCCGCCTGCCGCGCTAGCGCGCCGATCAGGTAGTCGGCGAAGCCCGTTTTTCCGGCG
The DNA here is from genome assembly GCA_039931205.1 of Acidobacteriota bacterium. Taxonomy (GTDB): domain Bacteria; phylum Acidobacteriota; class Terriglobia; order Bryobacterales; family Bryobacteraceae; genus Palsa-187. Next base: position 173 of record JBDTSJ010000025.1, read on the forward strand.
CAGGTTGGTTTCGAGCGAATTCCAGGATGTACCCCATTTGTTCCCGCGGTTGCCGATACCGCCCAGTCCAATGTGGTCCTCAACGAATCTGACAGCCCGGCCAGTCTGGCTAGGATCGAAATATCGGATCCTGGCGTTGGAATCGAGACCGTTCACGCCCTGCCTTTTGCGATGCCCGCAGTTTGATGACGTCCATGTTGCGCATTACCACCTGCCCGCCATCCACGCGGAATTCGAATTTCTGGTCAGTCTTGAGCTTCAGTTGAGCACACAGTGATCCCACAATTTACAGTTCACGACGGGAGCGCGACAGCAATCATTCCGGGATCTTATGATAAAGGTTCCCTCTCATGGCCACAAAATCCATCAGTTACAAACAAGCCGGCGTAAATATTGACGAGGCGGACCGCGCCGTTGCCTCCATCCGCACCATGGCCCGGCGCACTTTTACGCCCGCCGTACTCACCGACATTGGCAGCTTCGGCGGAGGCTATCTGCTGCAGGGGTATCGCAAGCCCGTGCTGGTTTCCTCGGCCGACGGCGTCGGGACCAAGCTCAAGGTCGCGTTTATGACCGGACGGCATAACACCGTTGGCGAAGACTTAGTCAACCACTGCGTCAATGACATAGCCGTGCAAGGTGCGGTACCGCTGTTCTTTCTGGACTATTTTTCAGTAGGTGCGTTGGACGCAAAAGTGGCCGCGCAAGTGGTCAGCGGGATGGCGCGCGGTTGCAAAGCCAACGGCTGCGCGTTGATCGGCGGAGAGACGGCGGAGATGCCCGGTCTCTATAATCCGGGTGAATACGATCTGGCTGGTTTCATCGTGGGCGCGGTGGAACAGAAGCGTATGTTGACGGGCGCGCGCGTGAAACAGGGGGATGTGTTGATAGGCTTGCCGTCCACTGGATTACACACCAACGGGTATTCGCTGGCGCGCAAGTTGTTGTTCGACGTCGCTGGTTACAAGGCCGATACCTTCGTCAAAGAGATCGGGTCCACGGTGGCGGACGCATTGCTCGCGGTTCATCGAAGCTATTTGAAACCGCTGCGCGCTCTGGACGACGCGAAGTTGCTCAAAGCGGCGGCGCACATTACCGGCGGCGGAATCACGGACAATACCCCGCGCGTGCTGCCTAAGGGACTTTCCGCTCGCGTCGAAGTAGGATCCTGGCCCGTGCTGCCGATTTTCGAACACATGAAGAATATTGGGCGCGTTCCCGATGCCGACTGGCGGCGCACGTTCAATCTGGGAATCGGCATGATCTTCGTGGTGGCCGAACGGGATCTTCCTGCAGCGGCGAAAACTCTAAAGAGGCTGAAAGAGCCGTGGTACAGAATCGGGAAGATCGCCAAAGGCCGCGGCGTCGAATATGAGTAGACGGCTCGGGATTCTGCTATCTGGACGGGGATCGAACTTCGTCGCAATCGCGGAATCGATCGAGGCTGGCCGCCTGGACGCCGAAATCGCCGTGGTGATCTCGAATCGAGCGGATGCTCCTGGTTTGGAGCGTGCACGAGAGCGCGGCTTGACCGCCATCGCGATTCCTGCCACCGGTATCGATCGCGTCTCGTATGACCGGCTGCTAGCGGACGAGGTGAATCGCCATCGAGTTGATTTGGTGTGCCTTGCGGGGTATATGCGAGTGCTGGGCGTTGGGTTCGTTCCGCAATTTCCGCATCGAATCATGAATATTCATCCTTCGCTGCTGCCTGCTTTTCCCGGCCTGCACGCCCAGGCGCAAGCTTTGGCGCACGGCGTCAAACTGTCCGGATGCACGGTACATTTTGTGGACGAAGGACTGGACAACGGTCCGATTATTCGCCAAGCGGTGGTTCCGGTCCTCGATGGCGACACCGAGGAAACGCTTTCCGCGCGCATTCTGGTCGAGGAGCATAGGATCTACACTGAGGCGATCGCGCAGGTGCTTAACGGGCGGTTTCGGATCGATGGGCGAAGAATTATCGAACGGTAGTTCCTGAGAAAACTAGTACCGAAGTGGCACTAACTGTTCGAAGCCCAAATGCGAACAGTTCAATACCGCCGCTGGTCCCCTCCGCAAAGTTCCGTTCGGATCGAGTTCACTCCTGAGATTCTGCATGAGATTCGCGCGGAAAGCCGGAATGGCCAGGATCGGGGATACTTGTTCGGCTTGCACGTAGGGGACGACATTCGAGTTCTGGCCGCGATTCGAGCGCCGCGGAGGGATGATCCACGGTTACAGCATTGGGAGCCGGTGGGAGTTTACGTCTCCCGGGCCCGAGGTGAAGTTTTTCTGACCGACGCCGACCTGGAGCAAGTGGATCGCGTGATGGCCGGCGTCGCTCTTGTGGTGGTGGGAGGGCGCGCCGGATTCTTTACGCGTGAACTGGATGGCAAGATCCAAGCCGTCCGAAGCCACGAGGAGTTCTCAGTGGCCGAAGCGGCTGCCCAAGCGGAGATCCGGACCCCGGAACCGCGGTTGGCCCGCCTGTGGAGGCATCCTGCACTCGCGCCTGTGCAGCAATGGAAATGGGCTGCCGGCGTGGCTGCGTTACTTATTGTGCCGGTAGCGGCGTTTGCATATCTGACCCCGTACCTCCCTAAACCTCCCTTGGAGTTGTCCCTGAAAGAAACCCAAGGCCAACTGCTGATCGCCTGGGACCCACGCTCTGTTTCCACCTCTGGAAGACTGGAAATCGACGATCGAGGCGCCCGAAGAATCTTATTGTTTCCGCCAGGTGTGGGCAGCGCGACGTACGGGTTGCAGAGTGGGGATGTCGAAGTGCGGATTTCGACAGACACCCGTTCCGGCGTGGCGCGATGGACCTCGGCCAAGTTTATTACCCCTCTGGATCGGGCCATAATGGCGCCTACAAGTACACCCCGCGGCATCGCCCTGGACATCGATGCGCTACGGAAGGAGGCGAAAACACTACGGCGTTCGATCGTGCGGAGTCGCGAGAAGGTGAAGGAGCTATCCCTGGTAGCCGATAAGATGTTGCTCCGCCAGCGCGCTCCACTCATTTACAATGGAAAGTAGTGGCATTCGCATCCGGCTCTGGACAGTATCTCTACGATGAAGCTGGCCAGAAATGGCTGGACGCTGGCATCAGCAACGCGCTGGTAGGTCACGGCAACGCGCAGGTGACCGAGGCAGTGGCTCGGCAACTGGCGCTGATCGATACAACCGCCGGGCATGCTCACGCTCTCATCGAACGGTATCGTGGACGACTGCTGTCCCTGTTCCCGCCTCCGCTCACCGTGTGTTACTTCCTGCCCTCGCGCAGTGAGGCAACCGAAATGGCGCTGCGGCTGGCGCGCGCACACCGGCCCGGCAAAGACGTGATTGTGCTGCCGGGCGCCGACTACGGCATCACAACTTCTCTAACCAACATGAGTCCGCTGCGGTTTCAGGCGCGCGGCGGAAGTCAGAAACATTGGGTGCACGTTGCTTCGCGGCTGGACGCCGGCGACGTGGAACTTACAGCTGCCAACATCCAGGCCAGTGGCCGAGGCTTGTGTGGCTTTTTCGCGGAAGGCGTTTTCGAACCTGGGTACCTTGGTCAGGCCTACGCGGAAGTACGCAAGGGCGGCGGTTTATGCGTGTCCGTGGAATCGCAAACCGGCATGGGCCGCGTCGGCAAGGCAATGTGGGAGTTTGCACGCCACACCGTCAGCCCGGACATCGTTGTGATCGGCGAATCCATCGCCAACGGATTTCCGATGGCTGCAGTGGTAACCACGCCCGCCCTGGCTGCTCCATTCGGCCCGCTCTTTGATCACCGCAGCCTCACCGGCAGCCCAGTGGCATGCGCCGCGGCGTTGGCGGTTCTGGGAGTGCTGGAACAGGATTACTTGGCGGACCACGCCATGCAGACTGGTAAAAACATGCGGGACGCTCTGCGAGCGCTAAGCCTTCCCGTGCGCGGCTCCGGGTTGTGTTTGGAGATTGACGTACAATCCGGGCGAGATGTGATCAACCGGCTGCGCGAGAATCAAATCCTTCTTTCGGCGCGCGGCGACACGTTATTGTTCCGTCCCCCACTCACCTTCACAAACGAGGACGCTTCCACGTTTGTAGAGGTCCTGCAACGCTGTCTCTGAAACGCGCCGGCTAACGGCGGTTGGACATGAGCGCGTGATCGAGCGACCATGCTCCGGCGCCACGCACTAATAATCCCACGATTAACGCCGCGGCCAGCAGATGATACTCGAAGCCTTCGTGCGGGAACTTTCCAGTCCAGTTCATGAAGAACTGCGGATAGAGGCCGTTGGCAAAGGGCGCGACGATCATCAGCCCCAGCAGGCCCAGCGCGGCGACGCGAGTCAATAACCCTAGCAACAGCCCTATCGACGCGCTGAGTTCGGTGAACATTACGAACACCGTGAGCGGCGCGGGGATCCCCATTGTCGTTTGGAAGATGGCGATCGCGTTGTCGAAGCCGGGGCCGCCGAACCAACCGAAGGCTTTCTGCGATCCGTGCGCGAAGAAGATGATCGCCAGGACCACGCGCGCCACGGTCAGCGTAAAGTCGGGGGTAGTCCGCAGCAGCTTTTGCATCCCGCTATCTTATTACTTCCCTCGCGGCCCTGGGGAACCTCTTCCCTTGACCGCGCCAGTTGGCGGGAGCGCGGGCATCGCCGCCTTGCCGTCCAGAGCGAACGTGTACAGGCGACCTTGTTCCGCGCGGCCTGCGATGACGGATACGTATTGAACTCCCCCTAATTCATAAGTCACTGGTGTTGCCATGCCGGGGGACAGCTTGATCTCCCAGAGTTTGGCTCCGCTCGTGGCGTCGTAGGCGTAGAACATTCCATCCGCCGCTGTGCCGTGGAAGACCAGATTGCCGGCGGTGGCCAGCGCTCCGCCATTGAAGCCTACGCCGGCGTAGGCGATGCGCCAGCGTTCTTTTTGGGCGATAGGGTCCCAGGCGACCAGAAAGCTCGCCGGGCCGGGGGCCACGGGAGCATCACTCATTTGCGGAAACGTGACAGCGAAGTTCTGCTTGCCTTCCTGCCATTTGAAATTTGGATCCTGCGCGAAAGAGAACGGGCGGTTTTGTCCCGGCAAGTACGCCAGGTTGGTCAGCGGGCTGAAAGCCATGGGAGGCCAATTGTGCGCTCCGCCCCCGCCGGCCCACAGGCGGATGGGCTCATTCTTATAACGCGCGTTAGATGTTTCGATGGGGCGGCCTTTTTTGTCAAAACCAGTGGCCCAGTTGACGGGCGTGTACATCTCAGCGGATATAAATTCGCCGGTCAGTCGATCGATCACGAAGTAGAAACCGTTCTTCGGAGCTTGCATGATCACCTGGCGCGTCTTGCCTCCGATGGGCAAGTCAGCCAGGATCAGGCTCTGCGTGGAGTTGAAGTCCCAGGTCTCGCCGGGCGTTGTCTGGTAATACCATTTCATGCGGCCGGTGTCGGGATTGATCGCCAGGATGGACGCGAGATAGAGATTGTTACCGCCGCCGGGGCTGCGAACCTCGCGATTCCACGGGGCTCCGTTGCCGGTGCCGACGTAGAGCAGGTTGGCGTCAGGATCATACGCCATGGCGTCCCACACGGTGCCGCCTCCGCCATGCTCCCACCAGGTTCCTGTCCAAGTTTTGGCGGCTGCCGCGAGCTCGGGGTGTTCGAAGGGCTTGGACGGATCGCCGGGGACGGTATAGAAGCGCCATTCCTGTGCGCCGGTTTCGGAGTTATAAGAGCTGAAGTAACCGCGCACGCCGAAGTCGGCTCCCGCGTTGCCCACGATGATGTGGCCTTTCACGACTCGAGGGGGGCTGCTGATGCTGTAGTAGGAATCTTTGGGCGTAGTCTGTACGCTCCACAGTTGTTTGCCGGTGTCCTGATCGAGCGCGATGAGGCGGCCGTCGATGGGGGTGACGTAAACCTTGCCGTTAAAGATAGCGAGGCCCCGGGTTTCAGGTCCGCAGCAGACGTGCGAGAGGAAGCCGCGCGAGACTTCCGGATCGAAACGCCATTTGTACCCACCGGTCTTGGCATCGATGGCGAACACCACGCTCCACGCACCCGTGCCATAGAGAACGCCGTTCGATACCAGAGGAGTGCTCTCAAATGACCCGGAGATTTGGGGATCGAAGGCGTAGGACAAGCCCAGGCGGGAGATATTTTTATCGTTGATCTGGGTCAGCGGACTGAAGTGGGTTTCGGCGTAGTCGCGACCGTAGGTCAGCCATTCGGCGCCGTCTTTGGGGGCGTTTCTAAGTTTGGCCTGCGTGACTTTAGCGGTGACCCGCCCGGGCTGTTGGGCGGTGACTACCCAAGTGGCGGTAGCGGCCACCGCGGCTACGAAGAGAACTCTCAGGTAGGAAGCTAGGCGCATGGGGAAGAGAGACCCGCTCACCATTATATGAACGGATCGGCCGGAGGGATGCGTCTATTCCACGCGTTCGGCCGCCAGGAGGGAGGCTTTCCGATCCAGGCCCCAACGATAGCCTCCTAAATGGCCCGTGCCGCGGATTACGCGATGGCAGGGAATGACGATGGCGACTTTGTTGGAGGCGCAGGCTCGCGCTACGGCTCGTGCGGCTGTAGGGTGGCCGATGGCAGCGGCAACTTCGGCGTAGGACTGGGTTTCGCCGCGCGGAATTTGGCGAAGGTAATTCCAGACCTTCACTTGGAACGCGGTGGCGCGGACATCCAGCGGAAGATCCGCATGGGGCATCGCTCCACGCAAGTGATCGTTCAGTGCGCCGATCCACTGCAGGAATTCCTCTGAGCTCCTGGACATAGGGCGCACGGTGGCCGCTGGATATTCGCGGCGAAGTTGCTGGATGAGTAGTGCGTCCGTGTCGGCAAATTGGACGGCGCAAAGGCCGCGGTCGGTGGCGGCTAGCAGCATACGACCCAGCGGAGAACGTGTGGTGGCGTAGGTGATGTGAGCCCCGGCGCCCCCCGCCCCATACTCCGCTGGAGTCATGCCGAGGTGGGTGTCGGTGCGCTCATAGACTCGGCTGCAGGAGCCGTAGCCCGCTTCGTAGATGGCGTCGGTTACAGGCTTCGTGCGGAGGTGATTCTTCAGCGCCTGCATGCGGCAGGATTCTACGTATTGGCGGGGTGTGACTCCCGTGGCGGCTTTGAAGGCTCGCTGGAAATGGAATTGGCTTAAGCCGGCGCGTGCGGCTAAAGCCGGCAGGGGCAATGGCTCGGCGGAGTGTTTACGAATGTAGCTGCAGAGCGCTTCGATTTGTGGAGCATGTGTCACGATTCCAGAGTGCACGATGAAGGGCCCCACGCGCTATCCGAATCTTGCTATCGCCATCTGGCTATCGCATGACCAGCAAATAGATCGCCATCGCCATTCCGACCAGGGCGAGCACGACGGCCAGTGCAACACCGGTTGTGGAAACACGGCCTACTACGTAGCGCGCCTGCTTTAGTTGGCCGATGCTGCGGATATACTCTACCGCGGATAGCGTATTCACGATGACGCCCGCCATCACCAGGGCGGTGCCGATCCATAACGAGAAGCCGGTGGAGCGGATAGGGAAATTGACCGAAGCGGCTCCCATCTCGCGCAGGAACAAACCGAAGCGGGCTACGACAAAGCCGAAGCCCATCAGGGCGAGACCGGTGCGGATCCAGGCGAGGAAGGTTCGCTCCGCGGCGAAATAGATACGGGGGTCTTGTTCGGGGGCCATCGATCTTTATTGTGCGCTACAAACGGACTCGTGCCAGCGCTCCATTATTGACAATCGCGGGGCTGCGGGTTACCCTATGCATAGGAATACGAGGCATATGAATTTCCGGGGAACGCTACCCACACTCATCTTGGAAGCTCTGGAGAAAGAGCCGAGCCACGGCTACCGCATCGCGCAGCGCATCAAAGAGCGATCCCAGGGCGTGTTGGATTTCAAGGAAGGGACTCTGTATCCGGCGCTGCACAAGCTGCAGGCCGAAGAGTTGGTCGAATCCTACGAAGGCGTCGAGAACGGCCGGCCTCGGCGGTATTACCGCATTACGAAATCGGGCCGTGGCGTTCTTGCCAAGAACCGCGCGGAATGGCGGGAGATGTCGCGCGCGGTCACATTGATTCTGGGGGAGGCGTAACGAATGAACACGACAACGTTAGCAACCTGGCTGGAAGAAGCAACGCGGAACTTGTCGAAGGACTCCGCGGCCCAGGTCCGCACCGAAATTCAGGAGCACTATGACGCGGCCCGTGAGGCTACCCTCGACGAGCACGCAGCCGTGGCTATACTCGGCGACGCTAAGGCAGCGAATCGGCAGTACCGCAAGGTGCTGTTAACTACGGCGGAGGCGGCGTTGGTCGGCACGCCAAGGTGGGAACAAAAATTACTGCAAGGCGGCTATCTTGAGATTCCGTTAATGATCTTTATTGGGGGTGTATTCCTCGCGAAAGAACTGGATTTGGGAATGTGGCTGGTCGCAGTCGCGGCCGGAATGTGCGTTTTCTTTTGGAATCCTCCTAAGTTGCCGATCAATACGCCATCCCGCGGCCGTGCCTTTCGGTGCGCTAAATGGATCGTTTTCGTCTTCGTGCTTGCAGTTGGTTTCCGGTCAGGGCACCGGTACCCAACTACATGGATCATCCTTCCGGCAATATTTCTGTGGCGAGAATGGAGATACGCCTCGATCCGCCGCAAGCTCCCCGTGCCGCAGTGGCCGAAACACCTGTATCTCTAACGCGATTATTTTCCTTCGTCCCACTCCGCGAAGGTTTTCCCGGATTCCGCGAGCTGCCGCAGCAACGGCGCGGGTGCCCACAAGTCGGAGCCGAACTGGTGCTCAAGCTCGCAGATTCTGTCGTAGATCTTCTTTAAGCCGACCGCGTCGGCGTGCCACATGGGACCGCCGCGCCAACCGGGGAATCCGTAGCCGGTGAGATAAATGACATCGATATCCGCGGCACGCGAGGCGTGGCCTTCCGCCAGGATCTTCGCGCCTTCGTTGATCATCACGTAGATGCAGCGCTCGATGATCTCCTCGGAGGAAATGCTGCGGCGCTGGAAGCCGAGTTCGACGGACGTCTTTTCCACCAGCGCGTGGACCACGGGATCCGGCGACGGCTTCATTTTCTCATCGTATTTATACCAGCCGGCGCTGCGCTTCTGTCCCCAGCGGCCGGATTCGTAGAGGCGGTCGTGCACCACGGGCTTGCGCACGCCGGGTTTGTCCAGGTGTTTGTATTCCTGGCGGACGCGGTAAAGAAGATCGATGCCCCCCAAGTCGTCTACCGCAAAGATGCCCATGGCCATGCCGAAGCCGGTAAGCGCCGCGTCCACCTGTTCGGGAAGCGCGCCTTCTTCCACCAGGAACTGGGCTTCGCGCATGTAAGGGAACATCATACGGTTGCCGACAAATCCCTGGCAATTGCCCACCACTACGCCGATTTTCTTCAACGTCTTCGCGACCGTGACGGCCGTAGCCAAAGTTTCCGGGCTGCTGGCTTTGCCGCGCACGATCTCGACCAGGCGCATGACATTCGCGGGACTGAAAAAGTGCAGGCCCACCACCATCCGCGGCCGCGATGTCATGGCGGCGATGGCATCGATATCCAATGTGGATGTGTTGGTGGCGAGAACGCACTCCGGTTTGGCAATTTTGTCGATATCGCCGAAGAGTTGTTTCTTCACCTCCATGCTTTCGAAGGCGGCTTCAATGATGAGGTCGGCGACCTCGAATCCGTCGTAGGTCAGCTGGGTTTGGATCATGGCCATGCGCTGGTCCATGACGGCTTGCGGCGTGCGGCCGCGCTGAACGCTGCGGTCGTAATTCCTGCGGATGGTGGCGACGCCGCGGTCGAGAGATTCCTGCGAGGTGTCCTTTAACAGCACGGGAATTCCAACGTTGACGCAGGCCATGGCGATACCGCCGCCCATGGTTCCGGCGCCGATGATGCCGACTTTGCGAATCGTGTAGGGCTGCGTTTCCTTCGGCAAGCCGGGAATCTTGGAAACTCCCCGTTCGGCGAAGAAGGCGTGGATCATGGCTTGTGCTTGAGGGCCAGCCAGGCATTCCATTGCAATCTCGCGTTCCCGCTTGCAGCCGGCGGGGAACGGCAGAGTCGTGGCGATTTCGATGGCTTCGATGGCGCGCAGCGGGGCGGTCTGATGTGGACGAATCTTACGTGCCTGCGCGCGGCCGGCGGCGAAGGCCGCGGCATTATCCGCGGGGTTGCCGAGCTTATCTTGACGGTCGCAAGTGCGGCTGATGGGTAGCGCCGCGATCTCGCGGGCGTAAGCGCAGGCTCCGCTGAGCAAATCGCCTTCGATCACGCGGTCGACTAAACCCAGAGCGTGCGCCTCGGCGGCTTTCACGAAACGTCCCGAGACACAAAGATCGATGGCCGCGGGTACACCCACCAGGCGAGGCAGCCTCTGCGTGCCTTCCGCGCCGGGGATGATTCCGAGGTTCGCTTCCGGAGCGCCCAGCAGCGCATCCGGACTGGCGACTCGATAGTGTCCAGCCATGGCCAGTTCCAGCCCGCCGCCTAGCGCGGTGCCGTGGATCGCCATGACTACGGGCTTGGTGGATTTCTCCACCGCGGTCAGCAACGGGTGCAGATCGGGGGCTTTCTCAGGATGTTTAGCGGCGGCCTCCAATTCCTTGATGTCGGCGCCGGCGATGAATGTCTTCCCCCCCCCGATGATGACGACGGCGCGCACGTTCGCGTCGCCAGCCGCCTGATCGATGCCCGCCTGGATGCCATCGGGTACGCCCGGACTCAAGGCATTCACCGGTGGATTCTGTACCGTGATCACGGCTACGCCGTCGCTGATAGAAACCGTTACGAGTTGCAACTTATGAGTGTAACGCGCGCGTTTGCCGTCTACAACCAACAGCTGTGTCCGGAATTCGCCCTTCCATTCCAAAATCAAGATCCATATCCGGCCTGGAAGGAACAATTACGGGAGCCCTGCCTAACGCCTCAGCAGCGCTCCGAGTAGATCCCTACTAAGGTTCTCCGCGGCAAGAGTCGATGAATTGATCATGACTTTCCGTTCTCTCTTACAGGGTGCGCATATCGCGGACGTTCACGTGGACAGCGAGTTGACCTATCTTATGTTGAGCAACGGGACCCAGGTCACTATTCGAGGTTTGGTGGTCGTACAACCGGTTCCCTCTGAAGCGCATCCGCGTCATCCCAGCGTGGTTTTGCAGGCTGAGTAGACTCCTGGCGGGACTCTAAGCAGCCAGTCCGCATCCGATACGGCAAACACAGGATTTACGCTCATGCTTCAGCGAGCGCGCTATAATCCTGTGAGAGGTAGGCTGTCGGCCCCTAAGCAAGCAAATGGAAGCATTGAAGAAACGGCTGGGGGAAGAGATCGCGGCGCTTGAAATTGAGCTGCGCGTGGAACTTCCGCGGGAAATCCTCAAAGCGCGCGAACACGGCGATCTGAGCGAAAACGCCGAGTACCATGCGGCCAAGGAACGGCAGGCATGGGTGAATGCGCGGCTGAATCAGCTGAACGCGCGTCTGCGCGAAGTGTCCATGATCGATATGTCCAGTATTCCGCACGATCGCGTGGGGCTGGGATCTAGGGTGATCGTCCTAGACGTGGATAAGGACGAGAAGATAACATATATATTGGTTACGAGTGAAGACGTGGACGTATCCAAAGGGATGATTTCCACCAGTTCTCCTATTGGGCGAGGGTTGATAGGCAAGCGCGTGGGCGAGGCCGTAAAGATTCAAATTCCCGGCGGAAGCAGGGAAATGGAAATCGTGGAACTGCGCACCATTCATCAGTCAGGGGGGTAAACCACCATGACGTTCACACATGCTATCGGCGTTGGTTGCGGCAAAATCATTCAACTGATTGTGCGTGCGCTGGCGCTTTCCCGCATTCATCCAAATGTCCTGACTTTCCTGGGTTTGGTGATTAATATTTGGGCCGCGGTTTTGCTCTCGCGCGGTCCCAGCCAATTCTTCAATGCCGGCTTAGTCATCATTGGCGCTGGCTTGTTTGACATGGTGGATGGCCGAGTGGCTCGCGAAACGAATCGAGTTACGCGGTTTGGCGGGTTCTTCGATTCGGTGCTGGATCGCTATTCCGACATGGCCCTATTGATCGGTCTGTTGGTTTGGTATGGGTCCATCAACCGTCCGGGATACGTAGTTCTGACGGCGGTCGTGATGGTGGCTTGCGTCATGATCAGCTATACCCGCGCGCGGGCCGAGAATTCGATTCCCACCTGCAAAGTCGGCTTTCTGGAACGGCCGGAGCGCGTGGTGTTGGTGATCCTCGGCGCATTGTCCGACCATATGGCCCCGGCGCTATGGGTGCTCGCGGTTTTGGGGAACCTCACCGTAGTCCATCGCATGATCTTCACGTGGCAGGAAGCGAAACGCTTGGAAGACGCGCAGCTGCGTCCGCCGGGCGTCCGCGCCGTCAGCAACATCCAGCGCTAACGTCTTAGATTGGCCGAGCCCGCCCTTCGTACATAAACGTCATGAGTTTTGGGCCCGGCATGTAGCCAGTTTCCAACTTCGAGATTTCAAAGCCGGCTTCCTCAATTATTTCTCTCATTGGACGTTCTAAATGGCAGCCTCCTGCAATCCGGCTCCACACGGGTGAGAGCCGACGTTGCCAGCGGCGCACGTGGGCGTCGGGCGCGAGTCCGTGCTCGGCGAATAGCAACTGACCGTCGGGTCTGAGAACGCGATGCATTTCCCGCAGAGCGGCGCTGATATTCGGGATGGAGCACATGGTCCACGTGCTGACGACGGTATCGACCGACGCTTGGGCTAGCGGGATGGCTTCGGCGGATCCGGCTAAGATCGCCACTGCAATCGGGGCCAGGATGCCGGAGGCGTTACGCGCGGCAAGTCTACGAAGCTCCGCGTGAGGTTCCAGGCCCACAACGAGGGTTGTCAGCGCCGGGTAATACGGGAAGTTCAGGCCGGAGCCCATTCCAATCTCCAGCACCCTGCCCCGAGCTGCGCCGAGTGCGCGTTGTCGATAGGGCGCAAGCTGCTGCTGCCGCATCGCGAAGTTGAGAATGCGGGGGAGCACGTAGTGGTCGTAGAGTCCCACGGCACTCTCATCGGACCATGTCAGCTAAGGAAAGTCCACTTCGCATGCGACAATCCACGGGGCCTTTGTTATAGTGAGGTGGTAGGAAACGCCGCAGTGGACGACCTCTCTGAGCGGGAGTAATTCAGCGGTAGAATGCCAGCTTCCCAAGCTGGACGTCGCCGGTTCGATCCCGGTCTCCCGCTCCAACTTTCAACAACTTAGGGATACCCACTGATTCCTCGTTATTCCGTTTATTCCATTAAGCCGGGTTTGCGGTTGCGCGCCTGACTTCCTGCTGCTGAAAAACAGCGGCTTCCAGCTTGTTGATTGCTGCTCGTTTCTGCTCCAAGTCCGAAGTTGTATAGACCTCCAGACTCACGCCGATTCCGTGGCCTCTCTGATCGGAGGAAACTTTCGGATCGACACCGGCCTTCTTCGAGAGGCTGGCGTTCGTCTTCCTGAGCACTTGAAAAGCTGCCCATTCCAACCCAACCTCCTTCAACCTTGGTTGCATATTCCTCCTCCAAAGATTGTCTAAGGAGAGGGGAGTTACAACTTTCTCGGACGGGAAGACAAAGCCGTCTTCGCTTGGGTCGAGAGACAGCCCAGACCACTCGTCTAGCAACTTGAGCGTTCCATCTGAGATTGCACCCTCACGAGACTTTCCATTCTTCGGTGTATCGAGCACCCGTTTGTAGACACGCTCCTGGACTTGAAGGCTGGCCCCCGCAACGGATTTCCACCGCAGAGCCAGAATCTCGCCCGGTCGCATACCCTCGAAGACTGCTAGACGAGCAATCAACTTTTCCCTGAGGCCGAACACCTCCAGGTATTTCTCTACCTCCTTTTCCGTCAGGGGCCGCATCGCTCGACCTGGCTGACACTTTCTTGGAATCCTCAACTCCGCTGCCGGATTGTTGAGGGTGAGCCCATCGGACAACGCCAGTTTGAAGATGGCGTTTAGAAACCATCTCAGATGAGCAACCACACTGGCTGAAAAATCCTCCGCTTTCCGGTCGAGGAAGTCTTGCAGGTCTTCCCTCCGAATCGCGTGAAGCAGATTCTTTCCGAACTCCGGGACCAGGTGTGAGCTGATCGTCTGCTCCGATGTGCCCGCAGTTGATTCCTTCCAACTGCGACGGCA
>JBDTSJ010000026.1:0-122164 GCA_039931205.1 Acidobacteriota bacterium
ACGGAAATCGATCCAGACGATACCGATGTCGCTTTCGGTCTTTACTGCCTTGGCAGGGGCCACCCGAAACTCGGTTCCGTTAGGCTCTCGGAAATCGCAGCCGTACGTGGCAACCTGGACCTTCCCGCCGAAAGCGACCTGTGGTTTGAAGCGGACAAACCCCTCTCGGAATACGCAAAAGAAGCCACCCGGCTCGAACGCATCAACTCCTGATGCACAGACACGCCAGCCTGAGACTCTGCCGTGTTCCACAGGGTGAGTTCTGCAACGTCGCCCGGAGGCGCGTAAAAAGGGCCGAGCCCCATTTTCGGTAAACGATAGAGACTGGGAAGTCGCACCGCGTTATCGATTCCATCTGAGTGGCGGACAAACCGGAAACTATCAGATCATCCCGCCGACTGCCCGAGAAGTCGCCTTGAAGGAAACCATAGCTCCCGACTCCACGTAAGTCATACGTAAGTTCGAGTGGCGGATGTGGCGATTCTAGCGAATCTTGCGCTATTTGAAATCAGCAACTTGCAATGCCGCCTTGGAATCCAACTCCCGCCGCCTCCACTAACTCATTTATCTTCAATAACTTACACTGCTTCCGTCGGGAGAGCAGCGTAGGGAGCATCTCGCAGGCTTGTGGGCTTCGGCTAGTCCATCGGGAATCTGACCGTGGATAACTTCAGGGTTGCCGACCACCCGGAAACTATCCGAAGAATGGAGCTTCTACCCCAAATCCCTCCAATGATGGCGACGTGACGTTACTTCGCTACCTCACCCGCCGCCGCACCTCATCGAAGAAGTTCAGCACCAACGTCGCGTGCAGATTCCCGCCCGTCTCCTGCACCGTCTCCCGCGGAAACACCACCGCGCGCTTCCCATCCGGAAACACATCGAAGCTCTGCTGCACTTCCTTGCGACGCACCGCAGTCGGGCTCCACACCCGCGGCGCGCGCACGCTGAAGGCGTCCGCGTCCACCGTGTAACTCGCCGCCTGAATCTTGTCGTCTCCACCAAGGAACAGTAGCTCATGCGTCGCCCCCACCCAGACCGGGAATTTGCCGCCGTTCACAGATACCTTCCAGCGGCCCCCAGGACCTGGGAAGGGCCGCACAAACACTTGCTCCGGACCTTCTTCGCTTGAAGCGTACGCGATAAACTTCCCGTCGGGAGAAAATGCCGGGTCCGCCTCCACCAGATTCGGATCACCCAGAAACGGCTCTGCCTTCCCCGCTTTGGGATGCTCCGGACCTTTCAAATCGATCGGCACCGTCCACACATCCGGCAAATTCGAAGCGGCCGAGGGCGCAAACGCCAGCCGCCCGTCCGGCGCGAAGCTCCCTGGACGCGGGTTGTTCATCTTCTCCACAAGCACCTGCGGTTGTCCCGCACCGTCCGCGCGCACCCACCACAGGGCGGAACCATCTCCATACACCAGATGCTTCGAATCGCGAGCCCACGCGATTTCCCGATTCACGTTCCCTAAGAAAGTTACCTGCCCCGCGGTCGCGCGCGCCACGTCATAGACCCACACATCGTAGCCTTTTGGCCCCAAGGCCACATAGGCGACGCGTTGACCGTCCGCCGAGACTCTCGGCGCTCCATAGGTCCCCGATTGACCCACCAGCGGCGCGAGCTTGCCCGCCGCATCCAGCGACGAAACCGGGTATCCTGTCCCGCCGCCACTCGCCTTCATGTAAAGTGCCGCGCCCGAATCCGAGATCGTGAACGACGCAGGATCGACGTTGGTCAGAAGCTGCACCGCAGACCCGAGCACCGCCAGCTTCTTCGGATCAAACCGCACACCGAACACGGTCTGATCCACCGTGTAGATCAGGTACCCGGTTCCGTCCGGCGTCTGCAAGTAGCGGGGCCTAGCGCCGCCCGGGATCACGCTCTTCACTTCCTTGGTGTCGAGCAAAAGTGCCTGAATGCCCACACCAGAGCGGTAAAGGACAACATTTGTCCCCGGAAGTTTGTACGGAGATTGGCCCAGATCCGGCTCAAGGTTTTGAAGGGGTCCATCACCGGCCGGGTATCGAAATAGCCCGCCCGTACTCCCGAGATAGAGGTAGTCATCATCTCCCCAGTGGGCCGCCGCCGTTGGCGCAGGCCCGAGCTGAATCGGGGAGCCGCCCGCCACCGGGATCTTCATCAGCACACCGTTCCGGAAGTAAGCGATCCATTTCCCGTCCGGGGAAAAGAAGGGAGCCATGGCAGGCGCCCCCGCGACCGTCCCTTTCAGCGCAACCGCTTCGGGCTGATCCGTGCGTCGCAGGAACAGCTGAGAACTTTGCCCACCTTCGGCGCGCCCCACGAACACCAACGTAGTTCCATCAGGGGAAAGAACAGCAGACGCCTCTTGCGTACGCACCGCCTCTGGACCCAGGTCGACACTCCACAGCGCCATCGGCTTGTCTTCCACCGGCGCAGCGCTCCACACACGCCAACCTGCTCCCACGGCGGCGATCAGCGCCAGTGCCGCAACGACCCACGCTCCCCACCCAGCACCGAACCGCGACCGTGAGGGAGCGGACAGGCTCTCTACCTCCGCCATGGGATTCGCTATGTGGCGCTGAATCGCAATCCGCGCCTCACTAATCACCTGCAGGCGCGTCTTCACGTCGCGATCGAGGCAGCGCTTCAGTAGCTCGCGAATCAGTGCGGGCGTCGTGTCCGGCAGGGTCGCGAAGTCGATGGGGTCTTTGATGACGCTCGCGAGAATGTGCGCTGTGGTGTTCCCGCTGAACAAATGTTTGCCCGTCAGCATCTGCCACAGTACGACGCCGAAGCTCCAGATATCGGCACGCTTGTCGACGGGGCTGCCAGTGGCCTGCTCGGGTGCCATGTAGGCGGCGGTGCCCATGATCATGCCGGCCTCGGTCATGCCCATGGTGAGGGTAGGCGAGTCTTCTCCCTGCCCGACGTCGGGCCGCGCGACCGCAGCGAGTCCGAAGTCGAGGACTTTGACAAGACCCGCTGGAGTCACCATAATGTTGGCGGGTTTCAGGTCGCGATGGGTCACGCTTTTTTCGTGCGCAGCCTCCAGAGCCTCGGCGATTTGCTTGGCGTAGTTCAGCGCAGTGTCGAGCGGCAGCGGCGACTCGAGTGTCGCGCCGTCGACCAGCTCCATTGCAATGGCTTTGCCTTCGGGGGATTCTTCCAGGCTGTAGATGGTGGCGATGTTGGGGTGGTTCAGCGACGCGAGGACTTTCGCTTCGCGCTCGAAGCGAGCGAGGCGGTCGTGATCGCGGGCAAGGGAGTTGGGTAGGACCTTAATCGCAACTTCGCGGTCGAGCTTAGTGTCCTTGGCGCGATACACTTCTCCCATGCCGCCCTTACCAAGGGGGCCGGTAATCTCGTAGGGGCCGAGGCGAGTGCCAAGAGTGAGGGGCATAACGTCGAACGATTGTATCGCGAGGGAGCGTGGGCTACAGGATTAGTCCTGAATCACGGGCCATCCGGAAACTATCGGATTATTCCGCCTTCTGCCCGAGCAGTCGGCTTATGGGAGGCGACGGCGCCAAAGCCCGCGTAAGTTATACGTAAGTTGGAGTGGCGGATGTTGCGCTTCTAGCGATTCTTGCGTTTCTTGGAATGTACAACTTGCGTGTTTTCAATGAGACATCGGAATACAACTCCCGCCGCCTCCACCATTTTATCTTGATCCTTCTACTTTGGGTTTCGTCAACTACGAGACCCTTTGGGGTCCGCTCGACACCCCACAAGGTGGGCACCAGATCCCAGAACGCCGTATCGGATAGTTTCCAGATCGCCGACCATTCAGGAATAATCTAAAGAGCCTGCCTCAGCTGAGTGCGACGCAGAGAATCGACGGAATTACGCAACGTGGGAGATTTATCCCACCCTGTCTCCGTAGCGTCTACAGCGCTGTCTTTATCCGCTATCGAGAAGGTTTTCGCACTTAACGTAATTGGGGCCTCGTGTATAATTTCTCTATTGGAATTTAGCTCTCCTCCAGTTCTGTCCTGCCGCGCACGTAGGATCGATTTCGTCATTTTTCGAGATTGAGCTGTCACGCGACTTGAACTGAAGGGAAGTTATTTTGAAACCAAGCACTGCTAGTAGATTGATGTGTATTTGTGTGCTCACGGCCATGGCGCAGCCTGGATTCAGCGGCACGGCTCGGGCCACGCAAGCTCCAGTCTTTTTTGAACCGAACCGCGGGCAATTTGATGCATCCGCGCAATTCGTGGGTCGGACCGCGGACGTTTCCGTGGGACTATTCGCCGATGGCGTGGGCTTTGAAACTACTGGTTCGCTTGAACGAATTCGCGCCAGGTTTCTTGGCATGGAGCGGGATGCGCGCTGGTCTGGCACCTCGTCCTCATCCGGGCTCAGCCACTATTTGACGGCCGATTCGAACGTTACTGGTGTTCCTCGCTTCCAAGGGGCTCGGCTTAAGGGAGTCTACCCGGGCATTGACCTGGAGATCCACGGTATCGGCACGCAGATGGAATACGATTTCATCGTGCAACCGGGCGCCGACCCGTCGCGCATCCGCTACAACGTCGAAGCGCCTTCTGTGAGTCTGTCTCCACAAGGCGACTTGATCTCGAAAGCCGGTTCGTCCGAGATGCGCAATCGCGCGCCGAAATTGTATCAGGAACGGAACGGCGTTCGCACACCTGTGCAGGGACGCTTTATACTGCGCGGCCATACAGTTTCCTTCGAGGTAGGACGCTACAACACGCGCGAAGCGCTGGTGATCGATCCGATCATATTCACCAAGACCATCAGTTCCTCAGGCTTTTCATGGGCAAGTGCCGCGACGACGGACGCTGCGGGCAATCTTTATATTGTGGGATACGCGGACTCTGCGTTTTCGGCCACGGGAGTTCAAAAGGTCTTCGGTGGTGGTACGCAGGATGCGGTGGTTGCGAAGTATTCTCCTACTGGGGACGCGGTCTGGTCGACATTCCTCGGCGGGTCCGGAGCGGATGTAGGCCAATCCATCATGGTGGATGCCACCGGGAACGTGACTGTCGTGGGGTATACGAATTCTACCAACCTGCCTATGGTGGGAGCGTCTTACCAGCGCACCAACCAGGGCAAGTATGACGTGTTTGTCATGAAGCTCAACGCGCTAGGGAGCGCCATCCTTTACTCCACTTATTTAGGTGGGGCGAACGACGACTTTGCCCAAGGCGCAACGCTGGATGCGACCGGAAATGTGATCATCGGCGGACATACGTTCTCGACGAACTTCCCCACGGCGGGCACTCCTGTTCTGCAGGCGGCGCTCAAAGGGCAAGAGGACTTCTACATCAGCAGACTCAATGTCCCCAGCGGAACGCAGGAGGGGCAACTGATTTTTTCCACGTATTTGGGCGGGTCCGGGCAGGACGACATGCGAGCCATCCAATTGGATGCAGCGGGGAATATCTATTTCACCGGATTGACGACATCGCCCAACTATACGGCCACGGCCGGCGCTGCTCAGTCCGCACTGGCGGGCCAATCCGATGCCGTGGTGGTGAAGCTGAATCCGACAGCCACCTCCATTCTCTTTTTGACGTACCTGGGCGGTTCGCTATTTGAATCGCCGACCAGTCTTGCGGTGGAGCCGGATGGCTCCGCAGTTTGGGTGACGGGGAATACGCGTTCGTTAAACTTTCCGACGACGTCCACCGCGATGCAGAAATCCTACTCGGGCGGGTCGGACGGAGTGATATCGAAACTGGACAGTAAGGGCGCCTTGCTAGCGTCAACCTACATTGGAGGCACTGGCGACGACGAGGCCGACTCCATCGTCCTTCAAAATGGGCATCCCGTGTTCATTGGCGTCCTGACGACGGATCAATACAACAAGGCGGCCTCCGACGTTACCGCTGGAATCCGGGCTGCGGCCACTCAGCCAACCATGACGTTTCAGGCGATGAATGCCGATCTGAGCGACACCACTGCCACCACCACGTATTCCTCAGCGGACCAGAATCTTGCATACTCCGGATTCGCGAATTGTCAAGTCTCGATTGCCGATGCCGATACAATCGTTTGTTCGGCGGCTTCGGCCTCCTCCAGTCAGTCAACGCCTACTCGGGGCACCGTGATCGCCGCCACCATGGGTGCCGCGAGCAGTACGCCAACCACTGCATTGCCGGGAATCACTCTGCAGCCAAACCCTCGCCGAAGCCTGCAGGCATTACATGATCCGGTTGACGGCGCGGCCGGGGCTTTTTACGACGTTATTTCCGATCTTCAGCTAGGGGGGCCGCTTCCACTGCCTTTCGGGCGCTATTACTCTTCAACGCTGTCCAGCAGTGGATTCCTCAGTTCCGTCGGGACCAACTGGATGACGAGCTTCGACCAGCGCGTCGATGTAGTGACCAACACTGCTCGGGTCTTGCTGTTTGCCGGAAAGGTTGTCTCCTTCACAAAGGCGGGCGCCGTCTGGCAACTGACCGCTCCGCTGGATATCTCTTATCAATTCGTGCAATCCGGCAGCTCCTACAAGCTGATGGATCCGAGTATTGCCTTGATCTATACGTTCAACTCCACGGGGGCCCTCACCCGCATCGAAGATCGGAACGGCGACGCCATCACCGTCACGCAAGGCGCCAACGGTCCGGTTTCCGCGAGCGACGGTCTGGGCCGAACTTTAACTTTTACGTACGCCGGCGGCCGTCTCGCCAAGGTGCAGGATCAGACCTTGGGGCGAACGGTTTCGTTTGCCTATACCGGGACCGTACTGAATTCTTCGACCGACGTTCTTGGGCAAAAAACGACGTACGCCTACAGTAGCTCCGGTCAACTCAGCAGCTTGATGACCGAGCGGCAGTATCCGCTGGGAGCGAGAACCGCGCAAGTTTATGACGGCGCCGGACGCGTCACCTCTCAAACCATTCCAAGCAACAAAGTCACCACGATTAGCTACGATGTCCAAGGCGGAACGAAGATCACCGACCCGTTCGGTGCAGTTACAAGTCAGACCTTTGATAGCACAGGCGGCGCCACCAGCCAGAAGGATCCGTTAGGTTCCAGCTTTACGGTCACCTATGATGCGGCGGGACACCGTACCGGTTACGCCGACAAGAACGGCAATCGCGTCACGATGACCTACGATGCCGCTTCCGGGAAAATCGCTTCGGAAAAAAGTGCAGCCGGGATCAACACATCCTACAGTTACACTACACAGGCACAGAGTGGCTTCACGTTCTACGTTCTGACCGGAGTCACCTACGGAGATGGGACGACTGCGAGCATCGTTTATGACGCCAAAGGCAATGCCACCACCGTGACGGACCGTCTCGGGGGCGTGACGAAGTACACCTACGATGCTTTGGGGCGGCCTGCATCGTTTGTTCTCCCGACCAACGCTACAACGGCGTACACCTATAACGCCGATTCGACGGTGGCTACCACGACGGACCCTACGGGAGGTGTTACCACGTACGGGTATGACTCCATGAAGCGGCTGGTGAAGATTACCGATCCCAACGCGCGGGTCACAAACTACACGTATGACCCGGCCGGGGATGTTCTGACGGAGCAGACGCCGGCGGGGTCCACCACGACCACCACTTATGATGCCGATGGACGGCGGTCCACGTTCACGAATGCGACGGGCGGGGGCTTTAATTTCGCGTACACACCGTCCGGCCAAGTCCTTTCGCTGGCGAACCCGGCGGGCGGCAAGCGCTCTTATACCTACGACGGCGCCGATCGTCTGGGAACCGTGACCGATCCTGCTGGCGTCTCCACCACCTACGGGTACGATGCCGCGAATCAGCTGACCTCGGTCACCAATGCGGCGGGACTGCTCTATCGTTATGGCTATGACAAAGAAGGCCGCCAGACTTCGGTCACCGATGGCGCCAACCGCACGTGGGCGTTCCGCTACGACGCAGATGGCCGTGTGGCAGGCCGGACTTCCCCGGGTGGCGGCGTCTACTCCCTCTTCTACGATGCCGCGGGACAGTTGATTAAGCAAGTCAATCCAGACAACACGAATGTGAGTTTTACACTCGACCAGGCAGGCCGCCTGGCGCAAACCAGCATCTTCGGCAGCGTTCCCGCTTCGTTCACTCTGACCTCCTCTTTTAAGCGGAACGCCTTGGGCAACACCACCGAATATATCGATCCTAACGGGAACAAATGGGGCTTCACCCTCGATGCGTTGGAACGGCCCCTTACGCTGACGGACCCGTTAGGGAACGCCACCACACTGACCTATGACAAGCAGAAACTCACGGGCGCGGCGCTCCCATTGGGCACCCTCGCCATTACAACGGATGCGAATGGCAAGATCACGAAGCGTCAGTACTCAGACGGCACGGTCCTCAATAAGAGCTATGATCCCATCGGCCTGATCGCCTCCGCCGACGGCTTCACTGTATCCCGCGACGCTGCCGGGAGGCCGACCAACACCAACGGAATTGCTGTGACGCTCGACGCCGGGGATCGGGCCAAAACCTTTACGTATGCGGCCGGCAAAACGGTGACGTACTCCTACGATGCCGCGGGCCGGGTCACCGGGGTTACCGATTGGCTGGGCGGCACCACGTCCCTCAGTTATGATGGCGCCGGTCAGGTGATCGGGATTACGTATCCGAACGGGATTCGAACCACGCAAGCCTGGGATCCTAACGGCCGCATTGAGCGAATCATCACCGGCAGTCTGGCGTCTATCACGCTGGTGCGCACCCCTTCCGGGCTGGTTATCAGCGCCGAACGCTCTCTTCCGGCCGCACCCAAATTGACGGTGGCGAGTACAATCTCCACCTACGACGCGGCCAGCCAGCTAGTCGGCGCCGCCTACGACAAGATGGGCCGCGCGACGTCTCAGAACGGGCGTACCTACACTTGGAACCTAGCGTCGCAGCTCACCGGGTTTACGGCCGGCGGGCAGAGCTCGACGATGACCTATGACGGGCTCGCGGAGTTGAGCACGCTCACGACTGGTGGGACTACGCGAAGTTTTGTCTTCAACCACCTGCTACATTTCCCGGCACTCTCCATTGTGCGTCAGGGCGGCAGCGACCTGCGTTATTACGTCTATTTGCCAGACGGACAGTTGTTGTATAGCGTTGAGGCGGCTGGAAACGCGCGCCACTTCTATCATTTCGATGAGATGGGCAACACAACGTTCCTGACCGGCGACAACGGCCAGGTGACGGATACCTACGCAATTACTCCTTTTGGAGAAGTTGCTGATCGCTCCGGAACCACGGACAATCCGTTTACGTGGCAAGGTCAGTTCGGCGTGTTTCAGGAAGGCACGGGTCTTTACTTCTTGCGGAGCCGGCATTACGACGCCACTGTCTCACGCTTTCTATCCCGCGACGCCTTGATGGAGGGTGATCCTCGCAACGCCGCTCCGTATGTCTACGCGGAGAACAACCCGTTGCTCAACATCGATCCGGACGGGAACACCCCCAAGGAGGTAACGAACGCGGGCCTCAAACTCCTGAATCCCAGCACGACAGCGGCGGGCAGACAAGACGCGTATCGGACTATCGCGATCTATGTGGAGGAACTCTACAACACAGGGAGGATCAGCGGGATAGACAATTTCGTCATCATGGCTACTCTTACAGCCGGATACGAGCACGCGAATTTAGATCTGGTGGACTTTCTTAACGCAGCGTATCCGCCGGACCCGCCGCCACCCCCGCCGCCGCCCTACGTACCGCCGGCGAAACCGGCACTGCTTTCTTCGACGCCTGTCACGTTGGTTTCTTCCGGTGCCTCTGCGGCCCCGAAGCTGAGTTGCAGCAAGTGTACGTCTAACCTTCTCAGTTCGGCTGGTGGCCTAGTGAACACGAATGGCAGCAACATCGTTGCTCAGGGCGGCGGGAATATTGTTGCACAAGGCGGGGGAAATATTGTCGCCCAAGGCGGCGGGAACTTAGTGAACACGAATGGCAGCAACATCGTTGCTCAAGGTGGTGGGAACATCGTTGCTCAAGGCGGTGGGAATATCGTCGCTCAAGGCGGTGGGAACATCGTTGCTCAAGGCGGTGGGAATATCGTCGCTCAAGGTGGCGGGAACTTAGTGAACACGAATGGCAGCAACATCGTCGCTCAAGGTGGCGGGAACTTAGTGAACACGAATGGCAGCAACATCGTTGCTCAAGGTGGTGGGAACATCGTTGCTCAAGGCGGTGGGAACTAAACCATGAAGACACTATTCCTACTCGCGTTGCTGGGTACCCAGATCACCTCCGCGGCGGTGGTGAACTACTTTTACGATCCGGCTGGCCGCCTCACCAAAATCGACTACGGTCCGGGTGGCACGATCACCTACACTTACGACAAGGCGGGCAACATTCTGAATCGTGTTGTCGGCGCAGGATCCAACGCGCCAGCGATCACCTCTGTGAAAGTCGCATGGGGCGGGACCGACATCTCGCCCAACTCCTGGCTGGAGATCAAGGGAACGAACATCGTTCCCGCCGATACACCCGCGGCCGGCGTCATCTGGAACGCCGCCCCCGAGTTCGCGCAAGGACGCCTGCCCACCAAGATTGGTAACATCAGCGTGACGATCAACGGCAAGGCAGCCTACGTTTATTTCTATTGCAGCGCCGTGACGAATTCTGGTTGCTCCTCCGATCAAATCAATGTCCTAACGCCGTTGGCCGCCCTACCTGCCACCGCACAAGTCGTAGTGACGAATGGTTCTACCTCGACTCCGCCGTTCACAGTCAGCACGAAGGCGGCCTCGCCGTCGTTTCTATTCTTCACCCCGGCAGGATACGTAGTTGTCACACATGCAGACTACTCCCTGTTGGGACCCCGGACACTCTTCCCCGGCGCCACCACGCCAGCCCATCCCGGAGAAGTGGTGCTGATCTACACAGTCGGATTCGGGTTGCCCACTGGTGCGCTCACGGAGGGGTCTTCAGGCCAAGTGGGTTCTCTGGCCTCGACGCCGACCTGCTTTGTGGGAACTACCCAGGCAGCCCTTGTCGTGACGCTGATCAGTCCAGGCCTCTATCATCTCAACCTGACGATTCCAACAGACGCCCATGCCGGAGACAATCAACTCTCCTGCAGCTATCAAGGTGCCTCGACTCAGTCAGGAGCACTAATCTCAGTAGAACCTACACCATAGCTGCAGCAGATCGACGCTGAGCGATGTGTCAAGGGCTAGGCTAGGACTAGGCCTAGATCCGTTCTACCAAGGTGGAACGAGGCTGCACAGGATGGTGCTCGGATGACGAGCTACCCGGAAACTATTGGTTATTCCGCCTACTGCCCGAGAGTCGGCTTGTGGGAAGCGACGGCGCCAAAGCCCACGTAAGTTATACGTAAGGTGGAGTGGCGGATGTTGCGTTTCTAGCGATTCTTGCGTATCTTTGAATCTGCAACTTACGTGTTTTCAATGAGGCCGTGGAATTCAACTCCCGCCGCCTCCACCATTTATCATGTCCAATAACCTAAACCGCGACCCTCGGAGAATGGCCTAGCCGAGGTCAACCGAAGTTTCCTAAAACGCCCTTTGTCGCCACGGAGCGCTAGCAGCCTCATATAAATCTCTACGGTCTCCAAGGGTTCTCTCCTCTTCATCCTGTCCGTGGCGGCGTTGGCTCAAAACTATGAAGTCAAAACGATCGCAGGTTTCGGGCTCTATGGCGGGGATAGCGGGCCGGCGACCGCGGCGTTGGTTAATCCAGGCGCGCTGGCGGTGGATGCCGCGGGGAATGTCTACGTCGCCGATTCCCTCAATTTCCGCATTCGCAAGATCAACCCTGTCGGGACCATCACCACGCTGATCGGCAAAGGCTACGGTGGCTTCTCCGGAGATGGCGGTCCGGCCAGCAACTCCCTGATGTCCATCTCGCAATCGGTCGCGGTGGACGCCGCTGGTAATCTCTACTTTACAGACGATACTTGGCTAATCCTCCTCGGTTGACTTCGCACAATGACGGCGAACAATGACGGGGACTACGACAGCTATCGATTGAGAACATGTGGTTACTTTGCTGCCTCGACGGATTTCGTACCTTGCGGGAATCGACACGCCCGAACGAATTCGTATCCGAGCCGGGTTAAACGATAATTCAACGAGGCAGTCTCTGTTTTGTCTACGGAGAGCATGCCCAAGCGGATTAGATTATTTAGCCGCACATTGAATTGCCGGTAGTCTTCGGCTACCTCAGTATCGGGGTTCTTTCGGTTCGCTAGGTAGTTGTTGAGAACGCTCCCTGGCTTCTTCGTGAGGCCGCAATCCGCATAGCGCTGTAGCATCGACGTGTGCCCACCCAATTTGACGAGTTCGGGCCAAGATCCGTCGCGTTTAGGCTTTGAATAATGTGCCTGCAATGCGTCCTCAACGTGAGCGTGCAGCGACCCAAGGAAGATAGCCTCATTGCGCGAGAGCTGCTTAAGGATCTCCACGTAGCTTGGCAAAATTCCAGCCCCGATGGAGGGGTCGGCGGCATTCGTCAAGAGCGACGCCCAAGCCGAATGTAGATCTTCATCGCCCTCCACCGACGCTGCGTCCACCGCGGGTAGAAAGATCTTGAGAGGAACTTGGTTTGGCGCTAAACCCGGCCTCTTTGATAGCCCGGCCCATTTTCTGAAATAGCTTCAATTGCCGCTTTGCTCGGTATGCTCTGACGGAATCCTGAAGTGTGAAGCCGATCTCCTCGGCGGCCGGACCAGCTAACTTCTCAATAAGTTCGGCAATGGGCTTCATCACTGCTTCAATGCCGTTCTTGACGAGCTCATTATCGTCCCCCACTTAGTCCCTCCGTGTCGCCTAGGTCAAGCGTTCTTTTCCGAGCTATTTGCATGGACTTTAGGGTACACAGCCGGTATTCAAACGTCAAAGTTTGTTTGACCTTGGTCTGCGTCAAGCCAGGTTTTGCGACCTGGAACTCGGAGCATCCCTCGTTGGTCTAGGGTTTCTGACTCGGGTCACGCCGCGAGAATCTGCTCATTAGCGGGGATGTGAGTCTTCGCACGTGGAGTACGGCGCAACTGAACATCTAGGCACGTATTCCCCACCCCTGTAGCGAGCCTCGCACGAAAGTGACGTCACGGAGCGTTCAGATCACACTACGTTTCTACAACGCCGTTTTTCGCCACGCACGGCTCTGACGATCGAAAGATCCCGAAAAGGCAGAACAGAGGTTATACTCTTCTTAAATCTCTATGGTCTTCAAGGGCTCTCTCCTCTTCATCCTGTCCGTGGCGGCGTTGGCTCAAAACTATGAAGTCAAAACGATCGCAGGTTTCGGGCTCTATGGCGGGGATAGCGGGCCGGCGACCGCGGCGTTGGTTAATCCAGGCGCGCTGGCGGTGGATGCCGCGGGGAATGTCTACGTCGCCGATTCCCTCAATTTCCGCATTCGCAAGATCAACCCTGTCGGGACCATCACCACGCTGATCGGCAAAGGCTACGGTGGCTTCTCCGGAGATGGCGGTCCGGCCAGCAACTCCCTGATGTCCATCTCGCAATCGGTCGCGGTGGACGCTTTGGGCAATGTCTACTTTAACGACGAGACGAACTGGCGAATCCGCGAGGTGACCACTGCGGGCACGGTGAAGACAATCGCGGGCAACGGGGTTTGCGGCACACCGGTTGCAGGCATGGCGGCAACGCAGGCGCCGCTTTGCGATGTGGATAGCGTCGCTTTGGACTCGCAGGGGCGCGTGTATTTCGGTTCTGCCGATCAGATTTGGATGATCGCGGGGGATGGGACTTTGACGCTGGTGGCTGGTTTGTACGGAAAGACGGCCAGTACCGGAGACGACGCGGCGGCTACAGCGGCGCAGATCGGATATCCAGGCAGCATCGCGATCGACCCCGCCGGCAATCTCTATTTCGCCGATTTGTATAACTACGTCATTCGGGAAATCACCACCGACAAGGTAATTCGGCCCGTACAGACGATTAACGATGTCAACGCCAGCAATATTTCGCTGGCTATGGACTCTGCAGGGGTCCTTTACTACGGGACCGGCACCCGAACGATTGTGAAGGGGGCGCCTCCCGCGGGTGCGGTGGTGGCGACTTTACCCCCCACCTACGATGCATCTTTTATCGCTTTGGACAAGAATGGCAATATCTATGCTTCGGCGACTTACAACGTGAGGCTACTCAAGGTCACCGATGGCACGACGACGATTCTCGCTGGTGGGATTCCGGGAGGGTCGGATCCTTTGCCCGCGCCAGCCATCAGCGTACGCCTGCATCTGACTGCCGTTGATTCCGGGATTGCGGTGGATGCCGCGGGCAATGTTTATTTCGCCGAATTGGATAACAATTTGTTTCAGCGAATCGACAAGGTCACACCCGCCGGGACCATGTCCGCGGTGCCGACACCCGTGAAGCTGCCCAATGGAATCGATTTCACGGCCGGGGCAGTTGCCTTCAGCCCTTCCGGAGTGCTCCACTTCAGCACGTTCACGCAAGTGTACCGGGTAGAGCCGAGCGGCGGCGTCACATTGGTCGCAGGAGCGAACGGGTTTTCTGCCCCTCTCGGCGACGGAGGACCCGCCGTTGCGGCCAAAGTGACCAGTCCGGTCGGGTTAGCCTTCGATTCATCGGGCAACCTTTACATCGCGGAGGCGTTCAGCAGCAGGGTCCGCAAGGTAACGCCACAAGGCGTCATCAGCACATTCGCAGGCACGGGCATTCGCGGATATAGCGGCGATGGTGGACCGGCCACGTCGGCGACGCTGGCTGCTCCGGTGGATGTAGAGGTCGACGGCGCGGACAATATCTATATCGCGGACGTTTCGGAGGCCGCGGTGCGAAAAGTGACACCCAATGGCATCATCACCACGGTGGCGGGCGACGGGACACATGGTTTCAGTGGTGACGGCGGTTTGGCCACGAAGGCGCACCTGAGCGGCGCGGCCGCCATTGCTTTGGACCCGTCAGGCAACCTGTTTATCGCAGACCGGTCGCAAGCGGGCGGCACCTTCGTGGCGACGCCCGACAACAATCGCCTCCGGATGGTGAACAAGGCTGGCATCATTTCGACGATTTCAGGCAACTTTCCCGGGTACAACGGCGAGGGGTTGCTATCTTCCCTCACGGCCTCCGGCGGGCCGGTGGCATTGGCGACGGACGCACGCGGGAATCTCTACGTGGCAGAAGCATCCACCGAACGGGTACGCGTACTGACGCCGCAACCAGCAGCTTCGTCAGTGGTGATCTCATCGGTGAACACGGCAGGTGGGTCCCCGGACGTCTCGCAAAATGACTGGATCGAGATTAAAGGCGTGAACCTTGCGCCTGCGAACCTGGGCGCGGCGGGGATGGTGTGGAGCAGCGCTCCTGAGTTCCTCAGCGGCAAGATGCCTACGCAATTGAACAATGTCAGCGTGACGGTAAATGGAAAGCCCGCCTTCGTGTACTTCATCAGCGTCGGACAGATCAATGTTCTGACGCCGCTGGACAACTCCACTGGATCGCTAACGATCGTGGTCACCAACAACGGAGCATCCAGTGCACCCTATACGGTGAATGTGAAAACTTCGTCGCCCTCGTTCCTGCGCTTCGGGCCGACGAATTACATCGCCGCCACCCATGCCGACGCGAACGCATCGCTGCTGGGTCCCACATCCATTTCGGTGCCCGGTTATTCCTTCACACCGGCGCGACCGGGCGAGACGATCGTGCTGTATGCGGTGGGCTTCGGCTTGCCCGCCGCCCCGCTGGTGAACGGGTCCTCCTCGCAATTCGGGGTGTTTGCCCCATTGCCGGTGGTGCAAATCGGAGGGACGGCCGCTCAGGTGACCTTTGCGGGCGTCATCAGTCCAGGTCTGACCCAGATCAATGTGGTGATCCCCCCCTCGGCCGCCAATGGCGATAACGCGGTAACGGCGAGTTACGACGGTGGCACGACACCCATAGGATCCTCTATAGCGGTGCTAAAGTGATGCGGTACGTTCTACCATATCAACAGTTGCTCTCTATGCCGACTCTAAAGCCCATCAACCTACTGTTTCTACTTCCTATCGCAGTATTGGGACAGTCCACCTATGTGGGTTCGCAACAGTGCAAAACCTGTCACCCCGCCACCTTCGAGCGCTGGAGCAAGACCCGCATGGCGAACGTGGTGCGCGATCCCAAAGTGCATCCCGAAGCCGTGCTTCCCGACTTGTCAAAGCCTGATCCTCTGGTCAACTTTAAGGTCGATGACATTGCTTGGGTTTACGGCAGCAAGTGGAAGCAACGCTACTTCACCAAGCGTGGCGATGACTACTATCCGTTGGGCGTGACCTGGGACGTTCTCAAACAAGTGTTCCGTCCCTACAAGGTCACGGCTGGTACGGATTGGTGGGTGCCCTTCTTCCCCGACGACAACATGCAGCGGCCCACTTCGCAGTTGTGCGACGGGTGCCACTCAGTAAACTTCAACATCCAGACGAAAACCGTCTCAGAGTGGAACGTGGGCTGTGAGAAGTGTCATGGGCCGGGCTCGGCTCATGTGGCCCGCCCGGCTCGGACCAACATCGTGAACCCCGCGCGGCTGAATTCGATGCAGGCGACCAACGTGTGCATGCAGTGTCATTCCGAAGGCCAGCCCGTGGCGAATCCGATTAACGGCAAATATTGGGGATGGCCGGTGGGCTTCGAAGTGGGCAAGGACCTGAAGGATTTTTGGAAACTGGAAGAGCACAAGCTGGGAGAAGAATCGTTCACCCATTTCGCCGACGGCAGTGCGCACAAAAACCGCATGCAAGGCAATGACTTCGTGCAAAGCGCGATGTACACGCACGGCGTGGCCTGCAATAGCTGCCATGACGTGCACGGGACCGCGAACAATGCGGACTTGATCAAGCCGGCGAATTCACTGTGCCTGACTTGCCACGGTCCAAACTCACCCAACGGTCCGCGCGGCGCGACCATTGAAGATCATACGCACCACGCGGCATCCAGCACCGGCAATGAATGCGTCGGATGCCACATGCCGAAGATCGCGCAACAAATCGGCGACATTAACATTCGCAGTCACACCTTCAAGTTCATCGCCCCCGCGGCAACAGAGACGTTGAAGGTGCCCAACGGCTGTACGTCGTGCCATACCGATCGCTCCACCGGCTGGGCCAAACAAGAGCTACGCAAGTGGCCCAACGTGTCGCCGTTCCGCGTGGCGCAATAAGATCGCAGCCCGCAAATTCCGTCGACCCTGCGAAAACGAAAAAGCCTTCGCCCTCCGCCAGGATTGTCGGAAGTCAGCTTGTAGCAATGGAGATGCCGAATCTGCCAATCTCTTTGTGGTATCGCAGCCGCCATCGAAGTGCTTATTATGCCCTTGGCGGCCTAAGCACGTTGGTGCACACCAGCGGCTTCAGCGTAGGCGCGCATGTTTACCCGCTCAAGAGAAAGTTAGCGAACTTCTGGGAGTCCGAAGTACCTCGCGCTCCGGAGCCGGGCTTGCGGGTCTGCACTGGTCAGTAGGATCGCCATTGCGGGCAAGTCGTCCTTTGATCCTCGGCGATATAGGGCCGAGGCGATCGCGTCCTCAAGCTTAGGAACACTTGAATGCATCTGGGCTAATGCCGCCAGTGTGGAGAGGGCTTGCTAGCTCCGAGGTACGTAAACCTGTGAAAGCGCATCAATAATGTGTCGAAATGCGGTTCGGATTGAAGCCGAGGCACTTCATTCAGGAGAGGAACAATTGAGTCGTCAGCATTCAACCGAATTGCAATTGCGCGCCCGATCACATTGTGGCGCGGAATCGGCGACGCCACAAAATCGCCGATGACGGCGGAAGCATCTTCCTTGCCCGAGGCGCATGGTTCGTGTCGTCAACATAAATGCTTGTCCTCTCCCTCTAATTCTAAATTAGTTCGAATCCCCGTGGTCTCGGTAGTACCGAATCGTACCGTTGAAGACCTGGATGCCCACGCTGTTACTCTGACTTCCCATCCACCATTGCTGGCCACTATACTTCAGTAGAGTGTTGAAAGTGTAATGTGAAGACGACGAGGTGAACGTGGGTGCTGCCTGCTGCCCCGATGTGGTCAATAAAAATGTAAGCGGTACTGTTGAAGTACGGGGCGTTGGTTGCTGTAGGGTCTGGCCAGCCAGATACGATCCCGCTTCGCCGAGACGTTCCTTACGCTAGGGTGGTCGTGCCGGACCACAAGACACTCCGGCCAGGCACGTTGAGGCAGATTCTGAACGAAGCCGGACTCACGCTTGAGCAACTCAAAGAGCTCTTTTGAAGCGCGAAGGACGATACTGCGAACCGCCTATCTCACCGAGATGCGTTGGCAACCAACGACAGGTTACCTCCCATGGCTTCTACCGTCCTCCGCAAAGTGGAGAGCAGAATAAAAAGTTTTGGTCCTCGCAACCGCGGCTGCTACGGAGAGCTATACTACCGGAATGTTTCCACTCGACCGGTGGTACGTTGCGGGGTTCTCCTGGGAGTTTCGGGATAAACCGGTGGCTCGGACGTTGCTCTCGCAGGCGATTGTGCTGTTTCGGGCCGGCGGGGAGATGGCGGCTTTAGAAGATCGCTGCTGTCATCGTAATCTGCCGCTCTCCTTCGGGGCGGTGGAAGGGGCGCAGATTCGTTGCGGATATCACGGGTTGCTGTTCGCGCGCGATGGGCGGTGTGTGGAGATTCCGGGGCAGGCGCATATTCCTCCGATGGCTTGTGTGCGGGCGTATGCGGTGGAGGAGCGCAACCAGATTGTATGGATCTGGATGGGCCGTACGGCGGAATCGCGGCCTACGGAAAGGGCTCCCGAGCATGCCTGGCACGATGATCCGGGCTACGAATTTAAAGGGGACGTGTATCACTATAACGCTCCGTATCAGTTGATCCACGATAATTTGCTGGATCTGAGTCATTTGGGGTATGTGCACACGCGGACGATTGGCGGGAATGCTCGGATACATACGAGCGCGGAGATGACGGTGGAGGATGGGCCGGATTGGGTGCGCGTGGTGCGGCACATGCTGGATTCGGAGGCTCCTCCGACGTACCTGGAGGCGTGGCCGTTCGCGGGTCGAATCGATCGCTGGCAGGAGATCGAGTTTCGGGTGAGCCACTTTCTGATTTGGACGGGCGGCATGGACGCGGGCAGTGGGGATTTGAACGATCCCGCGCGCGCAGGGTTTCACATGCGGGGGTTTCACGGGATTACACCGGAGACGGAATCGAGCAGCTATTATTTCTGGACGATTTCGGCGAACCGCAATCCGGCGAGGCCTGATATGGCGGAGAAGGTCCATCGGGCGGCGGCGCTGACGTTTGACGAAGACCGGGCGGTGATTGAAGCGCAGCACGCGAATATTGCTCGTTTCGCGGAGGCGCGGATGATGGGGATCAAGGTGGATACGGCTCCGAATCGAGCTCGGCGCATTGTTGCGCGACTGAGTGAGCAGTCCTAGCGCGGCGGGGATTTGGGACGAACCGGCGCCTGGGGGCGATTCATGAAGAGGTTCATGAGCGTTACGATGGCGTCTTCCTGTTCTTCCACGTAGAGGTTCACATTACGCGCATCCTGGGTGACTCGCAGTCCGTCGTAGATACGCTGCATTTTGGCGTCATCCTTGCCGCCCATTAACTTGGCCATGCCGAGGAGTCCGCGGAGGGCGTCGTGCAGTTCTTTGGCTTTTTGATCGGAGGCGGTGTAGCCGGTGGCCTTGCCGCTGATCGCGTTGCGAAGGTCCATATAGAAGGACCCGGATTCGATGGAATTGAGCACTTTGGTGAGGTTTCCAAGGTTCGCGGGGGCGTTGGGGGGCAAGGAAATAGGTGGTCCCGCGTAGACGGACCAGATGGCGGCTTCGCGGGGAACGTCCTTCATGCGGGTGGCGAGAATGGCGGGCGGGCCATTGGTTTGATCACGCGCGTCGACCACGCGGCGGAGTCCCGCGGTATCGCCTACGCCGGCTACTGTGGGGCTGATAAAGAGGACGGCGGTGCGTTCGTCGCCGATCATGGTGAAGCCTTTGTAGCTCATGCGTTTTGCGCCTTTGGCTTCGGTGGCGAGGCGGGGCTCGGCTTCATTGGAGAATTTGCCGCGGCCCAGGACTACGCTTTCTTTGCCGTTGGAGACCAGCAGCACTTCCCATACCTGGCTACGGACGTCGAGTCCGGTTTCCCGGGCGAAGTCATCCAGCGGGCCCAAGGCTTTGTCCGCCAGATATTTTTGGTAGAGGGCGGTCTTCATTAGATCCTCGGCGCGGATGCCAACCAGGAGGGTGGTATCGCCGGGGACCAGAGTGCTGAGCGCGGGATCCACGATAACGCCCGCGTCTTTCTTGTTGCAGCCAGCGAACGTCAGACACGTGACGGCGAACAGGACCGCATAGCGTTGGTTCATTTATTTTCCCGCCGCGGCTTCCACCGCGCGCATTACGCGCAGCAGGTTGCCGCCATAGATTTTACGAATGTCGTCTTCGGAATAGCCGCGTTCCAGCAAGGCGCGAGTGAGGTTGGGGAACTGGGAGACGTCGTCGAGGCCCTCCGGCGCGCAGGTGATGCCGTTGAAATCGCTGCCGATGCCGACGGCGTCGATACCGCCCACTTTGCGGACGTGGTCGATGTGATCCACCACATCGGCGAGTGTCGCGCGGGTTAATTTCATCTCCAAACGAAGACGTTGATAGGTGCCGTCTATTTCAGCTTCATTCAAAGTTTTCCCGGCGGTTTCCTGCTTGAAGCGAGCTTCGAGGCGGGGTTCCTCGGCGGCCTGGGCGGCGCGAAACTTTTCGGAAACGAAGTTGCAGTTGAAGTTGACCTGGACCACGCCGCCCTTTTTGGCGAGCGCGGCGATCATGGGGTCAGTGAGATTGCGGGGGTGGTTGGTGAGGGCCCGGCTGGAGGAATGGGAGGCGATGATGGGGGCGGTGCTGGCGGCCAGAGCGTCGTCGAAGGTGGCGTCGGCGGTGTGGGAAATATCGACCAGCATGCCCAGGCGGTTCATTTCGCGAACGACTTGCTTGCCGAAATCGGTGAGGCCGCCGTGGTGTTGCACGCCGGCTTTGGTGATGTCGCCGGCGGAATCGGCCCAATTGTTGGTGTTGGTATGGGTGAGCGTCATATAGCGGACGCCCAGGCTGTAATACTGGCGCAGCAGACCGAGGTTGTCTTCGATGGCGTGGCCGCCTTCGATGCCGATCAGGGCGGCAATTTTTCCGTCACGGCGGGCTTGTTCGATCTCACGGGCGTTGGTCGCCAGTACAAAATCGTTAGGGTGACGTCCAATGATAGTGGAGCGGATCGCGTCGATCAGTTCCAAAGTACGATGCGCGGAGCGATTTCCTTCCACATAACTGCTGGCTACGTAGGCAACGAAGAAGACGGCTCCCACGCCGCCCGCTTTGAGGCGCGGCAGGTCCGTGTGCCACTCCCCCGTCTTCGAAGCGATGTCAAAACCGTCGACGACGCGCCAGGGGACATCATTATGAGTGTCGATCAGCAGGGCGGCGCGGTGGATGCGCTGCACTTCCGCATTGGTGACCTTCCGGGATTGGGCGCTCAGGATCAGAGCGGCAAGGCACAGCGCCAAAATCCGGAGCTTCATACATCTACTGTAACAACTTGATAAAATGGCCGGTTAAGGAGTACCCGTGAAACATCTATTGCTTGCCGTTGGTCTACTGCTGGTCCCCATGGCCCAGGCACAAGATGATCCCCCGCCCGCGCCGGACACGCCGGCTCCCGCGCCCGCACCGGACACGCCGGCTCCGGCGCCAGCACCGGATACGCCGGCTCCCGCTCCGGCTGCGGCGAAGCCCGCCGCCAATGGACGAGGAGGCGCGCCCGCCGCGGCGCCGACGTGTACACAGGGGAATTACGTGGCTCCGCGAGCCTATGATCGGGTGATCCTGCCGGAGACCAAGACACAAGAGGGCGTTTTCAAGGTTCACCATGTGAACACTTGTTACTACTATGAGATCCCGGTAGCCGAATTGGGCAAGGATTTCCTGCTGGTGGGCGAGATCGCGCGCAACACCATCGGCGCGGGTTACGGCGGGCGCATGGTGGGGGACCTGGTGTTGCGCTGGGAACGCCGTGAGAATCGCGTGCTCCTGCGCAGCATTAATTACGACATCATTGCCGATCCGAAGTCGGAGATCGCGAAGGCCGTGAACGCGGCCAATACGCCGGCCATCCTGATGGCGTTCAATATTGAAGCTTTAGGCAAAGACGATGCGCCGGTAATCGAAGTGAGCCGCATTTTCACGTCCGACATTCCGGAGATGAGCGGGCGCAACACGGTGCGTGGCCGCGGCATGGACGCGCAGCGCAGTTTCATCGACAAGATCACGGCGTATCCGACGAACATCGAGGCCGAGTCCACGCAGACCTTCACGAATCCCGTGGACGGCGGCGGCGGTCCGGGGCGCGGGGGACAGCAGGCGATGCAGCCGGGTTCGGGCACTGTGACGATGCATTTCAGCATGGTCAAGCTGCCGGAGAATCCGATGGTGCCTCGTCTGGCGGATTCGCGAGTGGGATATTTCTCGACGTCCACCATGGATTTCAGCCGTCCGGAACATCGGGCGGAGCGGCGAACCTTTATCGCGCGCTGGAGATTGGAAAAGAAAGATCCCAGCGCGGCGATTTCGGAGCCGGTAAAGCCGATTGTGTATTACGTGGACCCGGCTACGCCGAAGGCGTGGGTTCCCTATATCAAGAAGGGCATCGAGAGTTGGCAACCGGCGTTTGAGGCTGCGGGATTCAAAAACGCGATTCAAGCGAAAGTGGCTCCGACCGCGGAGGAAGATCCCAATTGGAGCGCGGAGGATGCTCGCTATTCGGTGATCCGATGGCTGCCGTCGACGACGGAGAACGCGAGCGGGCCGCACATTTCCGATCCGCGCACGGGCGAGATCATCGATGCGGACATTCAGTTTTATCACAACGTCATGAATCTGGTGCGCGACTGGTATTTCCTGCAGGCGGGCCCGCTGGATCCGCGCGCCAAGAAGCTTCCGCTACCGGATGACTTGATGGGCGAGTTGATTCAGTTCGTGGCGGCGCATGAGGTGGGCCACACGCTGGGGTTGCAGCACAACATGAAGGCCAGTGCCAATTATCCAGCGGAGAAGTTGCGCGATCCACAGTGGCTGAAGACCATGGGGCACACACCGACCATCATGGATTATGCGCGGTTTAACTACCTGGTTCAGCCGGAAGACAAGATCGATCCGAAGCTGCTGATTCCGGGGATTGGGCCGTACGACAAGTACGCGATTCATTGGGGCTATGCGCCGATCGCGGACACGACGGCGTCCGATGACGAGCAGAAGATGCTGGACTCATGGGCGCGGGAGCAGGATGCGACGCCGTGGCTGCGCTTTTCGACTGAGGGCTCCGACAATGCCGATCCGGGTGAGAATACCGAGGCTGTTGGGGATAGCAACGCGGTGTGGTCCACCGGGCTGGGCATGAAGAATTTGGCTCGGGCGATGGACATGCTGTTGACGGCCACGACGCATGAAGGCGAAGACTGGTCGGACTTGGAACAGGTGTACGCGCGTGCGCTGGGGCAATGGGCCACGGAACTGAATCACGTCGCCGCGATTGTCGGGGGTTCGGATTCACAGGACAAACACGGCGGGCAGAAGGGGGTACGGTTCGTTTCCGTAGCTAAGGCCCGGCAGCAGGAAGCCGTGAAGTTTTTGAACACGCACGCGTTCCAGACGCCGGTGATGTTCGTGAAACCGGAACTGCTGCGGCGCATGGAGCCGGCGGGGGCGTTGGCGCGGATTCGCGCTGCGCAAATGCGCGTGCTGACGTCCTTGATGTCCGCGCAACGCTTCGCGCGGCTGGTAGAGCAGGAGGCCATCGATGGACCCAAGGCTTACAAGCCCACCGAGTTCCTGGCGGATGTGCGGCAGGGGATCTTTACGGAGATGTCGCAGCCGCGGGTGAAGATCGACGCGTTCCGGCGAAACTTGCAGCGCTCCTATCTGGATTTGATCGCGACGCGGTTGAACGGGAACGGGCGGGCTACGGACGATCAACGCCCCATGCTGCGAGGGGAGTTGCAGGCGATTTCCGCGAATGCGCGGACGGCGGCGGCCAGAGCTGTGGATCGCGAGACGCGGCTGCACTTGCAGGATCTGCGGTCGGAGATCGCGAAGATTCTGGATCCGAAGTATCAGCAGGCGAACCCGCAACAGGCGGCTCCGCTGGTGCTGCCGATTAGTTTGAATGACGACGGGGAGTTTTGCTGGACGGATTATGCGGTTGTGGT
Organism: Acidobacteriota bacterium; assembly: GCA_039931205.1. GTDB lineage: Bacteria > Acidobacteriota > Terriglobia > Bryobacterales > Bryobacteraceae > Palsa-187. Next base: position 24,148 of record JBDTSJ010000026.1, read on the forward strand.
GGAGTAGGGATAGCCCCGACTGAGGTACGACGGGGAAATTGTCACTACGGCTAGATGAGCAACTTGGCGGCGATGTGCTGCGTAGGATGGGAGGAGCCTGTATCGTAGCGGCGTGTACGTTCAGCGGGAACCGGCTCCTCCGCAGGTGGACAAAAATCTCGCCGCTACAACTCCTGCATGACCTTTGAGACCCTGGAGCGCTTGACCGGCGAGTCGAGCACAATCACCAAAGGCGCGCTGATCCTCGTCGGCCAAGTGATCGACTTTTTTGCAGAGGCGGCTCAGTTCGGGAGGCCCCCTCACCGATAGGCGTCTTTCCTATCCAACACGCGTTCGACCTTGAGCGAATCGGCCGATTCTCGCAAGAATACGCGGTGGTCCTGGGCGCGGAGCCGCAGTAACGGGGGCGTGACGCCCTGAAGCTGCTTGGTGGCGCCCTCGCCGGAGAAGGCGTAGCGCCGAGGGTTTTGAGAATCTGCAAGGCGACGGGCTGCTCGATGCCGCGGAGGTCGGCCTTGGCCTGGTCAGTCCAGCCGATGCGTTTCGCCATCTGGTTACGGCTCGCGGCTCATCTTCTCCCAATCGGCCATGGAGAGGCCGAACTCGGCGAGGACCTGCTCATGAGGGATGGGGTCGTTGTGCTTGCTCCACTCGTCCGCTTCGGCGATGGCCTTGGCTTCGGCGGGGCTGAGCGTGTCGCCGTCTTCGTCCAGAAATGTTTCGAGCAAGTGGACCACGGCGGCTAACTGGCCGGGGCCAAGCCGGTCGAGTAACTGGTGGGCATGCTCTTTGGTAACGCTCAAATCAACGGGCATGGCGTTCTCCCTGGATGCCGTTGCGGCGCGGCGCTCCGACGGCGACTTCAGTTCATGGACATGGTGGCGTGCGTCGCTCATACCTACTATCAGTATAAGGTCCACATCAAGCCGGGGAGTTTGCCGGCTACTGCAGGTTGCGTTCGAAGAACTTTAGGATCGCAGCGTTTACGTGTTGGGCTTCGGGGCCGGTCACGCCGTGGGCTTTTTGGGTGTAGAGGACCAGGTCGAACTGCTTCCCTGCCCGCTCCAGGGCGTCGATCATTTGCAAGGTGTTGGGGAACAGGACGTTGTCGTCCTCAATGTTGTGCATGATCATCAGGGCGCCTTTCAGGTTGCGCGCCTTGGCGGGGAGGGCGGTGTTTTTGTAGCCTTCGGGGTTGGACTTGGGGACGTCCATATAACGCTCCGTGTAGATGGTGTCGTAGTTGAGCCAGGACGTGACGGGGGCTCCGGCGATGCCGGCTTTGAAGGTATCGGGAGCGTTCAGCATGGCGTTCAAGGTCATGAAGCCGCCGTAGCTCCAGCCGCGGACTCCTACTCGGGCGGGATCCACAAAACCGAGGGAGACCAGATGCTGGACGCCGGCTATCTGATCGGCTAGTTCGACGGGGCCGAGGTTGCGGAAGATGGGAATTTCGAAGGCGTGGCCACGGCCTGTGGAGCCTCGGTTATCCACTTGCCATACAACAAAACCGGCGTTCGCCAGGACTTGATCGATATCGGTGGCGGGCCAGGAATTGCGGATGCCTTGGGCTCCGGGGCCTCCATAGACCAGGACCACGGCGGGATATTTCCTGGCAGGATCGAAGGCGGCGGGGCGGATCAAGCGGGTGTAGAGTTGGGCTCCATCCGGAGTGCGAAAGCTGGAGAGTTCGGTAGGCAGGACGTTGTATTGATCGAGCACGCGGCGGTCGGTTTCGCGGTACACGCCTACTTCGCGACCGTCGCCGGAGTGCAACGTGACGCGCGCGGGGGCGGAGATCGAGGAGAAGGTATGCAGGTAGTACTTCGCGTGCGGGCCTAGATTTATGCTGTGCGTTCCGGCTTCCGTGGTGAGCTGATGTTTGGGCTGGCCGTCGAGCCCGATGGTGTAGAGGTGGCGCTCCAGTGGGCTGGGTTCACTGGAGGTGTAATAGACGAGGCCGGAGGTTTCCTCCACGGCGTCGATGGAGGTGACTTCCCACGGACCGCTGGTTAGTTGGCGGATCAATTTGCCGTCCGCGGAGTAAAGGTAGATGTGGCGGAAGCCGTCGCGCTCGCTGAGCCACAGGAACTGCGAGCCGTTTTTGATGAACTGCGGTTCGCCGGAGAGATTCACCCAGTAAAGATCGGCCTCCTCAAGGATGGGGGACGCTTTGCGGGTGCGGACGTCGAAGGCGAGCAGTTCAATGCGGCTCTGCACGCGGTTGGGACGAAGCACGAAGAGTTTCTGGGAATCGGGCGTCCACGTGACGCGGGCAATCAAATAGTCGAAGCGGGTGTTGCCGGTGTCGAACCATTTCGTTCCGCCACCGTTCGCCGAGACGACGCCTAAACGCACGTCGGGATTGTTTTCACCGGCGTAGGGATAGCGTTCGGGCTCGTAGAGCGGGCGCGGGCCTTTGTAGTCGGCGTGCGGATGCAAGGGTTCATGGCTGGTGTCGAATTGCAGGTACGCGATGGTCGCGGAATCGGGGGACCACCAGTAGGCGGTGCTCAAGTCCAACTCTTCCGGATAAACCCAATCCAAGCCTGCATTGCGGAGGGTGCTGCTGCCGCCGCGGGTCAGGCGGCGTTCCTTCGCAGAGGAAATGTCGAGCGTGTAGAGATCCCACTCTCTGCGAAATGCGACAGTCTTACCATCGGGCGACAACTTCGGGTCGCGCTCGGGATCGGGAGTTCTGGTGAGTTGCTTCCACTCGCCGCTGGCGATTTGGATCCAGAAAAGATCGCCTCCGGTGGAATAGAGAAGGGCGTCTTCCGCAGAGGACCATTGCAGGTTGGATTCGGTGACGCGGCGATTTTCCCATTGGAAGGGCTCCGTTTCGTGCTCGATGCTATCGGTGGCGGCTTTGGACAAGGGCGCGGTGTCGAGCAGCTCCTTGGAGGTCCGCTCGGCTGCGTTATAGATGATCAGGCGCGTGCCTTGGCGATATACGAAGCGGGTTCCATCGGGAGCCCACGCGAGAGGATTCCCTGGGGCTCCGGATGAGGGCAGTTGGGCGATTTCCTGCAAAGCCTCCAGGGTGATGGGCTTTTTTTGGGCGACGAGGGTGGTGATCGATAGCAGGAACAAGAAGCTGGCGCGCATCGTATAGTGATTGTAGTCCAATGAAAGTCACATTCTGGGGTGCCGCGAAGACTGTTACCGGGAGCATGCATCACGTGGAGGCGGCGGGGAAGCGGTTCCTGCTGGATTGCGGGATGTATCAGGGCCGGCGAGTGGAGGCGTTTGAACGCAACAGTCACTTTCCGTTTCCCGTCTCCAGCATCGACGGCGTGATTTTGTCGCACGCGCATATCGACCATAGCGGGAATCTTCCTACGCTGGTTCGCAATGGCTATAGGGGTCCTATTTATACGACTCCCGCGACCATTGATCTGTGCCTGGCGATGCTCGCGGATTCGGCATTTATTCAGGAAAAAGACACGGAGTTCTGCCGGCGCAGATTAACGTATCGCAGTAAAGCGAAGCAGGAACAGACGGTCTGCGAACCGTTGTACTCGGTGGTGGACGCGGAACACACGTATCCACTATTCCGCAGCGCGCCGCTCAACGAAGATCACGAAATTGCTCCGGGTGTAAAGTACCGGAGCTATGAAGCCGGACACATGTTGGGTTCGTCGTCCGTGGTGATGGAAGCCGATGGGCTGCGGCTGTGTTTTTCGGGAGACGTGGGGCGGCACGGGTTGCCGATCCTGCACGATCCGCAAACACCGCCGCCTCCGGTGGATTATCTGATCATGGAGAGCACCTACGGGGACCGCTTACATCAGGCGATTACCGACGCGTCGGAGAAATTGGCGGCGGTAGTAAATCGCACGGCGAATCGTGGCGGGCACATCATTGTTCCCTGCTTCGCGGTGGGGCGGACGCAGCAGATCGTAATGTTGCTGCACCAATTGATGGACGCCCACAAGATTCCATCCATCCCGGTATTTGTGGATAGTCCACTGGCGATCAACGCTACGGAGGTGTTTCGCAAGCATCCGGAGTGTTACGACGAAGAGGCGCGCAAATTCCTGACGGAAGGCGACGATCCCTTCGGATTCAAACTGCTGCAATACGTGCGGGAAGCCAGCGAATCGAAGAAGCTGAACGATTTGCGGGGACCATTTATCGTGCTGGCGGCATCCGGCATGTGTGAAGCGGGGCGCGTGCTGCATCACTTGAGGAACGGCATCGCCGATCCGCGCAACACGGTGTTGATCACCGGCTATCAGGCTGAGAACACACTGGGCCGCAAGATTGTGGAACGGCGGGCTGAAGTGCCGATTTACGGTGAGCCGATCCGGTTGCGCGCCGAGGTGGCGGTGCTGGACGAATTGAGCGGCCACGCGGATCAGCAGGAGTTGATCGAGTGGATGCGGCCGCTGGTGCCGGGGTTGAAAAAAGTGTTTCTAGTCCACGGCGATCCGGGACAGGGCGCGGCGTTATCGAATGTAATCCATCGCGAGTTTGGGCTGGAGGCCGTGCAGCCTTCGCGTGGCGACAGTTTCCAGCTTACCTAGGAGGAATCAATGGCATTTTGCACTGGATGTGGCCGTGAGAACGCCGATACGGCGAAGTTCTGCACGCACTGCGGCAAGGCGATGGGGCCGGCAACACCAGCGGCTCCCTACACTACGTCGACGCCTGCCACGATGGAGCCTTTGGATTACACCATCCAAGGCGACAACTTACAGGTCATCCGGATTCGACTGAAGCCGGGACAGGAATTGTTCGCCGAAGCGGGCAAGATGGTTTACAAGCAGCCGCAGGTAGCGTGGGAAACACGCATGAGCGGGCAGACATTTGGAGAGAAGCTTTTCGGCGCGGTGAAGCGGAAGCTGATGGGCGAGTCGCTGTTCCTCACGTACTTTCGTTCCAATGGACCGGGCGAGGTGGGATTCGCGGGCAGCTATCCGGGTCGCATTCAGCCGTTCGATCTGCGCGCGGGACAGAGCATTCTGGTGCAGCGGGATAGTTTTCTGGTGGCGCAATCCAGTGCGCAATTGAATATCGCTTTCGTCCGCAAACTGGGGGCGGGGTTCTTTGGCGGCGAGGGATTCATTCTTGAAAAACTCACTGGGCCGGGGACCGTGTTTATTCACGGGGGCGGCGATTTTGTGGAATTCATGCTGGCCGCGGGCGAGGTTCTGCAGGTGGACACCGGGTCGCTGGTGGCGTTCGATGAAACAGTAACCTACGACATCGAACTGGCGGGCGGCATCCGGACGGCGCTGTTCGGCGGCGAGGGATTATTCCTGGCAACGTTGCGCGGACCGGGGCGTGTGATTATCCAGAGCATGACGCTGTCGAAGATGCGGCAGGAATTGGCGCCCTATTCGGGCGGCGAGGAATCGCGCGGACTGGGAGCGATCGGGTCTATTTTCACCAGCAACGACTAACTGAACCAGGGCGCCTTCGGTCGGCATATACTTGACCGAGGGGGGACGTTTTTCTATGCTTGTTGGTTCTATGCGTGTCCGGATCGCCATGGTGGCTGCCGCCGTTAGTCTGGTGCCTGCGCTGCTTCCACAGGCTCGCAGAGACCCGGCCGGCGACTGGCCGATGTGGGCCCACGATTTGAAGGGCACCAAGTTTTCCACGCTGAAACAGATCAACACGCAGAACGCCGGTCAATTGAAACAGGCGTGGTCGTACCGCTTTAATCGCGATGGGAAGCCAACGATTACAGGGCCCAGCGGGTCCGAACTCTATCAGGAAGTGACGCCGATTGTGGTCAACGGGATTATGTACACGCCCGCGGGGGATCGGGTTGTGGCATTGGAACCGGAAACGGGCAAGGAGATTTGGAGCTACGAGACTCCGGGGGGGCTGGCTAGTTTTCGAGGCGTGGCGTATTGGCCGGGCGATGCAAATAATCCGCCGCGCATTTTATTTACGAGCCTGAAGCGGATGATCGGGCTGAATGCGGGTACGGGAAAGATCGATCCTGGATTCGGCAAAGAGGGCATCGTCGATCTGGAGGTTGCCTACGCGGGCGTGCCGACGGTGTACAAGAACATGGTATTCCTGGGCACGAATTTCTACGGGCCTGGAATGACGCATATTGGTCCGCAACTGGATCAACGCGGCGGGCAGATTCCGGTGCAGCATGCGTACGACGCGCGGACCGGCAAGGAGTTGTGGTCTTTCCACACGTTCCCGCGCGAAGGCGAAACGGGTAATGAGACTTGGGCCAAAGATACCTGGAAAGACCGCACGGGCAATAACGTATGGGCCTTCACGCTGACGATCGATGAAGAGCGCGGGATTCTTTACCTGCCGGTAAGCGGACCGGGCGCGAACTTTTACGGCGGCGACCGGCCGGGGATGAACTTATTCGGCAACTCCCTGGTGGCGGTGGACGCGAACACGGGGAAGCTGTTGTGGTATTTCCAGACGGTGCACCATGAATTGTGGGATTACAACCTGCCTCCGTCGCCGAGCTTGATCGATATTCGGAAGGATGGACAAGTGATTCCGGCGCTGGCGCAAGTTGGCAAGTCGGGCTACATGTTCATTCTGAATCGGGTGACGGGCGTGCCCGTGTTTGGCGTGGAAGAGCGGCCGGTTTCGAAATCGAATGTTCCGGGCGAGGAGAGTTGGCCGACCCAGCCGTTCCCGCTGAAGCCCCCGCCGATTTCCCGAACCAGCATGAGTAAGGACGATATTGTGCGGCCCGAGGACACGACCGCGGCGCACTCGGCGGCGTGCGTGGAATTGTGGGAGAAGAGCCGTTTGTATAGCGATGGTCCGTTCACCACATTCCCGGTACACGTGGAAGGCGACGATGCGCGTCCGTCCATCATCTTCCCTGGCTTCACGGGTGGCGCGAACTGGGGCGGGTCGGCAGTGGATCCCACGCTCGAGTATATTTTCGTGAATACGAAGGATGCTCCGGCGGCGGGCTGGATGATCAAGAATCCGAAATACAATCCGGAGAAGCCGGATGGTCAGGTGGAATATATCCGGGCGGCTCCCATGGGTGTGGGCTCGTTCAGCGCGCCGGCAAGGGACGCGCAGGGTAACTCTCTGGGTAACTTGCCGTGCTTCCGTCCGCCCTGGGGACGCATGATCGCGGTGAATGCGCGCACCGGCGATTTCGCCTGGGAAGTTCCGCTCGGCCTCACCGAAACATTGCCCGCGGGCAAGCAGAATACGGGCTCGTCGAATAGCGCCGGAGCGATTGCGACCGGCGGCGGATTGGTGTTCGTCAGCGGCGGCACCTCGGATCGGCGCTTCCGCGCCTTCGATTCGCGGACGGGGAAAGAAGTGTGGTCCACTACCCTGCCCTATGTTGCCAGCGCGATGCCGATGACGTACCAGGGTAGAGATGGCAAGCAGTATGTCGCGATTGTCTCGGCTCTGGGCGGTGCTGGAGGAGGCCGCGGGGGCAAGGCTGCGGAGACTACGAACAATCACGGCATCTACGTCTTCGCCTTGCCGTAGAATTTCGCGAACTACAGACGCGGGGCTTTGGCCAGCAACTTATCCTCAAAGCTGTAATCCGGCTCCGGGAAATCGTGGTGGCGGAGATACCATTTGTAGGTTTCTTTCAAGCCCACGCCATAATCCGTCATCTTCAGCTTCAAAATGCGCTGCGTCTTGGCGGTAACCTGGGTGATGGGAGGCATGTCAAAGTGCGTCCCGAAATACAGTTTCGGACCCATGGGATTGCCGCCGGCGCGGTGGATGTATTCGCGCGAGATGCGCACCATGTTGGCGGGTTTGCGGCAGACAGCGGCGTAGGCTTCAACGGCTTCCGTCTGTGAAATCGGCCGCGCGTTGGCAATGTTGAAGGCGTGGCCGACGGCGGTGGGGGTCTCCATCGCTTTGACCGCGGCCAGCGCGAGGTCGCGCACGTAGACAAACTGCATCAGGCGGCGGCCATCCCCGGGGATGATGATGGACCGGCCGGCACGCAGGCGGTCCCAGAAAAATGCCTCTCTATAGAAAGTATTGCCATGGCCAGGCCCGTAGACGAAGGGCGGACGCAGCGTGACAACGGGCAGAGCGATCCTTTGGTGCAAGCGGAACAGAGCACGCTCACTCATGGCCTTGTTGCGCACGTAAAGATCGGGCTCGTCATCCGGCGCTAACGCGTCGCCCTCGTGATGATTCAGGCCGTCCCCATAGGCGGCCACGCTGGACATAAAGATGTAGCGCTGCAGGGTGTCGCTGGCGACGGCGCGCGCGATGGATTCCACGTGGCCCGCGGTGGTGCCGCGTTCCCAGTCATACACGTTGTCGAAGACAACATCGAAGAGTTTGCCCGCCAGAGCGGTGCGGACCGCGTGACCGTCGTTGCGATCCGCCTGGATGTTCTTGACGCGTCTGCCCAGATTATGGGCAGGCCGGCGGTGGAGCAGGCTCACTGAATGGCCTGCCTTTAGCAGTTCCGCCACCAAAATGCGGCCGATGAAGCCCGTGCCGCCGATGACCAGACAATTCATAAACCTGCCGGATAGGTCGGATTAGTCGTAATATTCCAGACCCAGGTGGGTGATCAGGTCTTCGCCGCGCATCCAGCGCAACGTGTTTTTCAACTTCATCAGTTGAATGAAGATGTCGTGCTCCGGATAGAGGCCGGGGGCCGTGATGGGCGCCTTGAAGTAGAAGGACAACCATTCCTGAATCCCGCGCATGTTGGCGCGCTGCGCCAGATCCATGAACAATGCGAGATCCAGCACCAGAGGAGCTGCCAGAATCGAATCGCGGCACAGGAAGTTGATTTTGATCTGCATCGGATAGCCGAGCCAACCGAAGATATCGATGTTGTCCCAACCCTCTTTTTGATCGCCGCGCGGCTTGTAGTAGTTGATACGAACCACGTGGTGCAGATCTTTATAAAGATCCGGGTATAGGTTGGGCTGCAGGATCTGGTCCAGCACGCTGAGCTTGGTTTCTTCCTTCGATTTGAAGGAACCGGGATCGTCCAGCACTTCGCCGTCGCGGTTACCGAGAATGTTCGTCGAGTACCAGCCGGCCAAGCCCAGCATGCGGGCCTTGAGACCAGGAGCGATCAGCGTCTTCATGAACGTCTGGCCGGTTTTGAAGTCCTTGCCGCAAACCGGGACGTTATGCTGTTTCGCTAATTCCAGAAGCGCCGGTGTGTCCGTCGTCAGGTTCGGTGCGCCGTTGACGTAGGGGACGCCGGACTTGATGGCGGCATACGCGTAAATCTGGCTGGGAGCGATCTCTGTATCGTTAGCCAGCAGGGCTGCCTCAAACGCAGCAATGCTTTGATGGCACGGGGCGGGCGTATGGAATACTTCCGTGGAGCCGCACCAGACCATTACCAGGCGCGCACAATCGTTGTCTTTGCGAAAACGCTCGATGTCGTCCATCAGCATCTTCGCTTTTTCCATGTTGTTGGCGGCCTTTTTGACGTTGGGGCCGTTGATGCGCTTTACGTATTCCTGATCGAAGACCGCCGTCATGGGCTTGATCGCCGACAGAGGCTCTTTCAGTTGTTCGAGTTGGGACTTCTCGAGAACTCCGGCGTTCACGGCGGATTCGTAAGCGGTATCTTCGAAAATATCCCACCCGCCGAAGACCAGATCATTCAATCCGGCCAAAGGCACGAAGTCTTTGATCATGGGTGAGCGGTTATCCGTGCGCTTGCCCAAGCGAATGGTGGAAAGCTGGGTCAGGGACCCGATGGGTTGCGCCAATCCGCGTTTGATGGCTTCCACACCCGCGATGAATGTGGTGCTGACGGCGCCCAGGCCGGGGATCAAAATTCCTAATTTTCCGGTAGCGGGCGCAATATGGACGTTATCCTGAGCAGACAAGCTGACTCCTTCTTTAAGTAGCCGCCGGCAAAAACGATCGTGGCAATCTTACTCACCCAATGCAGTGCTCTGCCACTTCTTCCAGCCGGCCTCCAGGGAACTCCGCGCGGAAGCGCGAGAGGTCAATCAAGGTATCTACGTTATACTAACATCTCATGCAGAATCGCGCGACTGTGCCGGTAAATACGGCGGCTAGCTCAGCGAGCATCTCTGCCATTCTGGTGGACGACGAGAAGCTCGCCAGCGACGAGTTGGCATTCCAACTACAGCGTTTCCAGGACATTGAGGTCATTGCGACAGCATCCAACGGGTTGGAAGCGGCGCGCATGATCGAGGATCTGGAACCCGACCTGGTGTTCCTGGACGTGCAAATGCCCGGCTTGGATGGGTTTGGCGTGATCCGTGCGCTGCGCGAGAAGCAAATCCCCCTGCCCCACATTGTGATGGTGACGGCTTTCGATCAGTATGCAGTGGAGGCCTTCCGGTGGGAAGCGTTGGATTACTTGCTGAAACCGGTAGAGGCGGAGCGCCTGGAGGTGGCGGTGGAGCGCGCCCGCAAGATGATCGCGGAACGGACCAAGGCCGCACAGACGGAAATCTCCACGGCTGCGCCCAAACCTGCCTTGCAGCGCACCAAACTATTAGTCCGCAGCAGCCAAAGGAACTTTGTGGTGGATGCGCAGGATGTCGTCTACGCGACGATCGACGACGGACTGATTACGGTCGTCGCCTCCAATTTGGAGGGGCAATCGAACTACCGCACGATTGAAGAATTGCAGTCCAACCTGGACGCGGATGTTTTCTGGCGCGTGCATCGTTCCTACCTGGTGAACGTGAATCGGATCAAAGAAGTAATCCCTTGGTTCAAATCAAGTTTCCAATTACGGATGGATGACAAGAAGCAGACCGAGATTCCGGTGAGTCGCGCGCAGGCCAAGCGATTACGGGCGCTGCTGAAACTCTAACCCTCATGAACCAGTATTTAGAAGATTTGTCCATCGGGCATGTGTACCGGACCATCGCGATTCAGGTGAGCGAGGAAGAGATACTGGAGTTCGCGCGCCGCTACGATCCGCAGCCGATACATATCGATCGCGAGGCGGCGGCCAGTGGTCCCTTCAAAGGCTTGATCGCCAGTGGCTGGCACACGGCCGCTCTGGTGATGAAGTTGAACGCGGAATCGAAGTTTCTGGGAGACACGCCGATGTTGGGGATGGGCGTGGAGGGCCTGGAGTGGCCCGTGCCGGTGCGGCCTGGGGATACGCTGCGCGTGGAGACGGAAGTGAAGAGCATTCGACTTTCGAAGTCTAACCCGGGGTTTGGGATCGTTTCGCTGACGTGCACTGCGTACAATCAGGACGGCGTGGTGGCGTTTGTGGCTCGGCCAAACTGCTGGGTTCCGAAGCGGCCTTAGCGGGATGGGCCGACTCCCCGAATTAGTCGTCGCCTGCCAGCGGGCGGGCGGACTCTTGGGGTAAATTTTCCAACTCAGCTAATTTTTCTAATTTGGCGAGAATCTTTGGTGCGGACTCCGCACGCGAGGGTGGGGGTGTGGCGCCTTCAAATTGGGCGGCCATTTGACGGCGCAGGCCGATCGGCAAAACGCTTTCCAGGTACTCGAGCGCCGTGGCGCGCAATTTGGAGTCGCTGGCCTGTAGCGCGCGGAATGCCAAGCGTACGGATTGCGGAGGCAGCACCAGGGCGAGAAGATTCGCCATATGGGTCCAGCGCTGATTCTCTCTATCGGGAGGATTGACTTGGGATTCCGACGAGGCCAACCCCGCCGCCTGGGTGGCACGGCTGGCCAGCTCGCGGGACACGGCGGCGAAGATGCCGTCCGGATGCGGGCGGAACTCGGGATGCCGTTCGGCGACCTCGGTGAGCGCACGACCGCAGCGGTAGCGAATCTCGAAGCTCTGATCGTTCAGCTGGCGGATCAAGCCATCCCATGCGATGAGACTTCTCGAGGACGCCAGAATGCGCGGAATGCGACGCCGCACTTTCAGATCGGCGGTAGTATCGGCTAAACGGTCCACCAGTTGGCCGGTGATGTTGGGAGCAACGCCGCGCAGTGTTTCGAAGGCCGGGCGGGCCACCTCGTCGCGGCTGAGGAGTTCGATTAACTGGGCCACGATGACGGGCTCCGGTAGGCCCGCCTGAGTGATGGCTCGGCGGACGCGCGATGTATCGCCGCTGCGGAGCTCGGCCAAGCGCAGCACGATGGGATCCTCAATGGGAACTTGCGCCGCACGCATCTCCCCACGCGAACCTGTATATTCGCCGCCGGTAATGGAAGTGGTCCCGGTTTGCAGCACTACGGAGCGAGTCACCGCGTCTTGCGCGTCCTCGGCGTCCATGGAAACCGTCTGCCGCGCCAAGCCGCGTTCCAGGACCGTGACGTAAGAGCGATCGAGTCGCAGCGCGAGCCAGGTTGCGGCCGCCGAAAGGCCCACCGTCATCAGCAGAACGGCTTGTGTAAAAACGGTGGCCGGCAGATCCAGCATCAACCGCATGGCCGCTTGCGCCAGGCCATCTCCCAGGCGATCCATGCCGATGTCGATTACCGGCTTCGTCACGCGCTTTTCCGCGGGCGGCATGGGCGTGTAGAACAATTCGCAACCGGAGCGGAAGAAGGAACCTCGCAGCAACTGTTCCAGAGCCCGGTTCACGATGATGGGCGCGGCTCCAGGCAGGGCCATGGAGAGCAGGCTGCCGCCCATCACGGCGGCGGGCAGGACGGCGACGGTTCCTCCGGGACCAAAGCGTTTCATCCACAAGCGGCTGGCCACGGCTTGTAACAGGAAGGCGCCCGCGTAAGTGGCGGCGTAATACAGGTTGTAGAACTGGGCCAGCTTGGGTCCGCGTCCATATTCGGCGACGGCGCGAACGCTGAACAGATAATCCAGAGCGGCGGCGCTCATGGAGATCAGCAGGACAAATACGGCCAGGCGGAGTAAGTACGGTGCGGCGGAGATGATTTCTGGAAAGCTCTGCTCCTCCTCGGCCCGTAGTGTGGTGGCGGCACGGGCGAACCAGAACAACACAGCGCTGGCGAGGAACTGCAAGGCGGCCATCAAAAGCAAGAGACCGGGAGGCGACGTTACTTTGCCCAGGCCCCAGGCGATCAAGCCTCCGGCGACGGCTCCCAAGGTACCGAAACCGGCGATCTGACCGAAACTGCGGCGCGCCTCGCGGGCGTCCAGGCATTCATTTGTCAAAGCCCAGAATCCGCTCAGCAACAACGGTCCGAAGGCGGTGACGTGCAGGTAGATGAACACGGCCAGGGGCTGGCGAAAGGAATCGAATAGCAGCCACTGGATAACATGCAGGCCTCCACTCAGCAGGAATGCCATCGGGATGAGGCGGCCTGGGCCAGCGCGCCGCAACAACGCCGCTCCGCCCAGGGCTAGAAGAATCGAGAGCACTGCGGAGGCTCCCTTAACGGGAAGCAGCGCGGTTGTGGCGAACACGCCCAGGAATAGCGCGTCGCGTGCGGATTTGGCGGCCACCTGCCATGCCATCATCAGAAACGCGATCAGGATGGCCTTGCGAATCAGCGGCGAAATGGAGATGCCTGGGCGCACAGTTGTGGGAATTCAGTTTACTATAAGCGCTTCCCTGGCCCGCCAACAACTTTGAAGCTAACAACTTTGAAGAGTGATAAGATTCCTCATATTGATTGCCAACCTGAGGAGACACAATGCGAACTAAAATCTTGCGGATTGCAGCAACAGCGGTGTTCAGCTTTTTGTGGGTGGGCTCAGCCCTGGCGCAGCAGGCCAGTGCTCCAGCAACGACACCACTTTCGTGGGAGCAGCAGGAAGCATTTCTGAAGAAAGCCAAGCTGCGGCTCGTAAAAGGCGTCTCCAAGGGCGTTACGGCGACATCGCGGGTGACATTAACGGATGGCGTCATAACCCACGACGCCAGCGTCCAGACGATCGACGATTACAAACAGGTGTTTGTACCTCAGGGCGGTAAGACCGAGTTGAACTTTAGGGACTCGTATCGATATAACGTCGCGGCATGGAAGCTGGCGCGGTTGATTGGCCTGGGCGGCATGGTGCCCCCGTCGGTGGAGCGCGGGTTCGAGGCCAAGGCCGGAGCGTTTACCTGGTGGATTGACAACGTCCTGATGGACGAGGGCGAGCGTCAGAAGCAGAATGCGTCGTCGCCCAACGCACTGGTATGGCAGCAGGACGTGGCACTGATGAAGATGCTCGACCAACTCATCGCCAACACTGATCGCAATGTGGGCAACATGCAGATCGATAAAGGCTGGCGCCTCTGGCTGATCGATCACACGCGGGCGTTCCGGCAGAATAAGGAATTGCAAAACCCGGCGGCTCTCACCTTGATCGACCGCGACGTGCTGGCCAAACTGAAACAACTGGAAGAGAAGTCGTTGAGCAAGGAATTGAAGTCCTACGCCACTGGTGCCGAGATCAAGGCTCTGCTGGCGCGGCGGGACGCCATCGTCAAGATTTTCGATGCAAAGGGAGAAAGCGCGCTTTTCACTATGGCCCCGCGCAACTAAACGCTGCTGCGGGTATCCACTGAACGAAGTCTTCCGCACGCGAATTAAGCTATGCTGGGGATGCAGAAGGGAGCCGCCGTGGCCAAGAGATATCGTAGTGAAGAGGATACATATATGGAAGAGGACAACAAGCTGCCCTACTTTCTGTTGGGCATGGGGCTGGGAATCGCGGCAGGTGTGCTATTCGCGCCCAAAGCCGGAGCCGAAACACGACAGATCCTGAAATCCAAGGCCCAGGAAGGCGCGGAGTACGTAAAGCGCCGCTCTAGCGACCTGCAGGAAACCGCCGCCGAGGCTCTGGATCGCGGCAAGCAAACTCTGCAACGTGGCAAGGAAAACTTGAGCGCCGCGGTGGACGCAGGCCGGCAAGCATATCGCGAAGCCGCCAGCACGGAAGTCGACTAAAAGACTGTATCGGAGCGGACATGGATCAATCGACGTTGCTGGTAATTATGGCAGGGGCCGTGTGCGTTTCCGCGGTGGCGCTGGTGATTCAGGCCGGCTTGCTGTTCGGAATGTACAAGGCGACCCAGGCCGTCCAGGAACGTGTGCTGACGGTCATGCCCAAAGTGGAAGAACTGCTGGAGGTGGCGAAATCCACGGCCCAGGAAGGGCGGATGACGATCATCGAAATCCGCCAAAAATCCAACCAGATTCTGGATACCGGCCAAAGGCAGATGAAGCAGATAGAAAGCCTCATCGGCGATGTGTCCGACCGCACGTCGAAGCAACTGGCGTACGCCGAGACTATCGTCGAGGATGCACTGGAACGCGTCGAGAGCACCGTCGCTTTGCTGCATAAGGGTGTCCTGAAACCGATCCGTGGCGTGACCGGTCTGGCTGCGGGAATCGGCGCTGCGATTCAGTACCTGATGAACCGCCGCCGGAATCCGGAGAGCGCCACGCTCGACGAAGAAATGTACATCTGACCGCTGGGAGGCGGTGCTTGACGCGCGGCAAACCCCATCTTTCGAGACCAGTCCTTTGTCTCACCGGGATACTTCTAGCGGTTTTAGGCGCGCACGGGCAGCGCCAATCGCCCATCACTGCGTCGGAGCTCTCGCAAGCAATTCGGAATTCCACTCTCGATCCCGATCAGTGCTATCTAGTCCGCGATCTAGCGTTTTACCGCGATGACATCAAGCTGTACTTCAATGATGGCTATCTGATCTTTTCCAAACCCGTCGCCGGGGAACGCCTTTCAGCGGTATTCGCGGGCAGCGAAGAAGTTGCCGACGGCGAAATCCTGCTGCTGCCGCCCCGTCCCGACGAGCGCAAATCCCTGGCAAAGTATGCCAAGACCCCCAACCTGGACGAGCATTTCACTACCGCCGTCATGACGTTTACCGACGGTTCCGCGCGAGCATTGATGGACGAGATAGCCGCCGGGGGCCGTGGCCGGCCCGTCCCCGAAATGGGCCCCGCTATGGCCGAACGCTGGAATCCCGTCTTAGCCAACCTCAATGACAGTTTGACGCAGCGGACGGTGGCGGATCTGCTCGCGCCGGTTCGTCCAGGCGGCGGATTTTTGTTTGCTGCTTTGCAGAGTGAGCGGGTGGGAACTCTTGACGTGATGTATGATCCGCTGAGCGACGACCAGATCATGCTGGGGCAATTGGTGGAGCGAAACGGTTGGGTGGCCTACGACGTGTGGACCAGTTTCCCCGCGCGCGCCGTACGCTTGGGATCCACTCCAGCCTATGAGCGGCCGTTCCTGGTGAGTTCTTATGTGATCTCCGCCTCCGTGGACGAGAACTTACGGCTGACGGCGGTCACCAAAGCAAGAATCACGGTGGGCAAGAATCCGATCCGGGCGTTGGCGTTCGGAATCTCGCGCGCCGAGAAGATCACGGCCGGCCGCATGGATGGGCTGAATGTCGAGTTGTCCGTTCAGGAATCCGCGCGCGGCCGGGCCTTGCGGGTGGACGAAAACGATTTGGTTCTGGCGGTGGTGCCGGAGTCTCTCGCGCCGGGCAGCACGCATGAAATTGAATTTGAGCATGAAGGCGCGGTGATTGGCGACCGCGGCAGCGGCGTTTATTCGGTGGGCGCTCGTGCAAATTGGTACCCGCGCGCGGCCCTGGAGTTCTCCGAATACGATTTGGAATTCCGCTACCCCAAGGATCTAACCCTGGTGACCCCCGGCGAGGTAGTGGAGGATCATACCGATGGCGAATGGCACGTCACGCGGCGGCGAACTCCGGTGCCCATCCGCATTGCGGGTTTCAATCTGGGTCACTATGCCCGGACTACAAATGTGACCGCGGGCCTGACCGTGGATGTCTACGGCAATCGCGGGCTGGACCCGGCGCTAAGGCCACAGCCCAGGGCTACGGTAGTGGCTGGGCCCATTCGGCCCTTGTACCGCGGCACCCCGAATGCGGGACAGCAAACCACTACGATCATCCAGACTCCGCCAGCGCCGGACCCGCTTGGGCGCATGGAGGCCGTCGCGGCCGACGTCGCCGAATCGCTGCAGTTCTTCAGCTCGCTATTTGGTCCTCCGCCGCTGAAGACACTGACCGTATCACCCATGCCGGGAACCGCGGGACAAGGGTTTCCAGGACTGATCTACTTATCCACACTGTCCTATATTGAAGAACGCCAGAGGCCGCAGAATGTCCAGGATTCGCGTCAAAAGACATTTTTTTCGGATCTGATGGTGGCTCACGAAGTGGCCCATCAATGGTGGGGCAACGTGGTGGCAGTGGAAAGTTATCAGGACGAATGGATCGTGGAAGGCTTGGCGCACTATTCCGCCCTTCTGTGGCTGGAGAAGAAGCGCGGCGCGGGGGCTTTACAAGCGGAGTTGAACGAATTTCGACGCGATCTGCTCATGGAAAGCCTGGATGGCGGCACGGTCGAATCGTTCGGGCCATTGATGTGGGGCTATCGCCTGGAGTCGGCTCGCGACCCGGAAACCTGGCGGCTTATCACGTATGAAAAGGGCGCCTGGGTATACCATATGTTGCACCAACGGCTGGGCGACAAAGCCTTCCTCGGGATGCTGGCAGAGCTGCGGCGCCGCTTCGAATACAAGATTCTTACTACGCGGGACTTGCAAAATCTGGCTAAGGAATTTTTGAAGCCGGCCTCCGACGAAGCGATGGACAGCTTCTTCGATAGCTGGGTGCGATCGACGGGGGTGCCTGCGGTTCGCCTGCGCTACAGCACCACTGGCCGCGCGCCGAATGTGCGGCTCACCGGCACCCTGGAACTCTCTGCCGACTCGCAGCAAAGTCTGTCCACTGAATACTCCATCGAGATCCCCGTGGAGATTCAGTACGGCAACGCCGAGCGGCAAGTGGAATGGGTGAAGATCGGAAGCCAGACGCAGCCCTTCTCTTTGCAGCTTCGGCAAACTCCGACACGGGTGGCCCTGCTGAACGGCGCGACTTTAGCCACGGAACGCTAAAGGTCAGGCATCGCGCCGCAAACTGCGAGAGCGCGCTTTTTTCCCGCGCGGATCCAGAATGTCCCGGTAATCCGTCCAATTCGTCGCGACCACATATACGGAGAACAGCAGGGTGCTGATCGCGAGCACGACGACGAATGCGATCGAGAGCATATGCACTATAGGCCAGGAACCCATCGGCTCAAAGATCACTTCCGCGAACGTTCGTCCGAAGTTCATCCCATAGAAGCCGGTGGTCAGCGCGCCAATACCCAAAATCAGGCTGAGCATGGCCACTCGGTTGATCGCCTCTGTGTTGCGGAACTGGTAGTGATCCTGCAGCGACGCTCCCAGCGACTCCACTTCGCCTTCGACTTCCGCCTTCATATCGCCGATGCGATAGAAGCGGCATTGCAGTTCGAAATGCTCCAACTCTTCCTCTTTGTTCGCAAGCTCGACGAAGTGCCAGTAGTTAGAGAAGTGCAGGTACTCCGCGCGCAGTTCGTTGGCGGCTAGAACATTTTCGGGAGTCAAATGGACGTCCGACTCATACAGCCGCCGCGAGACCAAGGCTGTTCGCTCCCCGAAGTCCAACAATGTCGCGCGATAAAAAAGCGATACCAGCGCCATTAGGTAATAGCGGGAATCGAACATACGGTGGATCAGAAAGCCTTCCGCCAACTGATGGCTGTCGCAGTCGAATTGTCCCAAGGCGACGGTGACGTTGCTAAACCCGGTAAAGCCGTAATAGGTTCCCTGATGCGCCCAGCGGCGGTAGAGGTGTTCCTGCATTCGCTCGCGCAGGAAGTTGACCTCATAGCGAAACGTGTCTCCGTCATTCTCCACATAGAGAATCCGGCTGAGCAGAATCTGATAGTCTTCCGATTCGATGAACCCCGCAGGCACGCTTCCCGGATCGATCTGGAGGTAAGTGTAGACGATCATGCGCTCGTCCAGAACCGGCTCGAACTCCTGCTTGTTGTATTCGGCGAAGTAGATCAGCGATTTAATGGTGCGGGCCAGTGGTGGCTGGAATCCCACCATTACACCGGTCTCCGCGGTCTCCTCCGCCAGGCGGGTGCGCTGGCCGTTTTGCAGCAGCACCAGAGAGGACTTACTGGGCGAGCGGCCCTCGCGGATCTGGCGCGCGCTGGATGGGTATACCTTGCGCATGGATTCGTTGATCCACAGCGCTTCCTTCATGGGCAGGTTGAACGCTTCCACGCCAATAGATAGGATGCCGATCCCGTTGGCGAACAGGAACAACCGCAGATCCGTGATCTCGACCGACGCGGCACGGCCCTTATTGTCCTCACACTCGTAAAAAAGCTTCGCGCCCACGGCCGGCTTCATCGTGTAACAACGCAGCAGTGCTTCACGGCTTCCAGCCTGTCCGGTGGTATCGAAGAAAACACGGCGGACAATGGGATGGAAGAAGATCATGTCCTGGTACGCACGCGAGTTCAGATCGAAGTGCGTGTACGGCGAGCGTTTCCAAATCAAATCCAGGTACGGCGGTTTGTGGGACGCCAACCATTCATCCAAGCCATCAATCCAGCGGGTGGTGTCTTTCCAGATATGGCCGTGCGTTTCGCGGACGCCTTCCTTATCGATGGAAAACGGGAAAAGGAAGTAGGTATGAAGGTGTTGCGCTCGCGCAGGCATTTCAACCGATTATATGCCGCAAGGCCAGGGCGCCGCACCGCCGCTGTATTAACGTGGTTGAACTAATAAGAGATGCGACAATAGAGGGGAATGCTGTCTTATGGCTTTACCTACGCGCTGGGCTGCTTGGCTGGCGCGGCGGCCGTCACCTATCTGGTGGGCTGGCCTTGGGCCATTCCCTTCTACATTCTGGCCGTATTTTGCTTGAACTTCTTTCGCGATCCGGATCGGCAGACGCCCTCCGGACCAGTGGCCGTTTCACCCGCGGACGGGAAAGTGGTGGCGGTCAAGCAGGACGATGCCGGAGGTTCGCGAATCAGCATCTTCCTGAATATTTTTGACGTGCATGTGAACCGCACGCCCATTCCAGGCAAGATCACCAAGATTGAATACAAAAAGGGCGATTTCCTGAACGCGGCGAATCCCAACGCCAGTTCGGCGAATGAGCAGAATATCCTGACGGTGGAGGGCTCCGTGGGGGGACGATCCACCAAGGTAGTCTTCAGCCAGATCGCGGGATTGATCGCGCGCCGGATCATTTGCTACAAACGCACGGGCGATGTGTTGACCGCGGGGGAACGCATCGGCCTGATCAAATTTGGATCTCGAGTGGATATTTTCCTGGGGCCGGAGTGGCAGGTTACCGCAACAGTAGGAAGCAGGGTGACAGCGGGATTATCCGTGATCGCCCAGATCGCAGGGACGAAAGACGTGACGGCATGAAGAGTCTTCCAGAGCGTTTGATTGATCCGCGTTCGCCGGATCGC
Organism: Acidobacteriota bacterium; assembly: GCA_039931205.1. Taxonomy (GTDB): domain Bacteria; phylum Acidobacteriota; class Terriglobia; order Bryobacterales; family Bryobacteraceae; genus Palsa-187. The sequence continues at coordinate 44,311 of JBDTSJ010000026.1, forward strand.
AGACCCCGGCGCGCTGCCTATGCGCTGCCGACCTTTTTCACGGCGGGAAATGTTTTTCTCGGCTTCTACGCGTTGGTGGAATCTTTCCGCGGGGCAATGCTGACTTCGGCTGGCGACCTTTCCGCCAGCCTGCATTTTTCGTATGCGGCCATTGGGATCGGCGTCGCCGTGGTGCTGGATGGCTTGGACGGCCGCATCGCCCGCATGACCAACACCGTCAGCGACTTCGGCCGTGAGATGGATTCCTTGGCGGACGTAATCACCTTCGGCATTGCGCCCGCAGTGATGGCCTTCGCCTGGGGCATTGAGTTTACCAGCGCGCCTCCGGACCCTTTCACCTTGGAGCATTTGCGCCGGGCTGGATACTTCTTCGCGTTTCTTTACTTGCTCTGCGGGGCGATGCGATTGGCTCGCTTTAACGTGCAGACCAATCCAGTTCCGAAAAATCCCGGCCGCCCGGACCGCAAGTATTTTGTCGGCATGCCGATTCCTTCAGCGGCTGCCGCGGTGGCCGCCATCATTTTCGCCGCGGAGAGTACGCCGCTGCGCTGGTGGGGTTACTCGGTAGCCTGGCTCGCGTTGTTGGCGCTGCTGTCTTTTCTGATGGTGAGCACGTGGCGCTATCCCAGTTTCAAGGATCTGAACCTGGTGCGTCCGCAGTCGCCGGTCTCTTTTGTTCTGGCTGGCGCGCTCATCTACCTGGTGTGGGCGTTTCCGCAGCCCGTCTTACTGATCATGTCGGTTGGCTACGTTCTCAGCGGGATCATCATTCGTGTCGGGGGTATCCTCCGCCGCCGCTTCCGTGGCAGCCATCCGTCATCGACCCCTCGTCCGGAGCATCAGGTTGGCTAAAACTTCTCAACGACCTTTAGTGGCGGTGGTAGGCGGAGACTCACTCCTCGCGCGGGAACTTCGCGAATTGCTGGACGGCGTAGCGCCCGCCCCCCGCGTGCAACTGATTTCGGCGTCGGCAAAACCGTCCAACGTGCTCAGCATCGCCGACGAAGACGCGGCCGTGCTCGCGCCACTGAACGCGGAGAGCCTGGAGGGCGCCGCGGTAGCTTTCCTCGCTGGGACCGCCGCGTCCAGCCGGCGCGCACTCAAGATCAATCCTGAAAAAGGTCCGCACTTGATCGACCTCACCGGGACCTTGGATGAGCTGCCAGCCGCCAAGCTGCGAGCTCCGTCGGCGGAACTGCCGTCCGCAGAACATCCCGTCTCCGTGCTCGACGTCATTGCCCATCCCGCCGCAGTTGCGCTAACCATGCTGCTTACGCGGCTGGCTGCGGTGGCTCCGGTCCGGCGCTGCGTGGCGCATATTTTCGAGCCGGCCAGCGAGCGCGGCCAAGGCGGCATCGAAGAACTCCGTAAGCAAACCGTCGGCGTGCTGTCCTTCAAGAAACTGGATACCGAGGTTTTCGATACCCAACTGGCGTTTAATTTGCTCTCCCGGTTTGGTGAAGAAGCGTTGGAGCCCCTCGAAGAGGTTGAACAGCGCGTGGAGCGTCACACCGCTTCCCTGCTCTCCGCCTGGCCAAACTTACCCATGCCGTCCGTGCGTTTGATTCAGGCGCCGGTGTTTCACGGGCATAGCATCTCCATGTGGGTGGAGTTCGACGAGAATCCCGGCGCGAAAGTATTGACCGCAAAATTGACCGAAGCTGGTGTGGATGTTCGTCCCGATGAACCACCGTCGAACGCCCAAATCGCCGGTCAAAGTGGATTGAGCGTAGGAGCCATCCTGGCGGATCGCAACAACCCTCGCGCGTGTTGGATTTGGATGGTGGCTGACAACCTGCGCCTGACTGCTGAAAACGCGGTGGCTGTGGCAAAGGAGAGGCTATGAGGATCGCTGTCGCAGTACTGGCCGCTGTCCTGGGCAGTTGTGGTTATCAGACCGCCGGCAAAGGCAGCCTGCTGCCGCCCAACTTGAAGTCCGTCTCCATTCCGGCGTTCGGAAATACCACGGCTCGCTACAAACTGACCGACGTCATGCCGCAGGCGTTCGCGAACGAGTTTATCGCGCACACGCGTTATCGCGTTGTTTCAAATCCCGGGCAGGCGGATATGATCCTCGAAGGCAACATCCTGACCTACGCTTTCAATCCCACCATCTTCGATCCCGTGGCCCAGCGCGCCAATGTGGCGGATTTGCGGGTTACGCTGCAGGTCAAGCTGGTGGAGCGGGCTACCGGGAAAGTGCTCTATCAACAAGCGACCTTCGAGGTGAAGGAATCCTACCAAATCAGTCCGGACGCCAGCGCCTATTTTGAAGAAAGCGATCTGGCGTTGCGGCGCGCCAGTGAACGCGTCGCACAACGCGTGGTCACGGCGATTCTGGAAAACTTCTGATGACGCCGGATCAGTTTCTTTCCAAGCTGAAGAAGGACGGCCCCGAACCGGTGTACCTGTTCCTGGGTCCGGAGGCCTTCGAACGCGAACGCTGCCGCCGGGCTTTGTTTAGCGCCACGCTTCCGGAAGCAGCCCGCGAAGATGGATTCACCCGCCACGATCTAAGTGAGATACCGCTGGCCGCCGCGGTGGACGATGCGCGGTCCATGTCCCTGTTCGCTCGTGAACGGCTTATCTGGCTCGCCAGCGCCGAGGTGGCCGTTCCGCGTGCTCGGGCCGCTGCCAGCGACGACGATGAGTCTGCTGCTCCCGGCGACGTGGATGCGCTCACCGCCTACTTGCGCGCTCCCACGCCTGGGACCGTGTTAGTCATCGATTGCTCCCGCTACGATTTCGACGGCGAGGATAAAGCTAAGCTGGAGCGGGTCCAAAAATACTTCTCCGCCGTGCCCGCGGTGGTCGAATTTCGGCCCTACTCTCCGGACGCCGCGCGTGCGCTAGCGCAGCGGCTTGCGAAAGACGTGCAATTGAAGTTGGGGTTGGCCGAGCTCGCCCTGCTGCTGGATGCCACGGGAGGCGACGCCGCGCGCCTGGCGAACGAAATCGAAAAGCTCAGCCTCTATGCCGGCACCGAACGCAAAGTAACCGCCGCCGATATCGCTGCTTTGGTGGCCGATGCCCAGGCGACCACGATCTTCGCCCTGGTAGCCGCGCTGGGACGAAGCGATCGGAACCGGGCGTTCGAGATCCTGGACACGTTGTCCAAGGAAGGCGAATACATGCCCTTGGCGCTGACCTTCCTGGGGACGCAGTTCCGCATGGCGTTGGCGGCCAGGGAAGCAGGATTGCGAGGAGCCGGTGCGATCCAAGCTCACTTCAACAAACTAGGTGCGCGCATCTGGCCGGAACGGGCTCGGCAAATCGAGCAGACGGCGGAAGCGTTTCCGCGCAAACGATTGGAAGAAGCAGTGGAACGGGTATTTCGCGCCGACCGCGATCTGCGGGACGTGCGGCCGGACGACCGCATTGTGATGGAAGAAATGATCCTCGCGCTAACGGCGCGGTGATTACTTCTTAAGCTTGGCTTACTTCTTAAGCTTCGCCAGGCGAGCCGTCAAACGGCTCTTGTAGCGGGACGCCGTATTCTTCTTGATGATGCCCCACTTAGCGGCGCGGTCGATCAAGGAATACGTCTGCGGGATGGCCGAGGTGGCACCAGCAGCGTCCTTCGCTTCCAACAGACGGCGCATTTTGCGGATCTGGTGGCGCAGGCGGGTCTTACGGGTCTGGTTCACCGCCGTGCGGTGTTCAGTGATGCGGACGCGCTTCTGCGCGGTGATAGTATTCGCCATGGAACCCTAAGGATATCGCAGCCGATTCCCTCTTGACAACTACCCCCCTGGCCGAAACATTTCCAAAGCCGGGAAAAGGCCCGAAGCCAAGACCAGCAAGCCGCGGCAACGAAGTAGTGGCTGCATGCCGCCTCGGTTCCTATGGCGCGAACGTAACCCGCACGCCCGTACTGTAAAGCATGTCGTTACTCTTGCGACCCGGCACAGGATTGCTCAAATAGCGATCGCTAAACGTGAACTGCAAAGAAAACCATTTCTTCAACGCCGCGGCGAAGGTCGTATCAAAATTCATGCGGTACGCCCCGCTATTCGAGACATTCGGAAAAAACCGCACATGCTGCTGAATCGACGTCGTCTTGGAAAAATTGTGCGCGAAGTCTTCTCCTAACAGAATCTCAGCGGAATTTCTCTTCAGCCCGGTGGAGAAAAATTCACGATTCCCCGTGACGCCGAGCCGAAAGTCCAGCTTGGTGGTGTCTGTGTTGATGGTGTGATGCCCCGCGCCGCCTGCCGGCACAAAGCGCAAGTCCAGCTTTTGAAATTCGTCCGATTCCAGATCCACCGCACCCCACGCGAACCATTGCTTATTGAGATTCACATCGTAGACAACGCCTCCGCGCTTGGCGTTGGCGGTAGTCAACTTCGCTCCCGACGTGTCATTCGACGCAAAGATGGACGTGTAGTACACGCCGATCTTGTCCCGGGTAGTGGCCCGATCCGCCCGCGCCGAGAGCGTAAACGTCTGAGTTTCCGCGTTACCTTGGGTAGCCGCGTATCCCAAATCCAAAAACCCCGTCCACAGATCCACCAGGCGCGGATTCCGCAGCCGCTCGGCTTGCGTCTCGTAAGCTGTTTGCTCGGCCTGATTGCGGAGCGTCCGCACGTTGGCCAGCGCCGTTGTCACTGGTCCCGCTGCCTGGGTTTGCACCCGAACCTGCCCGTTGGCGATCTGTACCGCGCCCGCCACCGTCTGCCCGTCCGCCAGACCTATGTAAACGGGACCATCGGCCGTAATGCTGGCGATCGTGATCCAAGCGATCGTCACCTTGCCCGCCGCCGGAGTCTCCAGAATTAGTTCTTTGGTGTCGCTATGCAGGATCGTGCCGGTAAAACGATCTCCGTTGCTGAGCGTAACCTGATCCGCCCAAGCCAGACTCCCGATACAACAGAACACCAATGCGAGTTTCTTCATATCTAAAAAGTATAGTCCGCGTACGAGAAAATGTTTCAAACCAACACGTTATCGATCAATCGGACCTTGCCCAACCATACGGCAGCCGCCACCCGCGCCGGCCCGCCGATTCGCGCCACCGGCAGCATCGTCGCGGCGTCCGCAACCTCCAGATACTGGACCCGGATTTCCGGAGCCTCCGCTAGAATCGCCATTGCAGCGGCGCGTACTTCCGCGGCGTCCGAGGAACCGGATTGTACCTGCGCGCGAGCTGCCGAGAGGGCTCGATAGAGCGCCGGGGCTACCTTCCGATCCTCAGCCGTCAGTAAACGATTGCGAGAACTCAGGGCCAGACCATCGGATTCCCGCACCGTGGCCACCGGCACGATCGTCACCGGCATGTTCAGATCCGCCACCATCTTCTGAATCACCGCCAGCTGCTGGGCATCCTTTTCGCCGAAATAGGCGCGATCGGGCTGCACAATATTCAGCAGCTTGGCCACCACCGTGGCGACACCTTTGAAGTGTCCTGGCCGAAACTCCCCTTCGAGTGCGCTGGACACGCTGGCGACGTCGACAGATGTCAACAGCTCCCCCGGATACATCTCCGCCGCGTCCGGCGCAAAGACGGCGTCGGTCCCCAGCCGCTCGCACAGGGCCACATCCGTCGCCAAGTCCCGAGGATAGCGCTCCAGATCTTCCTTGCGATCAAACTGAATGGGGTTCACAAAAACGGTGACCACGACGTAGCCATTCGCCTCGCGAGCCCGCCGGATCAGCTCCGCATGCCCTTCATGCAACGCGCCCATGGTCGGAACGACGCCAATCGTGAGCCCCTGCGCGCGCGCGTCGCGGACTGCCGCGCGCATTCCCGCAATGCTGTTCAGTACAACAGCACTCACTTCGGGAACCGCCCGTCCCGCACCTCAGCTGCGTACTCGCTGGCCGCACGCACCACTTCCTCGCCCAGCTCGGCGTAGCGCTTTACAAAGGAGGGAACGAATTCGTTGAACAGTCCGAACGCGTCGTAGCTCACCAACACTTGTCCATCGCAGTGCGGCCCAGCACCGATACCGATGGTCGGAATCGAAATACTTTCCGTAATCTGCTGCGCGATATCCGACGGAATCGATTCCAATACAATCGAAAACGCCCCCGCCTGCTCCAACACCTTGGCTTCCTGCAGCAGCTTTTCGGACTCGCTCATCCCCAGCTTGCGATGCCCGCCCAGCCGATGCACGGATTGCGGGATCACCCCGAGGTGGCCCATAACAGGAATCCCGATCTCCACCAAACGCGCCACCACACCGGCGATCGCCTGCCCGCCCTCCAACTTCACCGCGGCCGCCCCACCCTCTTGCAGCATGCGTCCCGCATTGCGAACCGCATCGTCCACACCGGCATGATAGGTCAGGAAAGGCATGTCCCCAATTACCAACGCGTGTTTGGTGCCCTTCGCCACGGCGCGGGTGTGGTGCACCGCGATGTCCATCGTGACGCTGAGCGTAGTTTCGCACCCCATGATCACCATGCCCAGCGAGTCCCCTACAAGGATCGCGTCCAGCCCCGCCCGGTCGATCAACCGAGCCATGGTGGCGTCATATGCCGTCAGGATGGTGATCTTCTCCCCGCGGCGCTTCTTTTCCCCGAAGTCGGGGACGCGAACCGGCTTTGGCGTCTGATTCATAGGTTCTAATCAATTGTAACTCAGACACTTACAGTTTCTTGACAGGAGTGCAACCCCCTGGTATTCTAATATTGGACCGAAACGGTCTTACATGCTCAAGCTGACCAAGAAAGCGGATTACGGACTCATCGCCCTGCGGCATCTTTCCCGGCAAACCGGGACGGCGTCCGCCAAGGACATGGCCGAACTCTATCGCATTCCGCTGCCGTTGCTGTCCAAAGTCCTGCAGACCCTGGTGCGCAACGGACTGTTGACGTCTGAGCAAGGCGCCTCCGGGGGGTATCGGCTGGCCCGCGATCCACGCGATATCACTGCGCTTGAGGCCATCCGCAGCATCGACGGCCCCATCATTCTGACCCACTGCTTTACCGAACATTCCGATCACAAGGACTGCGATCAGAGCCAATTTTGCCCCGTCCGCGAGCCTTTACGGAAGGTTCACGAAGGCATTCTGCGGCTGCTTTCCAGCATCACGGTTTCCGACCTGTCGTCGGACGATATGCCGATACCTGGGATCCCAGGTATGGTCTCCAGCATCCAATCAGTATCTGGCTCAGCATCTGTATCAAACAGGCTTGCATCAAATAGGATAGGTTCCACAACAAGATGAAATTCCCGATTTACATGGATTACCACGCCACCACGCCGGTTGACCCCCGCGTGTTTGAGGCGATGCGTCCTTACTTCACCGAAATCTTTGGCAACTCCGCCAGCCGCAATCATAGTTTTGGATGGCAGGCAGAAGACGCCGTGGAGAAGGCTCGTAAACAGATAGCCAGCCTGATCGGCGCCACTGCGAAGGAAATCGTCTTCACCAGCGGAGCCACGGAATCCAACAATCTGGCCATCAAGGGCGTGTTCGAGATGTATGCCGAACGAGGCAACCACATCATCACCGCCGCTACGGAACATAAAGCCACGCTAGACACTTGCAAGCGCCTGGAAAAAGAGGGCGCGCGCGTTACCTACCTGGCCGTGCAAGCCAACGGACTGGTGGATCTGAATCAGCTTCGCGACGCGATTACGGACAAAACCATCCTGATCAGCATCATGTACGCCAATAACGAAATCGGCGTGGTGCAGCCCGTGGTCGAAATCGGCAAGCTGGCCAAGGAACGCGGCGTTTTGTTCCACAGCGATGCGACCCAGGCCGTGGGCAAAGTTCCGGTCAACGTACTTACCGACAACATCGACCTGCTCTCGATCAGCGCGCACAAGATGTATGGACCCAAGGGCGTCGGCGCCCTGTATGTCCGCCGCAAGGGTCCGCGTGTCCAGCTCAGCGCCCAAATCGATGGCGGCGGTCATGAGCGCGGCATGCGCTCCGGCACGCTGAACGTCCCGGGCATCGTGGGACTGGGCGAAGCTTGCGCGATCTGCCAGGCGGAAATGCCGGCTGAATCCAAGCGTTTGGCATATTTGCGGGACAAACTCAAAGATCGTTTGCTGGCATCGCTCGACGAGTGCTACATCAACGGCACCATGGAGCATCGCCTGCCCAATAACCTGAACATCAGCTTCGCGTTCGTCGAAGGCGAATCGCTGCTGATGGGCATCAACGACATTGCGGTTTCCAGCGGCTCGGCTTGCACTTCGGCCACGCTCGAACCCAGCTATGTTCTAAAAGCTCTAGGCGCCGGGGACGATCTGGCGCACTCTTCCATCCGTTTCGGCCTCGGCCGCTTCAATACGGAAGAGGAAGTGGATTATGTGGCGGCGAAGGTCATCGACGTGGTGAACAAACTGCGCGAGCTTTCGCCGCTGTATGAGATGCATAAAGAAGGAATTGACCTGACCAAAGTCCAATGGACCGCGCATTAAAGCAAGGAAGAAAAAACCATGGCCTACTCTGAAAAAGTTCTCGATCATTACAATCACCCCCGCAACGTCGGCTCGCTCGACAAAGCCGATCCCAACGTCGGCACCGGCATGGTCGGAGCCCCCGAATGCGGCGACGTCATGAAGTTGCAGGTGAAGGTGAACCCTTCCACCGGCATCATCGAAGAAGCGAAGTTCAAGACCTTCGGCTGCGGCAGCGCGATTGCCAGCTCCTCGCTGGCCACCGAATGGCTGCGCGGCAAGACGGTGGACGAAGCTCTGGCGATCAAGAATACCGACATCGTCAATGAACTAAGCTTGCCCCCGGTGAAGATTCACTGCTCGGTGCTGGCTGAGGACGCCATCAAAGCCGCGATCGACGATTACAAGAAAAAGTCCGCACACGCATCGTGAGCCCGGCAATGAGCCCCGACACAAGCAATGTTACTCTAGAAAACGGGACGCCGGTCGATCCATCGACGTTGGCGCCCGTTAAGAAACCGATGGTCACCGTGACCCCCAAAGCCGTGGATAAAATCCGCGAAGCCTTCAAGAAACAAGGCGTCACGGGAGGTCTGCGTTTGGGCGTTCTGGGCGGCGGCTGTTCCGGCTTGAGCTACCAGTTTAAATTCGACCCCAAGCCCCGTCCGACGGACAATGTTATGCAGTTTGACGACGTCGCCGTCTACGTCGATCCCAAGAGTTTGGTATTTCTGGACGGCATGACGCTCGATTGGAAAGACTCCATCATGCAGTCCGGCTTCGTGTTCGAGAATCCGCATGCCAAGAAGAGCTGCGGCTGCGGCACCTCGTTCTCGGCCTGATTTCCCCGGACGGCGGCATTTTAAGAGCGATGCGATACTACGAAGCGCTGGGATTAACCCCGTCACTCACCGTGGATGCCGCCGACCTTAAGCAACGCTTTTACGACCGCAGCCGCCAATGGCATCCCGACCGCTTCAGCCGCGCCACCGCGGAGGATCAGGCAAAGTCCCTCGAGATGACCTCCATTCTCAACGACGCATTCCGTACCCTGCGGGATCCCGTCGCGCGAGCGGAGTATTTCCTGAAAGAGAACGGCCTCGAAGTGTCCAAGGAAGCTCCCGTCGAATTGCTGGAAGAAGTCTTTGAGTTGAACATGGTTCTGGAAGAATTGCGCGAGGGCGATGAATCCGCGCGCGGGCAATTGCTGGAAGCGCAAACCAAGTTTGATTCCATGCTCTCGGCGGCCGACAAGGAATTGACCGGATTGTTTGCGCACTACGATACCGCCCCGTCTCCTAAGACTCTGGATGAAATTCGCGGCACGCTCAACCGCCGCCGCTACATTTCCAATCTGGTGAGAGACGTAGAGAAAGAATTGAATGTCCACTCTGCAAATTGATTTCGGCCAGTCGGAATCCCACATCGTCGGGATCGATCTCGGCACCACCAATAGCCTGATTTCCGTGCTCGACCTCACCGGTCCGCGTATCCTTTCCGGCATCGTGCCCAGCGTCGTGTCCGTGCTGCCGTCTGGCGAAGTCATCGCCGGCAGCGAAGCTCGCAGCCTGCTGATCACGCATCCCGAGCGGACCGTGTATTCCGCCAAGCGCCTCATGGGCCGTGGTCTGGAGGACGTCCAGGAAGAGTTGAAGTTATTCCAATTCCGTCTGGCGGAGGGCAGCGAATCCGTCCTGCGGCTGCAGTTGGGCGAAACGGTGATGACGCCGCCCGAGATCTCCGCGCACATCCTGCGAAAACTCAAACAGGACGCCGAAGAAGTGCTGGGCGGCCCGGTAACGCAAGCGGTCATTACGGTTCCTGCTTATTTCAACGACGCCCAGCGCCAGGCCACCAAAGACGCCGGCCGTATCGCCGGCCTGGAAGTGCTCCGCTTGGTGAACGAACCTACAGCGGCGGCCCTCGCCTACGGACTCGACAAGCGCAATCAAGGCGTCATCGCGGTCTACGATCTGGGCGGCGGGACTTTCGACATTTCAATTCTGCGGCTGCATGACGGGATCTTCGAAGTGCTGGCCACCAACGGCGACACGCATCTGGGCGGTGACGACATCGACATCCTGTTGCTGCGCATCGCGATGGAAGATATTCAATCCGAGTGGGGCGAAGACATTTCCACTAAGGCCGACGCTGTGCAACTGCTGCGGCGCGCCGTGATCGAGGCCAAAGAGGCTCTCTCCTTCGCGCCCGCCGCGACCATCGACCTTCAGTACGGCGACCGCCACTATCAGCGCCAGATCACTGTCGACATCTTCAACAAGTTGATCGAGCCGATCATCGACCGCACGCTGGGCCCTTGCCGCGCTTGTCTCCAGGACTCCGGCATCGCCATCGAGAACATTGACGAAGTAGTTCTGGTGGGCGGCTCCACCCGCATCCCTCTAGTGCGTTCGGCCGTCGAGAAACTTTTCAAGAAGCGTCCGCACACCGAACTCAATCCCGACGAAGTCGTCGCCCTGGGAGCCGCTGTGCAAGCCGGCATTCTGGGCGGCCAGGTCGAAGACGCTCTCTTGCTGGACGTCACCCCTCTGTCGCTTGGCATCGAAACCATGGGAGGCCTGGTCTCGAAACTGATCCATCGCAATTCCACCATTCCAGCATCGGAAACCGAGCTCTTCACCACCGGCGTGGACGGACAAACCAACGTCCTCATTCATGTGGTCCAAGGCGAGCGCGAGTTGGTCAAGGACTGCCGCAGCCTGGCCCGCTTCGATCTCAAAGGCATCCCGCCCATGCCCGCGGGCATGGCTCGCGTACAAGTGCGTTTCCTGATCGACGCCAACGGCATCCTCAACGTCACCGCCAAAGACCTGCGCGCCGGCAACGAGCACAGCATGGACGTCAAGCCTTCCTATGGCCTCACCGACGATCAAGTGGAAGCCATGATCCTGGAATCGTATGAAAAGGCCGAAGAGGATCTGAAAGAGCGGCAAGTCCGCGAAGCCCGCGTCGAAGCCGACGCTGTTGTCGGAGCCACCAACAAGGGTCGCGAGGACGCCGCCTATCAAACCCTGACCGACGAAGATCGCGCTGAAATCGACCGCGCCATCAACGAAATTATGGTCGTCTACCACGGCGACGATCACCTGCTGATCCGCGCCAAAATCGAACAACTGGACTTTGCCACGCAGAAACTCGCGGAAGCCATTATGAACGGCGCCATCGGGAAGGCTTTGGAAGGAACCCACATCGATGCCCAATAACCTGACCTGGGACAAGCTGGACGACATCGCCCTGGCTCTCTACGACAAGTTTCCCGACCTGGATCCGACGCACATCCGCTTCACCGATTTGCACAAGTGGATCACCGAACTCGACGGCTTTGGCGACGATCCTCTAAAATCAAACGAAGCCAAGCTCGAAAGGATTCAGACGTTATGGCTCGAGGAATTCCAAGACTCCTAGTTCTTTTGTGCGCCGCGCCGCTGTTTGCGCAGCCGTACCGCCCCGACCGCATCACGGCCACGCGCGTCATCTCCGCCGAGTCTCTTCGCGCCAGCGTCACCTTTCTGGCCTCCGACGAGCTCGAAGGCCGCGCTACCCCCTCCCCTGGACTCGACAAAGCCGCCGACTATATCGCGGAACAATTCCGGCAGATAGGCTTGGCGCCCATCAACGGCAGCTACTTCCAGGAAGCCCCCGTGAATGGCGGCACGGCGCGCAATGTGGCCGGCCTGTATCGCGGCTCCGACCCCAAGCTGCGCGACACCTACGTGATCGTTTCCGCACACTATGACCACGTTGGCCTGGCGAAAACGGGCGACGATCTCATCTTCAACGGCGCCAACGACGATGCCAGCGGCACCGCCAGTGTCATCGAAATCGCCAAGGTCATCGCCAGCATACGCCCTGCCCGCAGCGTGCTCTTCCTGACGTTTTTTGGCGAGGAGCGCGGCCTGCTGGGCTCGCGTTACTACGGTCAGCACCCTCTGGTCCCCCTGGAATCAACCATCGCGCAAGTGAATCTGGAACAACTCGGCCGTACGGATGCGACCAACGGCCCGCAAGTCCGCGGCGCGAACGTGACCGGCTTCGACATGTCGGACCTGCCCGCAATCATGGCCGACGCGGCTGCGAAGCCTAATGGCGTCCGCATTTGGAAGGATGCCACGGCCAGCGATGCCTACTTCGGCCGCAGCGACAATCAAGCCTTGGCGGACTTAGGCATCCCCGCCCACACGCTCAGCGTCGCGTACAATTTCCCGGATTATCACAAGGTGACTGATTCGGCGGAGAAGCTCGATTACGAAAACATGGCGCTCATAGATCGCGCGATTTCGCTGGGCGTCATGGAATTGGCGTCCAACGCGCCGCCACCGACGTGGAATGAAGGCTACGCCCCCGCAAATAAGTATGCGGAGGCTGCGCGCAAACTCCACGCAACCTCCGCCACTAATTAGCCAGACTAAGTAACTACGCCGTCCGCATCGCTTCGGTCTTATCCGACAGCGCCGCCTGCGCCGCCGCTAGCCGGGCGATCGGAATCCGATACGGCGAGCAGGAAACATAATCCATGCCTACCCGATAGCAGAACTCCACCGAAGCCGGATCGCCGCCATGTTCGCCGCAAATGCCGATCTCAATGTCGGGCCGAGTCTTGCGACCCAGCTTGATGCCCATCTCAATCAGCTTGCCGACGCCCTCTTGATCGATGGATGCGAACGGATCCGCACTGAAGATCTTCAGGTTTTCGTACTCGCCGGAGAATTTCGTATAGTCGTCGCGAGAGAGGCCCATCGTCGTCTGCGTCAGATCGTTGGTGCCGAAGCTGAAGAATTCGGCCTCCTTGGCGATCTCATCGGCGGTGATCACCGCGCGCGGGATTTCGATCATGGTGCCCACCAGGTAATGCTGCTTCTTCAACCCGGCCTTGCCCAGAACCTCATTCGCCACGCGCACCACGATCTGCTTTTGATTCTCGAATTCCTTCGAGCTGCCAGCCAGCGGAATCATTACTTCGGGAATAACTTTGACGCCCTTCTTAGCAACAATGACCACCGCCTCGAAGATCGCCCGAGCCTGCATCTCCGTGATCTCCGGATACGTGATACCCAAGCGGCATCCTCGATGGCCCAGCATGGGATTGAACTCGTGCAGCTCTTCCACGCGCCGCAATAATTCCGGAACCTGTTTCTTGAGGTCGCCGACGGAGATCCGATATTTCCCGGACATCTCCTTCTTGTCTTTCGCATTGGCGTGCGGCAAGCGAGCCAGATCCACCATCAGGTCTTCGCGCTTGGGCAGGAACTCATGCAGCGGAGGATCCAGCGTACGGATCACCACTGGCAGCCCGTCCATTTCCTTGAAGAGGCCCACGAAATCCTTGCGCTGCATCGGCAGCAGCTTGGCCAGCGCCTTGGTGCGAGACTTCACATCGCGCGCCAGAATCATGGCCTGGACGAATGGAATCCGGTCCTCGGCGAAGAACATGTGCTCCGTGCGGCACAGTCCGATACCCTCGGCTCCGTAGTAGCGGGCAGCCTTGGCGTCCCGCGGAATATCCGCATTGGCGCGCACGCCAAACTTGCCGCGGAATTCGTCAGCCCACTTCATCAGCGTGCCGAAGTAGCTGGAATTGGGGTCCGGCTCATTGGTGACCGCTTGGCCCAGGTAAACCTTGGCAGTCGCGCCGTCCATCGAAATCCAGTCGCCTTGCTTCAGAGTCACGGTCGACCCACCGACCTGCACCGTAGCTTTGTTGTCGCGTTCGCTGATCGAGAGAGACCCGGCGCCCACAATACAGGGCCGGCCCATGCCACGCGCCACAACGGCAGCATGGGAGGACTTGCCGCCCACCGCCGTCAGAATGCCCTTCGCCACGTCCATGCCGTGGATATCATCGGGCGTCGTCTCTTTGCGCACCAGAATCACGGGACCGTGCTTGGACATCGTCACCGCTTCGTCGGCACTGAACGCCACGCGGCCCACGGCGGCGCCCGGACTGGCCGAGATACCGGTCGCCACTTCCTTCAACTTCTTCAGCGACGGTCCATCGAACACCGGATGCAGCAACTGATCCAACTGTTGCGGGGCCACACGCAGCACCGCCTCGCGCTTGTCGATCAAGCCTTCCTTCTGCATGTCCACCGCCACGCGTACCGCGGCCGGACCCGTGCGCTTACCGTTGCGGGTCTGCAGCATGTACAGAGTGCCCTTCTCAATGGTGAACTCGAAATCCTGCATGTCGCGGTAATGCTTTTCCAAGCTCTCCGTGATGCTGTGCAGCTGTTTATACGCTTCCGGCATTAGCACTTCCAAATCCGTCATCGGTTCCGGCGTGCGAATACCGGCCACCACGTCCTCGCCTTGCGCGTTGATCAGGAACTCACCCCAGAATTCCTTCTCGCCCGTCAACGGATTGCGGGTGAAGCCAACGCCCGTGGCGCAATCGTCGCCCATGTTGCCGAACACCATGGCCTGTACGCTGGCCGCAGTACCGATTTCGTCCGGAATCTTTTCCATCTTGCGATAGTAAGAGGCCTTGGGATTCCACCAGCTGCGGAACACGGCGTCGCGCGACATCGCCAGCTGCTCATGCGCATCCTGCGGGAAGGGTTTCTTGGTTTCCTTCTGGACTAACTTCTTATACTCGGCAATGATCGCCTGCAGATCGCTGGCGGAAAGGTCGGTATCGGACTTTACCTTCGCCTTCTTCTTCTGCGAATCAAAGATGTGGTCGAACTTTTCCATCTCGATGTCCAGTGCGACTTCGCCGAACATCTGAATGAAGCGGCGATAGCTATCGTAGGCAAAGCGAGGATTGTTGCTCAGCTTGGCCAAGCCTTCGACCGTCTTGTCGTTCAGGCCCAGGTTGAGAACCGTGTTCATCATGCCCGGCATGGAGAACTTCGCGCCGCTGCGCACGCTGACCAGCAGCGGATTCGAAGGATCGCCCAGCTTCTTGCCAATCTGTTTTTCAAGCTTGGCGAGCCCGGCCAGCACCTGGTCGTTGATCTCTTTGGGAACCTTGTTCTTGTTCTCAAAAAAGATGTTGCAGACTTCCGTGGATATCGTGAATCCCGGAGGTACCGGCACGCCGGCCGTGCTCATCTCGGCCAACCCGGCGCCTTTGCCGCCCAGGATGTCTTTCATCTTGCTGTCGCCATCGGCCTTACCGCCGCCGAAGTTATAAACGTAGTTCTTCATAGTTTTATTTTTGGTCTCCTGACGTAACAATTTCAGAGAAATCTGCAATGGTGGAAAATTTGCGAAGCATATCGCTCAGCATGCTGAGCCGATTCTGCCGGAGCTTCTCATCCGGGGCGTTCACCATGATGGTGTCGAAATACTTGTCCACCAATGGCCGCAATTCAGCGACGCTCTCCAGCGGACCCGAGGCGGTCAAGCCGGCATATGCGTCAAAGAGTTCTTTTTCCGGACCGGCTTCCAGCAGTACCGGATTCACAACGCCGCTTTCGAAATTCGCCTGCTTGAGAATGTTATTGATGCGCTTGAAGCTGGCAGCCAGGGGCTCAAAATTCGGAGTGGGCCTCACTCTGGCCACGTGTTCCAGCCGGGCTTCGACGTCCGCCAACGTCGTGACGCCAGCCTTCAAGACGGCGTTGACTTCGTCGTATTTGAACCCGCGAACCTCGCGGAAATAGTGTTGCAGCCGCTCCAACAAGAAGGCCAGCAATTCGCCCTGCGCCAGCGAATCCAGCGGGTAATCCAGCTTCGCGTCCACCAGGATCTTGACGACGCCCTGCGCCGCGCGCCGCAATGCAAATGGATCCTTCGATCCGGTGGGAGCCATGCCGATCCGGAAGCACTCCCGCAGCGTGTCCAATTTGTCCGCTAAGGCAACAATCTGCCCGTTGCGCGAAGCCGGAATCGAATCTTCCATGCTCAGCGGCTTGTAATGTTCGTAGATGGCCTGAGCGACCGCTTCAGGCTCGCCTTGCGCCCGCGCGTACAGGCCGCCGACGATGCCCTGGAGATCGGTGAACTCTTTCACCATGTCGGTGGTGAGATCGCATTTGGCGAGCAGCGCCGCACGTTGCGCATGCGCGTCGCCGCCCAGCTCCTGCACTAAAGCCACCACGCGATCGGTCTTCTCTTTATAGGATCCAAGCTTGGCCTGGAAGGTAACCTTGGCCAGATCGTCGACACGATCCACCAGCTTCTTCTGCTGGTCCACATTCCAGAAGAATCGCGCGTCGTTGAAGCGAGCTTTCAAGACACGCTCATTGCCGTGCTTCACCAGTCCTTCAGGATCTTCGCTGGTATTAAGGACCGCCACAAAATGCGGGGCCAGCTTTCCGGGCGCGGATTCCACGGAGAAATACTTCTGATGGTGCCGCATCACGGTGGTCAGTACTTCCGCCGGCAGATCCAGATACGCGGGATGGAAATCCCCGCGAATTGCCGAGGGATATTCTGTGATGAACGTCAAAGTCTCGCGCAATTCCGGATCGATCTTGGCGCCCAGGCCAATGCATTCGGCCTCGATCTTCTTACGGCGCTCTTCAGAAGAAAGGATGACGCCGTTTTTGCGCAGTTCCGTTTCGTAATTCGCCGTCGTTACCGGAATCGCCGGCAACCCCAACTGGCGATGGCCGCGCGTCACGTTACCGCTTTTGACTCCCGCGATCTCGAACGAAATCACTTGATCGCCCAGCAGTGCCACCAGCCAGCGGATCGGCCGGATGAAGCGCGGACCCGTCTTGCCGCCGGTCCAATACATGGTCTTCGGCCACTGCAATCCGAGGATGGCGGCCGGCAGCGCTTCGGCCAGGATATCGCGCACTGCCCTGCCCTCGACGCGCTTCACCAACTCGTAGTAGTTCCCCGCCTTGCGCAGCGCCGAAACGTCCGCACCTTGCTTCCTCGCGAAACCTTCCGCGGCCTTGTCGCCGGCGGTCAATGACGGACCCTTCACAACCTGTTCCGATTCGGCGGTACGCTCCGCTACTCCCGAAGCCCACACCACCAGGCGGCGAGGTGTCGCATCCACCTGCGGCGTCGCACCAAACAAATCCAGCTTGCGGAGCTGCTCCAGCGCGCTCGGAATCATCCAATGCGGAATTTCTTCGGTTCCGATTTCCAGCAGGAAGTCGCTCACGCGGTCACCTCCGGCTGCTGGGAATCCACCCATATCTTCGCCGTACCGACCGCCAGATCACGGACGCGCTTGATGACGCCGACCCGCTCTGTCACCGAAATCGCACCCCGCGCGTCGAGCAGGTTGAACAGGTGCGAACACTTCAGCACCTGGTCGTAGGTGGCCAGCACCGGAAAGCGCTTCTTGTCCGGAGCGTCCCAATACTTGGCCAGCAGTTCCTTACATTCCGCCTCGTACTCGCCCAACAGGCGCCACAAGCGGTCTACATTCGCGAGCTCGAAGTTGTACGTCGAAAACTGGATTTCGTCCGCTAGCCGCACTTCAGCGTATTTGACATCGCGCGTCCACTGAATATCGTAGACACTTTCAACCCCTTGCAGGAAAGCCACAAGGCGTTCCAGACCGTAGGTGATTTCGGCCGGCACCAGTTCCAGATCAAATCCGCCGCACTGCTGGAAGTAGGTGAACTGCGTCACCTCCATACCGTCCAGCATCACTTGCCAACCGATGCCCCACGCGCCCAGCGTGGGCGATTCCCAGTTGTCTTCTTCCAATTTCAAGTCGTGTTTACGGAGATCGATGCCGATGGCCTCCAGGCTGCCCAGGTATTGATCGATGACGTCATCCGGCGTCGGCTTCAGGATCACTTGCAGTTGCTGGTGTTTGTACAGACGGTTGGGATTCTCACCGTAGCGGCCGTCCGCCGGGCGGCGGCTGGGCTGGACATAGGCAACGCGATACGGCTTGGGACCCAGCACACGCAGGAACGTCTCCGGACACATGGTCCCCGCGCCCACTTCCACGTCGTACGGCTCCTGAATAATCGCGCCGCGATCGGACCAGTAGTGCTTCAGCTTGAAGATCGTTTCCTGAAAGGTATCCATTTTTTGAAGCTACAAGGCCTCCAGTAACGGAACGGTCAGCAGTTTGCGTTCCACGTGTTGCTCCACGGCCCGAATCAGCCCACGTCGAACTTGCCCCAGCGTGCCCTTGCTCCACACTCGTGGCGACAAGCCGCTGAGTGGCCGGGTGAACATCTCTTCCACAATTTCCATGGCTTCGTCGGTGACTCGCAGTTCCGGCAACACTCCGGTGAGGCGCACCGCCCAGAGAGTGAAGTAGTCCACAGCGCTCCAGATTTCCCCGCCCGCGCGCAAATGTTCCAGCATGGCTTTTAAGAGGCGAAAGAATTTCTCGTTGGGCTCATGCGCGTTTAGCAGATGCTCGGAAACCTCTGTGAAATAATCCAGCGCGAGCGAACACGCGTAATCCGGCTGCACTCCAAATCCGGATTCCAACAGTTCGCAACTGGACAAGTTCGCCAACTCGGCATTTTCCCGCTGATAGTACGCCATCCGCACATGGGATAGCCGTTCCAACCCGGCTCCAAATGGACTCTTTAGATGCCTGGCCCGCCGCGCCACGCCGCGCAGCTTCCCTTCATCCCGGGTGAAGAAACTTACGATCAAGTCCGCTTCCCGTAAGGGGTAAGTGCGCAGGATGAACGTCTCACTCACCCGCGCGGGCATAGAGTTGAAACAATACTATAGGGTAGCATTACTTCTGCGCCGGTTCTGTCTTCACGTCGCCCACCCAATAGCTTGCGCCCTGTACGAAAACAGTGGCTTCGACGGGTTTACCTTCTTGCAACTTGGCGAAATCGGCGGGATCTTTGACGGGGAATTCCATGGTCATCGCACCCATCCAATCCCCAATCGCCTGATGCTTCACCACCACGGTTTTGCCTTCCTTATCCAGACGAAGCACCTCACCGTGCAGGTCGTACTTCTTAAGTTCGTCCTGCTTGACTTCGGTCGCCGCCTTCTCACTGGACGGAGCAGGAGCCGTCGAACAACCGGCCAACGTCAGGCAAAAAACCACTACGGAGAAACAGCGCATATATCGAGGGTACAAAAAAAGCGGGGACCCGAAGGCCCCCGCGCAGCTACTCCCCAAAAGAGGATGGCTTTAGAAAGTGAATTTGGCTACCAGCTGGATGTACCGTGGGTTGTTCGAGAAGACCCGATCCCAGCGGCCGAAGTCCTGATTACCCGGCGTCAAATACGATACCTGGTTCACATGCGACGTGCTGGCGATGTTGTTGATTTGGCCTGGCGTGAACTGCGAGTGGTTTAAGGCATTGTAGAAATCCGCGCGGATTTCCGTACGATACCGTTCGCGAGCCACGAAGGTTTTGCCGACGCTGATATCGAAGTTGTTTATGCCATTGGTCCGCAGCGTATTGCGGCCGGAGTTGGTGAGCACTCCCGCGCCTGCCCGCAGGTATTGCGCGTTCGGGTTCACGGCTGCATAGCCGACTATCTGATTCGCGCTGTTGCGCAGAGTCTTGTAGTCGCTACCGGTACCCACGATTCCGTCGGGGTTAATCACCACGCGATCCGTGGCGTTGTCGCCATTGACGTTCGAATCCGCCACGCTTTGCGGCGTTACATACTGCGGGGACTCCGCCGTATAGGTGCCGGAGAAGCTATTGTTGCCGAGGACGTTTTTCAAGAACCAGTTGTGATTCTGGCGGAACCACGGAGTGTCCCACAGCCATGTCATGGTCAAGCGCTGACGGCGATCCAACGCGGACGACGCCCATTCCGAACGGATGTCCTGATAGTTCTGCGGACGGCGCGGGGAGAGCGAGGTGGTATTGATTTCGGCGGTGCTGTCGTCCATGAGATGGCTCCATGTATAACCGCCCTTGAACATCAACTGACGCGAGAACCGTTTGGTTACGTCGATGGCCAGGCCGTGATAGATCGAGTTGCCTTGCGGCCCGTAGGAGGTAATTCCGGATGTGAATCCGTACGGCGACAGAGTATTGAACTTGTTGCCGGTCTGAAGCTGCGTCAGCGAGAGCGGTAAAGCGTTCAACTCCGCTTGCGTGGGAGCAGTCAGATAGAGAGGCAAGGAGCGGGTGGGCGTCACTTGCGCGACGCGATTCAGCATGGTCTGCAACAGCAGATGCGCGCCACGCGTTCCTACGTACCGGATGTCCACAACATAATCCTTGGCGAAGGCATGCTGGATGCCGAAGTTCCAGTTCACCGCATAGCCCAACTTTTGGTCGGGCAGCCAGCCGGTGGTCGCGGCGCGAGCCTGGGTAGCGGTTAACACCGGCGGCAGTGCGGTAAAGGGAATGGCGCCGGACGCCAGAAACGGCGCGGTGGAGTTGGGATTCGCCGTGTACGAAGAGTTGGCTTGCGGTCCACGCACGTTGTTCCCGACGTTATCGAAGATCACGTCGTAGGCCAAGCCGAAGCCGCCGCGAATAGAAGTGGAGCCGCTGTTGCCGGGCGAATACGCGAACCCGACGCGCGGCGCAAAGTTTGTTTTCTGGGCGCGCGGGGCGGCGAAGGTCAGAACGCCGGGCACGTCCGCCAAGCTGTTCAACGCTTGCTCCTGCATGGATTTCGACACACCGTTGTATTCCCAGCGAAGTCCAATATTCAGGGTCAGGTGACGGGTGGCCTTCCAGTTGTCGTTGCCATACACGTAATAGCCA
Organism: Acidobacteriota bacterium; assembly: GCA_039931205.1. Classification (GTDB taxonomy): domain Bacteria; phylum Acidobacteriota; class Terriglobia; order Bryobacterales; family Bryobacteraceae; genus Palsa-187. Next base: position 65,269 of record JBDTSJ010000026.1, read on the forward strand.
GGTGCATTGCCGAGGTAAGGCTTGCCACCTACGTTGCGCACCGCCTGCAAGTCGGGAGTTTCATCCAACAGAAAACCCTCCAGCCCGGAATACGCGTACTCGCCGCGAACACGCGAGATGAAATTGATGGAGGAAATCGCGCTGCGAGCTTCAAAACCGAATTTGAGATCGTGACGGCCCTTGTTCCAGGTGAGGTTATTGGCCAACTGATAGAGGTTCTGCGTCACCGATTGCGGCGCGTTCAAATAGGGTCCCAGGTTGAAGCCGAGATCGAAGGGGAACGCCATCGAGGGGAACACGTCCAAGCCCGGGAAGTTGAAGGCCGGAGCCTTTTGCTGATCGTTGTAACGGCTGTAGGAGGCCCGAATCTCGTTCATCACGGTTGGACTAAACGTATGGAACTCCGAGAGAGACGCCAGATATGCGGTGATGGGGCGTTGGGTCCAGAAAGCGGGCAGGCTCGCTTGCGTATCAATCGAGGACGAACGGTTCTGGACATAGCGGCCGCGCAACTGGTCATGAGTCGAAATGTTGTAATCCAGCGAGGCGACGCCGCGAAACACGTTGGCGTATGCGGGTGCCGATATCGGCAGGATACCCAGCGGGATTTCCGCGGCTCCGACAGCGGTGGTGTAATCGCCGTCCTGCACCGGGGCGGTCCCGACATACTTCTTCAAGACATTGAGATTGGTCTGGGAAAGCGACGCGTCCTTGGAAAGGGCAGCGTAACCGGCCGCGGTGGGAGCGTAGAAGTTCTGGCCCGTGGTGCTATTGCGACCGGAGGCAGTGAAATCGAAGCTACCGAAGTAGAACAGTTGGTCGCGTTTGATGGGGCCGCCGATTGTGCCACCCATGGTGCTCTGGTCGTAGCGCGAGCGCTGGGATATTCCCTGGCGCTTGAAGGCCGCGTCCTGGGCGTTCAGGTAACGGTTCTGCAAATACTCGTAGAGCTTGCCATGGACATCGTTGGTCCCGGAACGCACGACGGTGTTGAATTGCCCGCCGGCGGAGTGGCCGAACTCGGCGCTGAACTGGTTCTGCAGCACCGTGAACTCGGAAACCGCATCCGTGGGGAGCGACAGCAATGGACCGGTGATGTCCTTGCGGTTGATGTCGGTACCTTCGACCGTGAAGTTGTTGTTGCGGGGCCGTTGTCCTCCGATCGACGGCCCCGTTCCAGCACCCACGCCGCCGGAGCTGGCGACGCCGGCCCCCAGCAGTGAAAGATTCTGATATCCGCCGCTGACGTTCGCCGAAACCGGCAAGTCCGTCAACATACGTGTAGTCGAGAGATTGGCGATCATCGCGGTGGTGGTATCCAGCAGGGAGGCGGAGTCCGTGACGGTGATGGATTCCGTTTCGCGGCCCACGGTCAACTTCACATGGGCGCTGGCGGTCTTGCTGAGTTCCACGGCGATAGACGTCAGGGTCACGCGCTGAAAACCGGGAGCCGAGGCGGTGATGTTATACAGACCCACAGGCAGGTGATTGAAGCGATACGCGCCGTCGCGGTCACTCTCGGTAGCTGTCTTGACGCCGGTGGCCACATTTTCGACCGTAACGCTGGCGGCGGCAACCGCGGCCTCACTAGGATCCAGGATCACGCCGGCCAGATTGCCGTCAGCAGCCTGTCCGAAACTCGGGGACACGCTCGACATCACCAAAACCATCATCACGAGACCGCCACGTAGGGTCTTCAGATAGGAAACCATTGGTTCTTCACCTTCCATTGGACATGTGGGTTAACTCCCACACTTCTCTACACTTCGGCCGTTCGTAAGCAGAAGTATAGGTGTGGAGTAAGGACTTATCTCAGGCTGGTCTTAGGAAGGATTAGGTGAGAGATGGTCCGGGGCGGGTGGATTCATCGCCAAACCTAACATAACGAAGAAGAAAGCGGCCAAGACAGGACGCTGCTGCAGGGGATAGTCGACGCAAGAATGAAGCAAAACCGCCAGAAGTCCTACGCCCCAGATTGATCTTAGAGCGGGCCGCACAGCGCGTGCAGCGACCGCCAAAAGTATAGCCAGCATTGGGATTCCGCCTTCGACGGTCCACTGGGCCCAATCATTATGTGCCTGGTTGACGTAATTCCCGTCGTCGAAGAGCGCGAAGCCGGGATAAGCCTGCGCCCAGGTTCCTAGACCGAAACCGGTCCACGGACGGGCCTTGACCATTTCGATGGAGGAGCGCAGCAGGTCCCACCGGAGGCCGTAGGGATTGGGTTCCTGAAAGCGAGCCCAGATGAATTCCCATCCGGCCACCAGGGTGAAGGAGGCCACCGCCAACAGGCTGCCGAGCGTGACCCGTACGATGGCCCGGCCGGGCGCCAATCCGCGAGTCCAAGCAAGCAGGGGGACCAACACGATTTCGGTGGCGCACAGGATAGCGCCGGTACGCGATCCGCCGGCAATGACGCTGGCGAAAAGGAGCGCTATGGCGACGAGATATAGCGCGGGGCGCGCGGATAACAGGGCGCGCAGCAAGGCGATGGGCAGGATAACCTCAACAAAGGCCGCGTATTGGTTGCGATAAACGAAGGGACCCAGGGTGGGAAGGCCGGTGCCGACATCGATCCACCAGGCAATGAACCCGGGCGGTGAAGAGAAAGCCGTGAGCATGGCCACAACCGCCAGGACGGAGGCGAAGATAAGGAGGCCGGTCAGGAAGCGCTGGCGGCGGGCGGGATGGGAGGCTAGTTCGAAGGCCAGGGCGAAGGCTGCGAGGTTGGTGGTCCAGTTCAGGATCTCCTCTAATGTTCGAAAGGGGTCCACCGACCAACCCAACAGGAGTTGGGTCCCGCCCCAACCGATGACCAAGGCGAGCAGCACCCCGGTGGGTTCGTTCCGTAAATTTCGATGCTGACGCCAGTCGGCGAGAATTCGCCCGGCCAACAATGCGAAAATCGCCAATTGGAACCCGCTGAGGGCCCAGCGACTGGGGACCCACATGGTCAGAATTCCCGAAATCAGGATGGCGAAAAGCAGCATGTGCGCGCCCTCCATTGTAGCGCTCCCTCGTAGTTTCAATAACTTGCTGGGTTCGTTCCGTAAATTTGCGACAGTTGTGCGCGACATGTACCTCCTGAAACAGACCCCGGACAAAGGTCGCACAGCGTGGCGGGGGCGGAGGGCAGGCGAAACCGGGAAGGGTCTGAGCGGCAGGGTGAAGGATAGCCGAGCAGAGAGGTGACGGCGAACGGGGACGGCAGAGAACCGGCGGAAGGCGGTATACTTGCCATTCCCATGCGCCACCGAGAAACCCACCGTACAGACAGCGCAGGTTGGCTGCGCGCCGCCGTGCTGGGGGCCAATGACGGTCTCATTTCGACCTCCAGTCTGATCGTGGGAGTTGCCGCGGCCCAACCGGATAGGAGTGCGATCCTGATTGCCGGACTGGCAGGGATGGTGGCCGGGGCGCTGTCGATGGCGGCGGGGGAATACGTTTCGGTTAGCTCCCAGGCGGATTCCGAGGAAGCCGATTTGAACAAGGAGCGCACCGAGCTTGCGCTGACCCCTGACGCGGAATTCGCGGAGTTGAAAGGCATCTACGTGGGCCGCGGGCTGACGCCGGAGTTGGCGGAGCAAGTGGCCAGGCAGTTCACGGCGCACGATGCGTTGGCGGCGCATGCCCGGGATGAGTTGGGGATCTTCGAAATGACGAGAGCGCGGCCGACACAGGCAGCGGTCACCTCCGCTATTTCGTTTGCCTTGGGGGCGGCGCTGCCGGTCGCGCTGGCATTGTGGGTGCCGCTAAATATTTTCGCCTATACGGTGGGGGCGGCTACGTTGGGCTTGCTATTAGTGCTGGGCGCGTTGGCGGCGAAGCTAGGCGGCGCGCCTCCGATTAAGGGAGCGATCCGGGTGGCGTTTTGGGGGACGCTGGCGATGATTGCCACGGGGTTGGTGGGGAGATTGTTCGGGACTTCGGTGTAGCAGCGGAACCGATACACTACACGATCCGATTGCCGGATGCATATAGAACAGCCATACTTATATGCATGCGGACTACGCTGATTCTGAACGACGCTCTGGTTGAGGAAGCTCGCCGAGTGACGGGCATCCAGGAAAAGACGGCGCTGGTGCATCGGGGACTGGAAGAGATCATCGCTCGGGAGAGCGCCCGGCGGCTGGCGGCGCTGGGTGGGGCTGCTCCGAAGATCCGGCGTGTGACCCGGCGGCGATCGCCAGCGGCGCGATGATCCTGGTCGATACTTCCGTGTGGATCGAACATTTCCGGCATGGGCATCCGGATCTGGTGCGGCTCCTGGAGAATGGCGATGTGGCGACGCATCCGATGGTGCTGGGCGAGTTGGCATGCGGGCAATTGCCCAAACGCGCGTCCACGTTACATTTATTGGGCTGCCTGCCGCGCATCGCCGCGGCAACGGATGAAACCGTATTCTCCGCAATCGAAAGGCGCGGTTGGTTTGGCGTGGGAATCGGCTGGATCGACGCACATCTATTAACGGCGGCATTACTGTCTGGGACGGCCTTATGGACGCGAGACGAGCGCTTGCGGAAGGTCGCAAGATCCGCCCACATTTCGCATACCTGAGAGGTAGTGGCTCAGTTTCCATGCGGATGTACATGAAGCGTTACGCTCGGTTGAGCAACGGCATCAGCAAGCGGCTAGAAGGCTGTCGAGGCCACCTTCGGCAAGGACATCGACTACGCCATGCTCATTAAGCAGTACGGCGCACCACGCGAGACTGAAGCGCGCTATAGTCCCGCAGAATGTACTGGCATTCAGGTAAAAGAAATCGCCGGCAAATCAGATCGCAAGCACGTGAGCACATGGTACGTAGAGCGTCAGAACCTCACCATGCGGATGCACATGAGGCGGTACGCCCGATTGAGTAACGGATTCAGCAAGCGCCTTGAGAACCACATGGCCGCGCTGGCGTGGCACTTCATGTTCTACAACTTCGTCAAGAACCACACTACTCTACGTGTGACGCCTGCGATGGCCGCTGGTGTGTCTCAGACGGTTTGGGAGATGTCGGATATCGTCAAGTTGGTGGAGCAGGCTGAGCAGGACCAGAACGATAACGCGTATGGAACGGGTGGGGCAGCTAAACGGGCGCGTGCGAAGTAAAAGTGACCACCCTAATCTATTGCCTTATCCATGAAGTCGTTGTAGCCATAACAATTTTCTAAGACAAAGGGTTCACGTGGCGGGTAGTGAAAGAATTGACACAGCCTCCGTTCATGCGTTCCAGCCGGGTCCTTCCAAACGACGTACCCCACTAGGAAAATGACGGCTTCAGCAGTATTCACACTCGCTATCTCCCGCTCACTCCAGGCATGACTTGAAAGTGCCGTAGTGAATTGATCAGGCCCTCCTGGAAGAGCCATACCCCGTGGATGAGGCCCGGGGTTGCTCTTTAGAAATTGGCCCCATACCTCCCGCTCTACTGACTGGCTAGTGAGCCACATTTGACCAAAGGAGCCAACGCGAGAGGCGGGCGCGTGTAGCTCAAGCGCCGTTACGTGATACGAATCATCGGCCCTAAAGGAGCCAATATTTTTCAAGCCAAGTGAAAACGCAGCGCGTTCTCCTGCGACCATCAACAATCCCCTTGGGGAGTGAGCCTGACTGGTGTCTAGCTCCATGTAGGTGAGTTGACTTTGATTGCGCGAATGCTCGTCTGTCCACACGCTAACGCAGGCAACAAAGAAGGCGATCACCCCAATCGCCCAAAACAGCCTACGTTTCCCTCTCTCGGTTTGATAAAAACCAATAGCCGTAGCGGCAACCGACAAGAAGCCACTCATCCTTGCCACCATATCCTGCCACAGCGCAGCCGCGAAACCCGCAAAATCCATTCAGAGAATCTATCACATTGAGCCAAGAAAATTACCTCATGCTCAAACTGAGCCACTACCCGCACTACCCCCCTGTTGACTTGGCGCGCCAGTCGAGTACAATCGAGAGGTTCCTTCAGTTCGTCGGAGAACGGAAACACACCGTTATGTTTAAAGCCCGCAAGTCCCGCACCGAGGCACAAATCGAGGAGAAGACCTATTCGTCCAGCGATGTGGCACAGATCGCTGCTGTGAGTCTTCGCCAGTTGCAGTGGTGGGATGAACGCAAAGTTGTCTCGCCCCGGCACGAGGGTCATCGCCGGGTTTATTTTCCGGCCGAGGTCGTCGAGATCACGGTGATCGCCGAATTGCGGCGCAAGGGTTTCTCATTGCAGAAAATCCGGCGCGTGCTGCGCTTCCTGCAAAAGGAAATGGGCCGGCGGCTGGCGGAAGTAACGCAGGCGGATTCGGACTTGCACCTGGTCACGGACGGGAAGTCGATTTTCCTGGAAGATAAACAGGACCGGATCATCGATATCCTCAAGAATGCGCGGCAGCCCATGTTCCTGGTTTGCGTGAGCGATCAGGCTCGGCGATTGGGTGAACCGGGGCGCAAACCGCCCGCTCGCTTGGATGGCTCGGTGGCCGTGCGGCGCGCGCGGACTAGCTAAAATCCACTCTTTTAAAGTCTTGCCAGAGGTGGCGGCTCGGGATCAGTGCCATGGCTGGTATACTGAAATCGCCTGGGAGGCTAGTGCATGTCCATGTCTCGTCGTCGCCATTATATTGTTGTTCCCGTTGTGATTGCGCTCGGCGCGCTGGCTGCTGGACTATTTAGTGGATCGGGCGCATCGGCAGCTACTCCGGCTGAAGACGCCGCCAGCCAAAGCTTGCGGACTTTCTCGGCTGTCTACGATGCTGTGGAGAAGAATTTCGCCGATCCGGTGAAGCCTGAGAAGTCGGTTTATAAGGGCGCAATTCCGGGCATGCTGCGCACCTTGGATCCGCATTCCAACTTCTTCGATCCGCGCGATTTCCAGGAACTGCGCGAAGGGCAGCGCGGCACCTATTATGGCGTCGGGATGCAGGTTGCGACGCGGAACGGGCAGACGATTGTGATCGCTCCATTCCCGGGCTCGCCGGCCGCCAAGGCGGGGTTACGTCCTGGCGACATCATCCAGATGGTGAATGACACCAAGACCGAAGGCTTGTCTACTACGGAAGTCGCCGACCTGCTGCGCGGGCCGCGCGCCACGAAGGTGCAGGTTACGGTGGGCCGCGAGGGCGTGGATCAGCCGCAGGTCTTCAACATCGTGCGCGATGAAATTCCGCGCTTCAGTGTCAGCGGCGGCTTCATGGTGAAGCCGGGCGTGGCTTTTATCCGCGTGGAATCGTTCAACGAAAATACCAGCCAGGAGATGGAAGAGAAGTTTAAGAAGCTGGGCGAGAAGAATGTGCAGGGCCTGGTGCTGGATCTGCGCTCCAATCCGGGGGGCTTGCTGAACGAAGGCGTGGATGTCGCCAGTCACTTCCTGAAGAAGGGTGAATTGGTGGTGTCGCATCACGGCCGCAGCTCGCCGAACAAGAACTACACGGCCCCGCGCGATGGCTCGGGCAAGGACTATCCGATCGTGGTGCTGGTGGATCGTTACACGGCGTCGGCCGCGGAAATCGTGAGCGGTGCACTGCAGGATCACGATCGCGGCTGGATCCTGGGCGAGGGCACCTTCGGCAAGGGTCTAGTGCAAACAGTTTTCCCGATGGGTGATAACACCGGACTGGCGTTGACCACGGCGCACTACTATACGCCCAGCGGCCGCCTCATTCAGCGCGACTATTCCAACATCAGTTTCCTGGATTACTACACGCATTCGGATCTGGAACAGAAGAACATGCAGGATGTGAAGACCACGGATTCGGGCCGCACGGTTTACGGCGGCGGTGGCATCACTCCGGATGAAAAGTTTGTACCGCAGTTGTTGAATCCCTTCCAGATCTCGGTGCGCCGCAAGGATGGATTCTTCGGATTCTCGGCAAAGTACTTCGGCACGCGCGATACCAAGCTGCCGCAGGGTTGGGAACCGGACGCCGCTATCCTCGATCAATTCCGCGCGTTCCTGAAAGAGAAGGAAGTGGAATTCACCGAAGCCGACTTCACGGCGAACCGGGATTGGATGCGGCGCGAACTGAAGCGCGAAATGTACGTGGCCGCGTTCAGCACCGACGAATCCGAACGCGTCCGCTTCGAACAGGACCCCATGGTCGTCAAGGCCATCGAATCCATGCCCAAGGCCAAAGAGTTGCTGAGTTCCGCGAAGAACATGCTGGTGAAACGCATGAACGCGCAGAAGACGGCGACCGTGGCATCCGCAAAATAGCGGAGACTTGCTAAACTCAGGTATTGCAGCCCCAAATCACCGTTCTTGATGCCGGCGGCCAGTACTGCCATCTGATTGCTCGTAAAGTCCGCGACCTGGGCGTGTACGCCGAAGTCGCGCCCAGCGATACTCCCGCGTCCCAACTGGCTGGGCGTAAGGGAATCATCATTTCCGGCGGACCCGCGAGCGTATACGACCCTGCGAGTCCCACTATGGACCCGGCTGTCCTAGCGAGCGGCGACCCCGTTTTGGGCATCTGCTACGGGCAGCAGTTAATGACTCACCTGCTGGGGGGGCGTGTCGCGAAAGGCGAGCGGGGGGAGTATGGCTTCGCGCAGATGACTCCTCTGCATAGCGACACGTTGCTGCTGCGAGGCGTGGAAGGCCGCCAGCAAGTGTGGATGTCGCATCGCGATGCCGTGCAGGAGGCTCCTGCGGGGTTCGACGTTCTTGCGAGCACGCCAACTTGCGCCATTGCGGCCATCGCTGATCCGCAGCGGAAGCTGTTCGCCGTGCAGTTCCATCCCGAGGTAGTGCACACGCAATGCGGACCGCGGATTCTTTCCAACTTCGTATTCGACATTTGCGGCTGTGAAAAAGACTGGGATCCAGCGGGGCAGATTCAGGCGGTGGAAGATCAGATCCGGCATGCCGCGGCGGGACGCAATGTGTTCTTTTTCGTCAGCGGAGGCGTGGATTCGACGGTTGCCTACACGCTGTGCCTGAAGGCTCTGGGAGCGGACCGCGTTCACGGCACCTACGTCGATACAGGGCTGATGCGCGAAGGCGAAACGGAATTTGTGCGGGCCAACTTCAGTGGCTTGGGCGCGCGTTCCTTTGCGGTGGAAGATGCTCGCGAACAGTTTCTGGGCGCGCTGGCGGGGCTGACTGCGCCGGAGGCGAAGCGGCATGCCATAGGCGAGGAATTCGTGCGCGTTCAGCAGCGCATTCTGGAATCCGAACATTATCTGGACGATCACTGGATCCTGGGGCAAGGAACGATTTATCCGGATACCATCGAATCCGGCGGCACGGCGAAGGCCGACCTGATCAAGACGCACCACAACCGCGTGGCCGGAATTCAGAAGTTAATCGAGGAAGGCAAGATCGTCGAGCCGCTGGCGTCCTTCTATAAAGACGAAGTGCGTACGGTTGGGCGGCAGCTTGGATTGCCGGAGGCATTGCTGGAGCGGCATCCGTTTCCTGGACCGGGATTGGCGATCCGCTGCTTGTGCTCAGAGGAATCCGGGGTAGCGGAGCAGACGCCGGAAGGCTGGCGGTTGCCGGTTCGCTCAGTGGGGGTCCAAGGGGATTCGCGCACCTACCGGTCGGCGCTGGCGATCGACGACTTCCCTGCCTCAGAGGAAGCCGCTGCCGATATCATCAATCGTCTGGAAGACATCAACCGCGTGGTGGTCAGGGTGTGGACGGCCGACGCCATCGGCAAGATGCAGACTGTCCCGGGATTTCTTACGGATGAGAGATTGGAACGACTGCGCAAGGCCGATGCCGTGGTCCGGAGATTGACCAGGGATTCCAAATTTGACGACATTGTTTGGCAGTTTCCGGTGGTGCTGATCCCGTTTGGGACGCCTGGGCGGCCGGATTCGGTGGTGCTGAGGCCTATTTTCTCAGTGGATGGAATGACGGCGAGCGCGATTCGGATGCCGGAGGATTTGTTGCAGGAGATGGTGCGGGAACTGCGGGGAATTACAGGTGTGGCGGGCGTGTTCTATGACATCACGAACAAACCGCCCGCCACAATAGAGTGGGAATAGACTATTTATTTACCTTTGCCGCCGCCAGGTCCACCCTTGCCGCCGCCTTTGCCTTTACCGGCGCTTGACGGAGGCACGATGCCCTGGATGCGGAGGTACACCGCCAGGGTTCCGTACATCTCTTCGCTGTGGGTCAAGTTACCCCACAACAGTGCGTTAAGCGGTTGCGGACCGCCAAACGCGGCGGCCTTGGCTTCGTCATGGTTGGTCGCGTTGATGCTGGCGTAGGCTTGATCGCAAAGGTCGAAGGATTTCTTCAACGCCGCCACCAATTCCACTTTCGTGGTCATCCCGTTCTCAGCATTGAGCTGGGTGGGTGTGCCAAGCACGGTTCCGCAAGTGCCGGCCTGCGCGTCTGCGACGTGGCCGACCGCTTTCCCGAACGCACGCGAGCCGGTGCCTGGAACCAGCACATAACCGGCGTCGGGCATCTGGTCCGCTGCGGCGGTGAGCTTATTCTTTGTCTGGGCATACTGCCGCTGGATAGCGGCAACCGAGGCCGCCGCATCCTGAGCGTACAGTGCCGCGGAACAGGCCGCGGCTAGGAATAGCATGGAATAACGCATATTAAAGTGAATTTTCTCCTCTGGGGTATTGTAGCTCTATTGCTTCGGGGCTCCGCCGCCTGGACCGCCAGGCCCACCTGGTCCACCTTTGCCGGCACCGCCGCCCGGAGGTGCGTTGATGGCGCCTTCATCCCAATGTTCGTCGGCTTTGCCGTCGACGAAACGCCACATGTCGTAATGCGTGGTGGTGTAGGTTTGGCCGGGGTTGCGAGGGTCGGGACGCTCGACGCGGTTCATCACAGCAACCAGGTCGCCCACGGCGAGCACAGCGACGATCTTGGGGGTGTAATCCTTGGTGCTGGCCGGAATTTGTTTGGGAGCAGCCTTGCTGAAAGCGGCCACAACCGGCGCGCGGCCGGAGCCGAAGGCGGGGTTGTGCTGGATGTAGCGTTCGGTCAGGTATTTGTCGGCCTCATTCCAGTGGCTGTAGGCCAGCAGGTCGAATACGATGTGCATGGCGGCCTGCTTGTTGCGGTTCAGCACCGGGTCTTTGTCGGTGAACAGCGGAGCGGGGTCGTCCGCGCCCACGACGGGAGCGGCCTGTCCGAAAAGCGCGACGAGTGCCGATAGCGTAGCGACAGCGATGATAAGGATACGTTTCATGGGTACTATGGTTAGCCAAGCCCGCGGCTGGTGTCAAGCGTTTACTTAACACGTTACTTAACGGTGATCGTGACGCCTGCCTGGCTCGATCGCGCCCCTACTTGAATGAATACGGGAACTGAAGGTCCGGGTGCGACGCCGGAAGGGATTTCTACGTTCACTTGCAGCAGGCCTGCTATCTGGCCGGGCGATCCACCGGCATAGAGTACGCGGGCGGGAAGGCCTCCGACGGTCGCGGTTACGGCCAGCAGAGGGGTGGGAGCCGGATTGCTCGCGAACTTTCCGTCCACGCCGGGAGCGGAGGTTGCTCCCTCACCCGTTCCGAACAGAGAGATGACGCCTCCGATGGCAATGGGTCGCGTGGACGAATTCAGCACGGAGACATCCTGCAGCGCGGCCGCTTGTCCGATGCCGGTGGCGGAGGACGTGAACAAGGCAGGCGCGGATGCGGCGACGGCCACGCTTTGGGCAGGGGAGCGTGCGCCTTGGTATTCCACCACAACATCGGCGGTCGAACCCGTTACGCCGTAGGGGACGATGACCCCAACCTGGTTCGCGGAGGTGTACAAGATAGGGGCGGAGATCCCTTGGAAGAGAACCCGGGTGCCGCTGAGTTCCGTGGCCATGCGGCCATTGGTATCGACTCGATAACGGGTCAGGAAAGGGTCGCCCAGCCCGGAGCCATAGAGAACCGCAACTTCGCCGGGCGCGATGGGACCAGATTGATTGGAGGCTCCGTTGGTGACGGCCGAGACAACGATGGGATCGGGAGTCAGGAGGCGAATGGCGGAGTTGAGAACGTCCGCCACAAAGACGCGCCCCTTGCTATCCACGGCCAAGCCTGCGATCTGACCGAAGAGTGCAAGACGGGCGGGCCCGCCGTCGCCCGCGAAGCCTTGTGAGCTTCCAGCGATTTGGCGGGTCAGGCCGGATTGAGCATCAAAGTACAAAATGCCAACGTTGCTCTGCAGGAATAAGTTGCCTGACGGAGTGATTGCCATCGAGCCGCTTATAAAGAATGGCGCAACGGTTGTTGTGATGATTCCGGTGCCGGCATCCACTTTTCGGATGCCGCTTGCGGAAATATAGAGGTTTCCCTTCGCGTCCAGGACAAGGTCGCTACACTGGCTGGCCAATAGAGCATCTCGAGCGTCACCGCCGTCGCCGGATTGCCCGGTTTGGACATTTCCTGCAACTCGAACAATGCGGCCGGAGACGACCTTGAACACAATCGCCTGCTGTGAGAAATAGATGGTGCCAGCAGAATCCACGGCAAGAGCCAAAGGAGTTTGCAGAACGGACCCGGCGGCCACGTCGCCCTCATTCGGGATGCCGCTGCCGTTGCCCCCTACAACGGTGGTGATCTGTCCGGTGGCTGCGCTGATCATTCGAATGGATTGTGTGGCGGTGAAATAGATATTTCCCGCGCCGTCGAAGGCGACACGCCTGGGGCTTTCCGCAGCCGCAATCGTCGTAATGATGCCCTGGCTATCGATTCGACGAATCCGATTGGAGATTGTGTCGACCGCGTAGACATTATCTTGGGCGTCCACGCTGATGCCCCAGGGCCATATAAACTGCGCGTTGGAGGCCGGTCCGCCGTCCCCACCCGAGCCTCCCCCCGCGATGGTTTGCACCGATTGTGTAGCAGCGTTCACTTCACGAACCTGAAGATCGTCCACGAAATACAGGTTGCCGGTGGAGTCCGCGGATAGGCCGGTGGGAGCATGCAGGCCTGTACTGGCGGCCGGGCCATCGCTAATCACGATGGTTCCGTTGCCCGCGACAAGGGAGACACTGTTATCGGAGAGCCTCATTTTACGAATGCGACCAGGCGCGCTAAAAAACAAGTTACCGGACCGATCGATGAACAGGCTATTAATGATGCTGATCGTGGCAGCGGTGCCCAAGCCTCCATCACCGCTGGACCCTGCGATGCCTCTGCCCACGACCGTACTGATGATCCCGGTGCCGGCGGCAATCTTTCGGATTCGATAATTGGAACTGTCGGCGACGTAGAGGTTGCCTTGATCGTCCAGCGCGAGTGCGACCGGTGAGTTGAATTGGGCGGCTTTCGCGGGGCCACCGTCCCCGGCATAGCCCGGCGTCCCGGTGCCGGCGATGGTTGTGAGAATGCCGGTGGAAGCATCGACGCGGCGGATCACATGGCGTCCGATTTCACAGAAATAGAGATTTCCCTGGGCATCCACGACAACGGAGCGAGGTCCGTTGAGGGACGCGTTTTTGGCTGGGATTCCTTCGGCGTTGACGGCTTGCCCTCCACCCGCGACGGTGGTCATGCTGCCGTTGAGCGGATCGAATTTGCGAATGAGAAGGTTGTCCACGATGTAGAGCTCGCCCGCCGGGCCAAAGCTCGCGCCCTGATCGGCAATCTGGATGCTTACCTCGCGCGCTGGACCTTCGAGCACAGAGCTGAAGCGGCCCGTTCCCACGATATGCAGCAGATGACCATCGGGGGTTAATTGGAGAATTCGCTTATCGAGGAGGATGAAAAGCGTCCCCTGGCTATCCACAGCGGTCCCGCGTGGAAGGAAGTCCACATCGCGGGCCACGCTTGCATCGGGAAGAAAGCCGGAGATGGTGGAAATTGTGTATTGAGCAAACGCGGCAGGCGCCGCCAAGATCAGGGCGATGAGCGATGTCAGGATATTGCAACGTTCGAGCAGACGGGTGCGCATTCGTTGATCTTCGGATTGTAACGTCTTCCTGGCGCGCAAGCTGGAAACGTTGGAGCAGGCCGCCCCGTCTACAATTAAGACGCATGCATAAACGGGGTCTCACCGCGGCAGGGCTCGCAATCATTTTTCTCACCGGAGCGCTGGCGGCAAAGGAGCCTTTGCTGGAATGCGGCTCCTATTTCACCAAGGCGCAGGAAGAAATATTTCTGCACCTTCGGCATACGGTGCGGCGCACGGCCGCGCGTCTCGCTTCCAGCGACGTGGCCCGGGCTGCGCGCGCCAATCAGGACGTGGGAGAGATTGCGGTGATCGGAGCGGGCAATGGCGTGGTGGGCCTGCGCAATCCGTTTGATCTTGGTTCGAAGACGATTACGTTTGCGCCGGTGGCCGGCGGGTACACGATACAATCCGGCGCGGATACTTTCGATACGGCGGCTGCGCAAGCGGGGGCGCGTTTGCCACTGGACGACGATGATAGCGAACGCATTACCCTGCCCTTTGCTTTTCCGTTCTACGGCGCGACGTATAGCAGCGCCTTTGTGAACTCCAACGGCACGCTGAGCTTCACTGCCGGGGATCTGGATTACAGCGGCGCGTTTGGGCATTTCACATCCGGACCGCCCGCGATCGCGGCGTTATTTACGGATCTGGATCCGCTGTTGTCCAGCAACGGGGTTCGCCTGTTGAGTGAGGCGGGACGTGTCGTGATCACCTGGGACAACGTGCCGCTGGCGGGAGATAGCCTCTTGAATGGTGGACAAACGTTTCAGCTGCGAATTTATCCCACGGGGCGCATTGAGCTGACTTACACTTCCGTGAGCGCTTCGCTCACTAGCGGAGTTGCCGGACTGAATCCGGGTGGGCAGCAAGCTGTGGTTTTGACCGATCTGACGGCGGCGCCGGCCACTACGTTTACGACGGGTGTGGCGGAATCCTTCACCTCATCGTTCGCCGCGGATGTGGACATGATGGCCGCCGCACAACGTTTTTATCAGACCCACGAGGACAGTTACGACTACCTGGTCTTCTACAACGCGGTGGGCGCTCCCGCGGGTTCCGGGGTGGTGGCCTATGAGTTGACGACGAGATCTTCCGGGGACGGGTATGGCGATACACCGACTGACACCGGCGCCGAATATGGATCCAAGCGCCGCTTGCAGGCCGTGCTGAATCTGGGACCCACCACGCAGTACCCTGTGAGCCCTACAGGAATCGTCGCCAGCCGGGGCACGATCGGGGATACTCCGCTGTCTATCCTGGCGCACGAATCGGGGCATTTATTTCTGGCGCTGGTGAGCGTGCCTTCACCGACCAACTCCGTGTTCCCGCCGATGCTGGGAGCAGGCCTGGCGCACTGGGCGTTTCCGTTCAATACCGACGCCTCGGTGCTGGAAGGCAATCGCATCGTGGATCAGGGAGCGTCCGCGAATCCGAGATTCCGCACGACGGGAACGGTGGAGCACTATTCCGCGCTGGATCAATACCTGATGGGCTTGCGCCCGCCGCAAGAGGTGCCGCCCAGCTTCGCGGTGCTGAATTCGGGACAAACGAATTCGCGCGCGCCGCAGACGGGAGTCAGCTTCAACGGCACGCGCCTGGACATCCCGGTGGAGGACGTAATTAAGGCGGCAGGCCGGCGCACGCCGGATTCGACCGTGGCACAGCGCCAGTTCCGCTTCGGGTTCGTGATGATCGTGGATGAGAACGCCGATCTATCGGCGGGATCGCCTACGGCGGCGGCGATCGCGCAAGTGGACGCCTATCGGTCGGCCTTTGAGGGCTATTACGCCACCGCTACCGACTTTAAGGCAACGATTTCGACAACCCTTCGGCGCGCCGTTTCGTTGTCGCTCTCACCGGCAGGCGGCGTGGCGGTGGGGCGCAATGGACTTGCTTCCATCGAACTGTCCTCGCCTTCGTCCACGCCGATCACGTTCACCATTGACAGGCCGCAAGCCATCGTGAACACACCCACGTCCGTCACGATTCCCGCAGGATCGAAAAAGATCGACTTCACCCTGGTCCCGAATCGCGTGGGCGTGGAGGAATTGCGGGTGGTTCCAAATGACCCTGCTTATCACACGGCTGTAGCGCGGGTGCAGGTGAATCCGGCATCCGAATTGCGCGTGGTAGTTGCGAGCGGCGACAAGCAACTGGTGTCCTCCGGCGCCTTGCAACCGATTGTGGTGCGAGTGGTGGATGCGAACAAAGTGCCCTACTCCAACCAACCCTTGACAGCGGTGGTCTCGGCGGGAGGCACGTTGAGCCCGAATGCCGCCGTTACCGACGTGTTCGGTGAAGCGAGCTTCGTCTGGACCCCGGCGGCCGGCAGCTTCAACACGATCGATATCGGCGTCACGGGGGCGCCGTCATCGAACGTCATCGTGACCGCGCTGGGTAAGCCCGCCGTCTCGAACGGGGGCGTGGTGCATGCCGCGTCTTACATTGCGCAGATTCCCTCGGGCGGTTTCGCCACCATCTTTGGCGGCAGCCTGGCGGGCGGAGCGCAGACCAAGGCCAGCGGAGCCAGTTTTCCGACAACGCTTTCCGGGGTTCGCGTGACCGTCAACGGGACCTCCGTTCCGCTCAGCTACGTATCGGATTCGCAGATCAACTTTATCGCTCCGGCGAATATTGACGCGGGCACGGCCCAGTTGATTGTCGCGACGCCGCTGGGTATTTCGACCGCAGTGCCGATTCAGATCGCAGCCGTGGCGCCGGGCGTTTTCTACAACACTTCCACGGGCGCAGGGGCGATTTTGATTGCGGGTACCGGGTTAACCACCCAGACGCGCGCCGCGCGGGCGGGAGAATTCCTCGAAATCTATTGCACGGGTCTGGGCATTTCGCCGACTGCCACTGTGAGCATCGCGGGCGTGAATGTCGAAGTCACGTACGCGGGACCGACCGTGGTGCAGGGCCTGCAGCAGGTGAATGTCCGGTTGCCGCAGGGTCTCCCAAGCGGCACGCAGGACCTGCTGCTTGGGGTGAACGGCATACCGGGGAATTCTGTAAAGGTTCAGCTACAGTAAATCCTCTGGTTGGCCGCTGACGTGCTTCTTTATGACGCATGTCAGTATCACCTTTGTCCAATCCAACGTCCGGGATTCTGGCCAGTACGACGAGTCTGGCGCACTATATGGATCTGTTGAGTGCGCGGCAAAAGTTGGTAACCTCCAACCTCGCCAATGCGGATACGCCCGGATACCACACAAAAGATATCGACTTCCAGTTCGAGTTCATGAGTGCGGTGCAGGGCCAAGATCCCCAAACCATCGAACCCGCGGGTCTGTTCGAGAAACCGGATGGCAACAATGTCAGCGTCGATCGGGAGGCTCGGATGCTTTCCGAAGACGCGATCCGTTTCAATATGGCATCCACTTTGGTACGCGGGCAGCTCAAAGTGATCCGTAATGCGATTCACGAAGGGAAAGGGTAACGCCAAATGAGTCTATTTTCCTCACTACAAGTCAGCGCCTCCGGCATGGCGGCGCAGCGTTTGCGGGCCGAGCTACTGGTCGAGAACATGGCGAACGCCGAAACCACACGGACGCCGCAAGGTGGACCTTACCGCCGCAAGGACGTTGTTTTCGCGCCAGACACGCAGACGTCCCCGTTCTCGGCGGTTTTTCAGCGGGAGTTAGGACAAGGCGTGCGCGTAGCCGATGTCGTGGTGGATGATCGCGCGCCGGACATGCGCTACCTGCCGGGACATCCGGATGCGGATGCCAATGGCTACGTCGCGTTCCCGAAATTGAATCCGGCGGAAGAAATGGTGGATCTGTTGAACGCCTCGCGGTCCTATCAGGGCAACGTGGCGGCGATGTCGGCGGTCAAGGACATGATCAACCGCTCCATCGACATCATGCGGTAAGCGGACTAACTTATGAACATTTCTGGTATTTCCTCGGTACTTCCGATTCTCCCGGTGTCACCCGCGTCTAGCGACGCCGAGCTGGCCAGTCCCGGCGGCGCGGCCTTTCACTCGGCGTTCACGGATGCGGTGGGGAAAGTAGAAAGCTTCCAGCAGAACGCGCAGGCCAGCATCAACCGGTTCCTCTCTGGCGATGGCGAAGAGTTACACCAGGTGGCATTGAACACGCAACAGGCGGAGATGTCGTTCGATCTTTTCTTACAGGTCCGCAACAAAGTTGTGGCCGCGTATGAAGAAGTGATGAGGATGCAGATCTGAACCAGTTAACACAGATGTGGGCGAATTTGGTGCCTCGGCAGAAGATCTACCTGCTGGCCGCAGTGCTGGCCGTGGGTGGCGCGTTGTACGGGATGCAGCAATGGAATCGCGAGCGCGGTTATGAACCGGTGTTCTCGGGCATGTCCCCGGAAGACGCGGGAGCGATGACCGCCAAGCTGAAGGAAAGCAATGTCGACTATCGATTGTCGGAAGGCGGCGCCACCATCTTAGTCAAGAGTGACAAGGTGGCCGAAGTCCGGCTGCAGTTGGCCGCGGCGGGACTGCCGCAAACGGGACGGCTGGGTTTTGAATTATTCGACAAGACTAACTTCGGGGCCAGCGAGTTTACCGAACAGGTGAATTATCACCGGGCCATTGAAGGGGAACTGGAACGGTCCGTCATGAGCTTGCGCGAAGTGGAGCGGGCACGGGTCCACGTCACGATGGCGAAGGAATCGCTGTACACGGAGCAGCGCCAGCCGGCAAAGGCCAGCATTCTGGTCAAGCTGCGGCCGGGAGCGCAGTTGAGTCCTCAAAATATCGCCGCCATCACGCAGTTGGCGTCGAGCGCGGTGCAGGGGCTGCAGCCGAATCAGGTCAGCGTGCTGGACACTGCCGGTAACCTGTTGAGTCGCGCCAGAGCTTCAGGATCGCTGGATGGCGGGGATGGCAATGAGGCGGTGCTGGAATACCGCAAAGGCCTGGAGCGCGATGTGCAGAACAAGATCGCGGAGACCTTGAGTCCGATGCTGGGACCGGATCATTTCCGAGTCGGTGTGTCAGCGGATGTCGACCTGACCAGCGGCGATCAGAGTGAAGAAACCTTCGATCCGGAGAAGTCGGTGATGGTGAGTTCGCAAACGTCGCAAGACATGCCCACTCCGGGCGATGTGGTTGCGGCAGTGCCGGGAACTGCTTCCAATCTCCCGCGCGCCACAGCGGCGCAAGCTAGCGCGGCGGCATCCGTCACCAATTACGGACGCAAGACCGAGAGCACTACCTATCAGACCAGCAGGCTGGTGCGGCATACCAAGCTTCCGCAGGGAAGCGTGAAGCGTCTTTCGTTATCGATTCTTGTGGATCACTCGCTGCGTTATGACCAGGGCAAACCCGTCGTCGAAGCTCCGAGCGCGGAAAAATTGCAGGTAATCAAGGATTTGGTGGCGGCAGCGGTAGGCGTGGACACCAAGCGGGGGGACCAGTTAGTAGTCGAGGCATTCCCGTTTGAGTCCACGCTGTCCGCCCAGCCTTTGACCATTGACGCGCCGAAGAGTGGCCCTTCGGCCACACTCCCGTTGCCCGCCTGGCTGCAAAAGTTGTTGGAAGGCAGCCCCGTGGTGCTGGCAAGCGCGGGCGCAGCGGTCGCGGTGCTGGTGCTGGGCGGTGGATTCTTCCTGTGGAGGCGTGGCAAGAAGACCTCCAAGACACATCCGGCGGGCGGCAAGGAAATACATTCCGCTTCTGCCGATGCCGAGAAGGTAATGGGCGCGCGACTGGCGGGGCAGGTGGCGGAACACGATCGACTGGAGGCGGAGGCGATTCTGGCGCTGAAGATTCCCGCCGCGGCGACCAAGAAGACCGACATCTTAACCAAACATATCGCCGCAGAAGTCAAAAAAGATCCCGCGGCCATGGCACAGGTAGTAAGGAGCTGGCTCAATGGTGAATATCAGCGGTAACGAGCAGATTCCGGGAATACGCAAGGCCGCCATCGTGCTGGTGATGATCGGCGACGAAGCATCCACCGCCATCCTGCGCAATCTGGATCAGGAGGAAGTGGACCAGCTCAGCCGTGAAATTGCTCGCGTGCAAGCGCTGACGCCGGAAGAAGCCGAAGGCGTGCTGGAAGAGTTCCACCAGATGGTGACCACGCGCGACTACGTGATCAAGGGCGGCGTGGACTACGCCAAGAAGCTGCTGATCAACGCTTTCGGAGACGACAAAGCGGAGCGCATGCTGGACCGCATGATGAAGTCGCTGGGCACCGAGTCCCTTAGCTTCGACGCGCTGCAGAAGACCGACCCGCAGCAGCTTTCGAAATTCATCCATGCTGAGCATCCGCAAACCATCGCCCTGATCCTGTCGCATTTGAATCCGTCGCAAGCCGCGGGGCTGCTTTCGTCGCTGCCTCGGGAAATGCGTGGCGATGTGGCCAGCCGCATGGCCAGCCTGGAGCAGATATCGCCCGACATTATTTCGAAAATCGCCAACGTGATCGGCCTGAAGCTACGCGCGTTGGGCGAGATGAGCCGCGAATCCTACGGCGGCGTGGACGCCGTGGCGGAAATGCTGAATCGCCTGGACTCGGTCGCCACTAAAGATGTGCTGGAGGATATGGACGCCTCCAATCCGGCGCTGGCCGAGAACATTCGCCACTTGATGTTTGTATTTGACGACATTCTATTGCTGGACGCGGGCGCGATCAAGGAAGTGCTGGCGAAGGTGGATCGCAAGATTCTGAGCGTGGCGCTGAAGGGCACCAGCGAGAAGATGAAGGTACACATTCTGCAAGCCATGAGCCAACGCGGCGCGGACATGATGCGCGAGGACATCGATGCCATGGGTCCCATCAAGATCAAGGAAGTGGAGGCGGCGCAGCAGCAGATCATCTCGGTGGTCCGGCAGCTTGAGAGCGAAGGCGTGGTCAGTCTGAAGGGAGCCACGGGTGAACAGTATGTCGTCTAGAGTTTTTTCGGGCGGCAGCGACGATGCCCAGCCGATTGAATGGCGTTCGGCAGGCGGCGCTACAACAGGTGGATCTAAAGGGTCGCCGGGCGCGGCGGTTCTAGCGCGCGGTCCGCACATTGCCGCCAAGGGAACAGGCCCCTCTGCCCGTCACTTGACGGAGGCCGCTTCGGGAAGCGAGACGGAAGCCCTTGTCCAGGCCGCGTATCAACAGGGCCTGGCGGCGGGAGAAGCCACCGCTCAGCAGCGCGCCCAAGCTTTAGCTGCGCCTTCTCTGAAGAATTTCGCAGCCGTGGTGCAACAACTTTCCCTGGGCCGGCAACAAGCCCGGCAAGAGGCGGAGGAATCCATGGTCCGCCTAGCGCTGACCATCGCGCGCCGCGTCCTGCATCGTGAGATTGCTACCGACCCGGAAGCGATTCTGGGGTTGGTGCGCGCCGGGCTTGACCGTCTGACGGCGCGCGAAATCCATAAATTACGGTTGTCCCCGCCGGACGCAGCCATCGCTCTGCAAAACCGCGCGGCCTTGAATTTACCGGCGGCAGTCGAAATTGTGGCCGATGCAACGTTAGCGGCGGGCGGCGCAATATTCGAAACCTCGCGCGGAGAGCTGGATATGTCGGCGCAAACACAACTGGAAGAGATTGACCGGGGGTTCGCGGACGTAATGCATCGGAGGGCGCGATGAAACACGCGAACACGGGTGGACCGCTGGGGGCATTTTTCACAGCTCTGGATAAGATTGACACCGCGCGTTGGTCCGGGCACGTGCGAGAACTGGTCGGACTGCTGATCTCCTCCGATGGTCCCGCGGCGGCAGTGGGAGACCTGTGCGAGATTCGCTCTTCGGGCGGACGGACCATCCGCGCACAAGTGGTCGGGTTTCGCGACAGCCGCGTCTTGCTCATGCCTCTGGAAGACACCGGAGGATTGCAATCCGGGGACGTCGTGGTGGCGCGGCCTGAAGCGGCGCGAGTGGAGGTGGGTCCTGGACTTCTGGGCCGCGTGCTGGACGGATTCGGACAAGTGATGGATGGAGGTCCGCCGATTGAAGCCGTGACTTCTTACGATCTCTATGCCGCACCGCCCGGACCACTGGATCGCAAACCGATTTCCGAGCGCCTGGTCACGGGCGTACGCGCCATCGATAGCCTGTTGCCCTTTGGACAGGGGCAGCGCGTGGGGATTTTCGGCGGCTCAGGCGTAGGCAAGAGCACGCTCATTGGTGGCATGGCCCGCCACAACTCCGCCGACGTTAGCGTCATCGCCCTCATCGGCGAACGCAACCGCGAGGTCCGCGAGTTCATCGAGCATGACCTTGGACCAGAAGGTCTGGCGCGAAGTGTCGTAGTAGTCGCCACTTCCGATATGCCGGCGCCGCTGCGCATCCGCGCGGGATTGGTTGCGCTGGCTGTATCCGAATATTTTCGCGATCAAGGCAAGAACGTATTGTTGGTCATGGATTCGGTCACGCGTCTGGCCATGGCCCAGCGTGAGATCGGCCTTGCGGCTGGCGAGCCTCCCAGCCAGAAGGGCTACACGCCAAGTGTGTTCGCCCTGCTTCCCAAGATGTTCGAGCGCGCGGGCAATTTCCCGCGTGGGTCCATCACTGGGTTTTTCACCGTCCTGGTGGAGGGTGACGATTTCAACGAGCCCATTTGCGACGCGTCGCGAGCGATCTTAGACGGCCACATCATTCTTTCGCGCGAATTGGGAGCCATGGGACACTACCCGGCCATCGACGTCCTGAACTCGGTCAGCCGTCTCGCCGGGAAAGTGGCGCCTCCTGAACAACGTGACGCCGCGCAGAAGATGCGCGAGGCGATGGCGGTATTCCGCCAATCCGAGGACCTCATCAATCTGGGCGCGTACGCCGCGGGGACCAATGTCGCACTGGATTCGGCCATCCGGCTGCGTCCGCGGCTGATGGACTTTCTCAAACAGCCGCCCGACGTGAGCGAACCCCTGGACAAGACACTCGCCGGGCTTTACGCTCTGACGCGCCAGTAGCCAGGTGAAGAAATTCACTTTCAGCCTGGACCGCGTACTGGCCTGGCGGCAAACCCAATGCAAGCTGGAAGAAGCCAAGCTGGAAAGCCTGCGGGCCGAAGGCAGCGCCATCGACCGGCAGCAGGCGGTCTTGGCCCAAGCCGTCCTCACCGCCGGCGACAGCCTCATGACCGCCAGCAGCGTCACGAGTGCGGAATTCGCCGCACTGGAGCATTACCGCGCCGCCTCCGCCCGCCAGTCCGGTCGCATCCGGCAAGCGCGGCAGGTAGTGGAACAGAAGATCATTCAACAGACTCAAGCAGTTATCGAACGCCGCCGCGATTCCCGCCTGCTGGAGCGCCTGCGGGAACGCCGGCTTTCGGAATGGCAGGCCAGCGCCGACCGCGAAATTGAGCAAGCGGCGGCGGAAGCGTTCCTGGGACGGTGGAAAGTTCCGAATCAGCACCCTAATAAGGTAGAATGACGTATCAGGGATTCAGCCTCACCGTACTTCTGGGTCAAACAAGCCGGATCAGAACCACTGCTCCAGACAATCTTGTATGAAACATCACGGCGCGGGCTACGTCCATAATGAAGCGCAGAGTGGAAAGGAACCCGGACTAGATGCTGCTCTCCAGGCATTCAAGCCTGCGCACACTCGCGTTTTATTTGGCGTTTTGTTTAGGGGGTTCACATGCACTTTTGGCGCAACAGGCGCCTGCCCCGCCGAAGCCCGCTAATCCGTTTGAAGCCGTAACCGAGACCCAGGCACCGCCTCGCGCTCCGGAAGCCTCCGATGTGATCGACAGCATCGAGTTCCGCGGTTCCCGCCGCGTGCCTCAAGACACGTTGCGCGCCATGATCTTTACCAAGCGTGGCGATGTTTATAACGATCAGGCCATGCATCGCGACCTGGTTACGTTATGGAATACCGGCCGCTTCGACGATTTGCGCCTGGAACGGGAACGCTCGGAAACGGGCGGCTGGATCGTGCGCTTTGTGGTGGTGGAGCGTCCGGTCATCCGGACTCTGGAATTTTCCGGACTGAAGACCGTCACCCAGTCGGACGTTTTGGAACGCTTCCGCGACCGCCGCGTAGGCATATCAGTGGAATCGCAATTCGATCCCAATCGCCTGCAGCGCGCTCGCAATGTTCTAACCGAACTTCTGGCCGAGCGTGGCCGCCAATTTGCGACCGTCACACCGGACATCCAGCAGCTGCCACCGGCTTCTTTGGCGATCACCCTGCGCGTCGATGAGGGCCCCAAGGTAAAAGTCGGGAAACTGGACTTCATCGGCAACACAGTCTACAACGACCGACTGGTCCGCCGATCCATGAGGGTTCTGAAGCCCACTGGAATTCCCTATTCCATCTTTGCCGAGAACCTGTTCGCCAAGAGCTTCGATTCCACCAAGCTGGAAGTGGACAGTCAGTTAATCACGCAGTTCTATCAGAAAAGCGGTTACTTCCTGGCTCGCGTAGTGGATCAACAAGTGGAACTGGTGGATGGAGGCAGCGGCCGCTTCCGGCTGCCGGTGATTCATCCCAACAAACCCGGCAAGCAAGCCAACGTGACATTGACCATTGAAGAAGGCCGCCGCTTTAAATTGAACAACATCAATTTCGTGGGCGTAAAACTCTTCAATGCCCCCGAAACGCTGATGCGCCCCGTGTTCCAGATGGACAAAGGCGATTACTTCTCCACTGAGAAGTTGCAAAAGGGCATCGACGAACTTACGAAGCTGTACGGCAACTATGGGTACATCAACTTCCTGGCCGATCCACTGCCGGAGATTGTACCCGGCACGGACCTTGTAAACCTCACGTTGAACTTCGACGAAGGCAACCAATTCTTTGTCCGCCGGATTGATTTTTCCGGCAATACCACGACGCGCGATAAGGTCATTCGCCGCGAGTTGCTGATCGACGAAGGCAACTTTTACAGCACGAACCTGTGGGAGCTCAGCCTGCTGCGCCTGAACCAGTTGGGCTATTTCGAAACCCTGAAGGCCTCGGATTCGGTGGATATGAAAACCGACACCCGAACCAACACGGTGGACCTGACGCTGCGCGTCCGCGAACGCGGCAAGAATACGGTGCAAATGAGCGGCGGCGTTTCCGGATTCTCCGGCAGCTTCCTGGGCTTCTCGTACTCCACCAACAACTTCCTGGGACTGGGCGAAACGCTCAGTATGTCCTCCAGCGTGGGCACGCGCTACAAGGACGTCAACTTCGGCTTCACTGAGCCCTACTTCCTCGACCGCCCCATTCAGCTCGGCGTGAACGTCTTCCTGAGCCGCTTCAGTTACAACCAAGGCCGCGAGGCATCTGTATTGGCGGGCGCCAACCTCATTCCTCTCTACAACTCCCTGGGCGCGCAAAATCTGCTGAATTACAACACCAACTCGAAGGGCTTCACGGTATTCGCCGGTTACCCCCTGAAGCGCAGCTTTGCCAGGTTGGGCATCAGCTACGGTTACACCATCCAAAACGTGCAGACGTTGACGGAGTCGGCGGCGCAGTATTACAACTACTTAAACTTCCAGAACATTAACGGACCGAATCAGTTGGACGGAATCACCACTTCGTCGGTCACGCCGACGTATACCTATAACTCCACTGACAATCCCATGATCCCGACGCGCGGCACCCGTACCTCGGCGTCGCTCATGATTGCGGGCGGGCCTCTGGGTGGGAACGTAAACCAGATCGAACCGCAGCTCGACATCGCCCACTTCCGCAAAGGCCTCAAGCCGAAACACGTCATCGGCATGCACCTTTTAGCCGCTTACGTGACTGGCTATGGCGGTAAGGTGGCCCCGCCGTTCAACCGCTTCTTCATGGGCGGCGAAAATGACGTGCGTGGATTCCAGCTGTACACGGTTAGTCCGATCGCCTTCATTCCTACCGGGTCCACGGTCAATCAACTGAATAACGACGGCACGGCGCGCGTACAAAAGTGCGTGGACCGCACGGCCAGTTGTACCGCGTTACCTGACGGCAAGTGCTGCTTCGAGAACGCGACGCAGACGATTCCCTCTTACCAGTTGGTTTTCCCCGGCGGAGACACTAAGTTTGTGGCGAACTTCGAATACCGGATCCCGATCTTTGGACCCGTTACGCTGGCCGCCTTTTTCGATGCGGGCGTCAACCGTCTTTCCAATGCCAGCCAGTTGAAATTGAATCCCAGCCGCATCACGGACCTGAATAACCAGTTCCCCGAAGCCGCGTTCCAGGATCGAGCCTTAATCGCGGTGAAAACGCAGCAGATCCGGACTTCCACGGGTTTGGAGCTGCAAGTCCTGATGCCGGTGTTCAACCAGCCTTTCCGGATTTATTGGGCCTATAACCCGACCCGGGTTCGCGACTATGTGCAGCCGCCCATCGTCGCCGACCGCAGTTACTTCCCCAACTACCCGTCATTCATTAATTCGATTGCCACTTTCGGCCAACCGATCCCGTTCTTTGAGAAGAAATCCACCTTCCGGTTCACCATCAGCCGGACGTTCTAAAGCCCGAGCACATGCTAGGATGAAGAAACAATGAGGAGTTCCGCTGTGAACAAACTACTGAAACATATTGCACCGGCTATGGCCGTGTGCCTGGTCGCCATGCTCGCTGGGGTCCTAATGGCTCAATCCGGACAGATCCCCACGAAGATCGGGGTCATCAACCTGCAGCAGGCGGTACCCAATACGCAAGAAGCCAAGGCCGCGACGGCCAGGTTGCAACGCGAATTCGTGGAGCCCCGCACCAAGGCGCTGACGGCTAAGCAAGACGAGATCCGGGACCTGCAGGAGAAACTGCAACGCGGCGGCAACACGCTGTCGCAAACAGCCAAGGACGACCAGCAACTGGCCATCAACCGCAAGACCAAGGATTTCAACCGCGAGGTGGAAGACTATCAGGCCGATAGCGACGAGCACCAGCGCAACTTACTGGGCGACTTCAGCACCAAAATGCAGTCGGTCATCAGTGCGTACGCCGCCAAGAACAATTTCGCCGCCATCTTCGATTCCGGCAACCGCGATACATCCGGGTTAATTTGGTCGGCCGACGGCGTGGATGTGACCCAGGCGATCATCGAAGCCTACGACCTGGCCCACCCGGCTACGGTCCCGGCGGCAGCGGCTCCGGCGACTGGCGCCGCGAAGCAGGCGGCTCCCCCGGTGGCCCCTAAGCAGATCCCGCCCGCTCCGGGCGCCGCTAAATCACCAGCCGGCAAATAAGACGCACCCAATGAAAAGAGGGGCGGGCGTTGAGCCCTGCCCCTCTTTTTTGGTTTATTGGTGGTGGAAAGCTACTTGCGCGCGCCGCGCACTGCACCCTTCAAGCGCGATTGGCGCAGTTTGCGCGCTTTGCGCTTGGGCTTCGTAATCAGGAAGGTACCGCTGCCGATAGCCTCGGCTTTATAGAGCTTGTCGTCTGCCATGTGAATTTCATTGTAGCGCGCTGGCGGGATCGCCGTAGTAGTTCAAAATGACGCCAGCGGCGGCATCGGCATGCTACGCTGGACCAGTCGGATGCTGTTACGGTTGATCCTCGTTGCACTCCTGTTCGCCGCCAGCGCCGCTGCGCAGACTTCCGAGTTGTTCTCCCAGGTCCCCCAGATCCTGGAAGACCTCTCCGCCATCACCGGCTGGAAGGTGAAACGTAGCGTCCCCAGCGAACTGCTGACAAAAGAGAAATTCGCCCAGATTGCCGAGCAAGGGGTCATTGAGGCGGAGCGGGATAAAGACACTCGCGCCACCGAACTGACGCTCAAGATGTTCGGCCTGGTCCCCTGGGATTTCAATCTCGCCCGCGAATCCGCCGATCTGATCACCGAACAGGCGGCCGCGTTCTACGACATCCGCAAGAAGCGCCTGTTCATTTTGGAATCCAGCGCGTCGAGTTCAGAGCAGCGCGTAGCCTTGGCGCATGAGTTGGCGCACGCCTTGGCGGATCAGCAATACGATCTGCGGAAGTTCATGTCCGCTACTAAAAATGACGACGCCATCACCGCCCGCCAGTCGGTTGTGGAAGGGCAAGCCAGTTGGCTCAGTTGGGCCTACATGGCCAAGCAGGCCGGTGGCCGCGCGGAAGTGCCGCGGCGGTTGCTGGACGAGCTGTCCAACGTGGGCGCAACGGGCGAGGATTTTCCGGTCTTCAGCCAGACTCCGCTGTACATGCGCGAATCGCTTACGTTTCCCTACACCGAGGGCATGCGCTTTCAGGACGCGCTCTATCGCAAGCTGGGCGCGCCGGCCTTCGACCGCGTATTCCGCGATGCTCCGCTGAGCACCCAGGAAATACTGCATCCCGACGACTACGCCGACGGGCTGGTACCGACGCATCCGGATCTTCCCGACTTGAAAATATTGCTCGGCAAAGATTCCCGGCAGGTGCGTTCCTTGACCGGCGGAGATGTGGGTGAGTTCGACTATTCGGCCATTCTGCGGCAACATACTGGCCGGGATCAGGATAGCGACGATCAGGCTCGCAAGACGGCCACCCACTGGCGAGGCGGTACGTTCGGGCTGTATGAATACAAGAAAACGCAGAAGCCACTGCTGGTACACACGTCCGAATGGGATTCGCCCGAAGCCGCCCGCGAGTTCTTCCGCCTCTACGTGGAAACTCTGCGCCACAAGTGGAAACGTATGGACGTAGCGCAGTCCTCTGAAACCGAAATCTCCGGCAGCGGTGATCCGGGAGATTTTCTGATACGAATTCACGGCGTATACGTCGAATGTATAGAAGGAATGCGTGTAAAATAGCAGCTTGCATAAGATGATGAAGATGCGAACTCTGGCCGCTGGCCTGTTATTGGCGCTGACCCTGCATGCCGCCGCGCCGGTACCGCGCCCCGCTGGGGTGTTGACGGTACTGGAGCCCAGTGGAAAACAAACCCCGCTAGCGAGCCTGAAAGGCAACGTCGTGGTGGTGCAGTTTTTGCTTACCACCTGCCCTCACTGTCAGGCTTTTTCCAAGGCGCTGAACAAGATCACCACGGAATTTGGACCCAAGGTGAAGGTGATCGGCGTGGCCTTTGACCCCGCGGATACCGGCAACGCACCCACCTATATCAAGACCACCGGCGCCACCTTTCCCGTAGGATCCGCCGATAAGCTCAAAGTGTTGCAATTCCTGGGTGTTTCTGTGATGGACTACCCGCGCTTAAAGGTCCCGCAAGTGGTGGTGATTGATAAGAAGGGCATGATCCGCAGCCAAACCCTGCTCAACGGAGCCGGTCAGGCGGGCGACGAAATCGGTATCCGGCCCTTGCTGGCGGCGCTCACAAAAGAATAAAAACGAGGTAAAATTACAGACATGAAAACGATTGTTGCGGCTTTTCTAGCGTTGGGACTCACAGCCTTTGCGGCGGCTCCGGTACCGCGCCCTTCCTCGGAACTGAAGATTCATGAGATGTCGGGTAAGGATACGCTGCTCTCCAGTCAGAAAGGCAAGGTTGTGATTGTCCAGTTCTTGTTCACTTCCTGCCCCCACTGCCAGAATGCCGCGGTGTGGCTGACCAGGATGCAGACGGAACTGGGGACCAAGGGTCTGGAAATTTTCGGAGTGGCGATCAATACTGACGAAATCATGACGCCGGATGCGAAGCTGAACGCCGCCAACATGGGCAAGTTCACCGCCATCGCGAAGTATCCCGTGGGCGTGGCACAGACTTCCGACATGTTGAAGTATCTGGGTATGTCGGTGATGGATAGAGGCTGGGGCGTCCCGATGTTCGCGGTGATCGACAGGAAGGGCGTCATTCGCGCCCAGAGTGGCCCGCGTCCAGTAACCGGCGACATCAGCTCAGAGCCTGTGATGCGCGCGATGGTCGCCAAGTTGTTGGCCGAGAAATAACTAGCCGGCCAATGCTGAGGCGATGGCTTCGGCAATCTGTTTGCCGTGAAAGCGGCCGTTTTCGATAAAGATCTCGTGGGTGTGCATGCCTGCCACAATCACGCCCGCAAGATACATTCCTTTTCTATCACTCTCCAACGTCTCCGGATTCGTGGAAGGCCGCCTGGTCTCTGTATCGAACCGAATCCCATGAGCTTCTAAGAATTCCGTGTCGGGCTGATAGCCGGTCATGGCGAACACGAAGTGATTCTTGATTTCACGTGGACCTTCTGGAGTTTGGAGTAACACCGATTCGGTTTTGATCTGGGCCACGCTGCTTTGCCAGAACATGGGGATGTCGCCATTCTTGATGCGATTCTCGATGTTCGGTTTGAGCCAATACTTCACGTTCGGATGGATCTCCGTGCCGCGATGCACCATGGTCACGCGCGATCCGGACCACCATAGATCCAGCGCCGCGATGACGGCGGAGTTCTTCGCCCCAATCACCAGGACGTCCTGATCGTAATACGGATGCGGCTCCTTGTAATAATGCAGAACCTTGGGCAGATTTTCGCCCGGCACGTGCAACAGATTCGGCACATCGTAGTAGCCGGTCGATAGAATGATTTTCTTGGCCCCGTAGCGATGCGCGAGGCCGTCGGCGTCCGTCGCATGGGCCTCGAACGCACCGTCGTCGCCGGTGATTTTCGTGACGCGCTGATACTGCCGGATATCGAGCCCATAGTGATGCGCGACGCGCCGGTAGTACTTCAGGGCCTCGCCACGCACGGGCTTCTCGTTCAGCGACGTCATGGGGATATCGCCTATTTCCAATAATTCCGGCGTCGTGAAGAACACCAGGTTGGTGGGATAGTTATACAGCGAATTCACCACGCAGCCCTTGTCGAGCAGCACGGCGCGGACTCCCCGGCGCTTCAGCTCGATTCCGCACGCGAGCCCAGTTGGTCCCGCGCCCACGATCAGGACATCAAAGGACTCCACGGTTAGAGACTTTCCTCCACCATTTGGTCCACGGCCGCAAGGAATGCGTCGAGGTCTTGCACGCGGCCTTCGGCCATGTCCGGCCGCCCCCCTCCTTTGGCCCCGGCACTGCGAATGAGCTTGTCGGCTTGTATTTTTGCGGTCAGACCCTTGGTAACGCCAGCAACCACCTCCCCGGTACTGGTGCCCAGAATCACGACACCTTCGCCGAACTGGTTCCGCAGGCCGTCCGCCATGGTACGAAGCTGAGCCTTGTCAACACCCTCAACGCGACGAACCAAAACCTTGAACCCTTTCGTTTCCCGCGCATGCGAGCTGAGCTCGCCGGCCTGCGCTTGCGCCATCCTGGTTTTCAACTGCTGCAGTTCCTGCTCCAACTGCCGTTCCCGGCTCATGAGTTTTTCGACGTGCTCCAGCAAGTCGGATTCGGAAGCCTTGACGACACCGGCCACTCGCGATAGCTGGGCCTGCGCGTCTTGGAAACGCTTCAACGCGCCGGCGCCCGTGATCGCCTCGATTCGCCGTACGCCGGCGGAAATCGAGCCTTCATAGACGATCTTGCAGATTCCGATATCGCCCGTGCGTGACACGTGCGTCCCGCCGCACAGTTCTTTACTGAAAGAATCGATCTGTACGACGCGAACCTGATCGCCGTACTTTTCCCCGAACAATGCCATCGCGCCGGTCTGCAGCGCCTGATCCAGATCCATGACGTTGGTGACCACTTCGCGATTCGCGAGGATCTCCTCATTCATGAGTCGCTCCACTTCGGCGAGCTCGTCGGAATCCATGGCCGTGTAATGCGAGAAATCGAAACGCAGCCGCGATGGTTCGACGACGCTGCCGGCTTGCTTCACGTGCGTGCCCAGCACCGTGCGCAGCGCCGCGTGCAGCAAATGCGTACCCGTGTGGTTGCGCATGGTCGCATGACGCGACCCAGGGTCCACCCGCGCCAATACCGTGTCGCCTTGCTTGACGGGAGCCAGCAACTTCACTCTGTGTACCGACTTGCCGGGAGCAGCCGAATACGTCGATTCCACCACCGCCAGCGTGTCACCGGTGCTTTGCGACACCAGTACGCCCGTATCCCCGACCTGGCCGCCCGCCTCCGCGTAAAACGGCGTACGATCCAGCGCAATCTCGCCTTCCAGAACCGCGGTGACCGTAGCAGGCGATTCCAAGGTGTCGCGTCCCACGAACTCAGTGCGCGGCAGAGCCTGGTAGACCGGATTCACCTGCGTCTTATCCGCACCCTTCCACGACGCGCGAGCCCGGGTACGCTGCTTGTCCATTTCCGTTGCGAAGCCATCTCTGTCGATCGTGAGCCCCGCCTCGCGAGCCATCTCCTCCTGCTCATCCAGAGCCAGGCCGTAGGTGTCGTACAGCTTGAATGCCGCGGGTCCCGGCAACACGCCGCCGACCGCCGACTTGGCTTCATCCTGGAAGAACTTCTCGGCCACCTGGAATGTGGTGGCGTAACGATGCTCCTCGTCCTTCACCACGCGAGCCACGCGCTGCACGCTCTCCAGCATTTCCGGATAGGCGTCGGCCATAAGTTCCGCCACGAAGCCGGTCAACTGATAAAGGTACGGATCACTGGTGCCCAGCATGCGGGCATTCCGCATGGCGCGGCGCATGATTTTACGCAGCACATAGCCACGTCCTTCGTTGGAAGGAACCACGCCGTCGTGAATCAAAAATGCGGTGGAGCGGGCGTGATCCGCATTGATCCGCAGCACGGTATCGGTGCGCGCCTCGTCGCCATATGTCTTTCGCAGCAACTCCCCTGCCCGGTCGACAATGGGCCGGATCAGATCCGTCTCGTAATTCGTAAGCTTCCCCTGCATCACGGCAGCGATGCGCTCCAGTCCCATGCCTGTGTCGATGGAGGGCTTCGGCAGAGGCGTCATCTTGCCTGACGAATCGCGGTCGAACTGCATGAACACCAGGTTCCAGATCTCGACGAAACGTCCGCCACCATCCAGAGGAAACTGCTCCTGCTCACGGCCCGGGTCGGCGCCCGCTGGACCCAGATCGAAATGGATCTCCGAACACGGCCCGCACGGACCGGTATCGCCCATCTGCCAGAAGTTGTCCTTCTCGTCGAGCCGGAAGATGCGGTCCTTGGAAACACCCGCGACCTTCTGCCACAGTTCTTCCGCCTCGTCGTCCTCGCGGAACACAGTCACGTAGAGCTTGTCTTTGGGCAGCCCGTATTCCTTGGTGAGCAGTTCCCAGGCGAAGGCAATCGCGTCGGTCTTGAAGTAATCGCCGAAAGAGAAATTCCCCAGCATTTCGAAGAAAGTATGGTGACGGCGCGTGTATCCGACGTTGTCCAGATCATTGTGCTTGCCGCCCGCACGCACGCACTTCTGTGAAGACGCCGCACGCACGTAATCGCGCTTTTCCTCACCCAGGAATACGTCCTTGAACTGGTTCATGCCTGCGTTGGTGAACAGCAGCGTGGGGTCGTTGGCCGGCACCAGCGAGGAACTGCGCACGACGCGGTGTCCGCGCTCGGCGAAATAGTCGAGAAATTTCTGGCGGATCTGAGAGCCTGTCATTTTGATTTATTGTCCCACGGCATGTGGGGCAGGCTTCGGGCCGGAATTACAAATGCTTCTTCAGGAAGCTAATGATTTGATACCCGGCCATGAACTTGAAGGGCGACTCGCCTAACGTGTAATGCCCGCAGGGCAGCACCACGGCCTTATGCCAGAACCCCATCTCCCGAGCCTTCTGCACCACCTGCTCGGAAAACCGCACTGGAAACGTTGTGTCATAGCGAGCGTACATGAACAGGGGGCGCTTATCCATGCTTCCGTAGCGTTCAATGTAGTAAGGCGGACTGATCACCTTCCACGAATCCCTCAGTTGGTCCAGCGTGACCACCGATTCCAGGCTTTGCTTGATATGCTGCGTGGATAGTCCTTCCCAGACCACGTCCGCGAAGTAGGTTGAGCAATGGTTGAACACGTTCACGCGCAGCCGTGGATCATGCGTGCTGGCCAGGAACGCGTAACAGGACCCCAGACTTGTCCCCACCAGTCCAATACTCTCGAAGCCCTGTTGCTCCAGCCAATCCGCGGCACAGCGCACGTCGATCACGGCTTGCCTGGTGGCATCCACGGTGCGCGCGATGTTCGCCGAGACCGCGTAGTCCGCACGCTGCAGTTCCGGAGGCATGCGGTAATCGTGATACGGCAAACTCAGCCGCAGCGCGCTAATTCCCAGCTTGGCCATGCCCGCGCAAAGCGCTCCATGCTGATTGAGCGACGCATTCCAGTGCGGCAACACAATCGCCGCGACGCGACGGCGCCCAGGCTTCGGCTCCGCCGGGAACCACACGCCGTGCACGCGATTATTCTCGGGATAGGGCGTCTCCACTGGAGACGTGAACGTTAACAAACGTTCTTCGAGCTTAAAATCCGTGGGAGTCTTGTAGGCGAAGAATTTGTCGCTCTCCGCCAACGCCGTCAGATTGAGATCGCGCAAAAACGAATGCGGATCTTCATTATGCTGCTGGGTGACGGGCCACCCGCGCGTCCATTCCAGACCCCAGTCGAACGGACGCACCACGCGATTGGTGGCAGCGGAGCAAAGGCGATTTTCCCAGTCGTACATCCACCGGGCGTAATAGGAGTTCATGCGAGGCTTTAACCCCTATTATCGCGCATGCGCCGCGGCTAGAGCTAGTTCTTGGTGTACAGGAACTGAATCAAAGCGCTGTTGGCGGGTATCTTCGTATCCGTTCCGATGGGCCCGCCAATGATGGTGCTGGGGACCTCTCGCATCTGAACGATGATGAAATTCTTACCCGGCACCAAGCCGTTTGTGACACCGGGATCCCCGATCTTGGGAATGCGGACGTTGATCTGCCACAATCCCGGATACTCGGTGGACACCCCGGAATAACTGATGTTGGAGGGATTGACGGTCAATCCGCCGATGATGATCACGGGTTTATCCCCTGGCGTTTCGATCGTACGGCCGGGCGCGACCCCGTCCACCAATCCATCGATGTGCCCGTGGCCGGTCAAGAAGAGGCTGATAATCTGCCCCACCGCGATCGGGTTCGACTGACTATTGACTGAGTAATCGGCGTGCAGCGCCGCAATCTGTCCAGTCCCCTGCTGATTGCTGGTAAAGAATCCGGGAGCGGCCGGACCCATGGTGAACGTTCCCGCACCGACAATTTCACCAGTAGCCGGGCGCGTCACTTGTACCTCAACATCGCCGGAACTCGGCGCGTCATTGGGGACCAGGAAATAGATGGCCGTGGCGGTTAGGCTGGTGATGGGAGCCGGGATTCCATTCACTGTTACCTGGTACCCTCCAGTGACTTTCGGATAGGGGGGGGAGTTGGAGACGGGAGTGAAGGCAAAGTCCGACCCCGAACGTGCGATCAACGTAAACTGCACGGGTGTCAACGTGGCGCTGATATTGGAACCCGACGCATAATTAGCGGCGTGCCGGTAGACGACACGCGCATAGAAGAAGGTCATCCGATTGGCTCCTTCGGCCACGATGACGTTGTCGAAGCTATCCAGACCCACGCCCAAGGGCGCTGCGGTGGAAAGAAATGCGGTTGGGGAGGCATTTGCGGGCAGCTTAGAAAACTCGTCGAAGCGATACACTGCGTTGTTGTTCAAAGAGGCCACCCAAATCTCACCGGTGCTGACGCTGACTGCCACGCCTTCGGCTTGCCCCAAGTTAGGAATGGAGGTCCCGGACGCGCCATTCACGATGAAGCCGGTGTTGCCGTAAACCACCAGACGGCCGTTGTTGGTATCGGCCACATATAAACGATCGTTGCCGTCCACCGCGAGTCCGCGCGGGCCATTCAGGCCGGCGGCGCTGGAGGAAGCGGCCGTGGTACTGAAACTCTGCTGCCCCAGCACATTGCGCGCGCCCTGCCCGTTGGTGAAATCGGCACCGCTTTTGCGCCACAACAGAATGCGATTATGCGCAAGGTCGGACGCTGCTACGTCACCGTTATTGAAAATCGCCACGCCAAACGGTCCACCCATGGTGGAGGTGCTGGCGTCGGTGATCTTATTGGTGAAATTTTGCTGGCCTAAAACCAAATTTGCTCGCCGGGCAGCTCCCGCCGGCTGATTGAAAGGTGAGGGAAAACGCAGCACGCGCGCGTTGTTGGTATCCGCAACCCACAAGTTGCCGTCCTTGTCGACGGCGATCCCGGTAGGCGTGAATAAGCCTTGATCGCTAGGCAGCAAAGGATCGTTGTTAGGGTAATTGATCGCCGCGTGGAATTGATCCGGCTGGCCGATAATCACATCGGCCTGCGTCGCCAGGATGCTCTTCGCATCGGTGCCCACTTTACGTACGTCCGCGAACCCCAGGATGCGATGGTTCAAGCTGTCTGAGATATACAGCCGGTTGGGCGTGGAGTTGCGGTCCACCGCGATCGCGCTGCCATGAAAGTCGTTGCTGGCGAGGAAAAGCTCTCTGCCTTCGACCAGATTTGGAGCGTTCAAGTCGTAGCCGATTTGCCCCACCACGCGCGTCGCAACCGTGAAGTTAAAGGCTCCGCCATCCTGGCGCAGGGCCACCACGCGATTGTTGCCGGTATCGGCAACCCACAATTCATTGTTGAACACAGCCCCCGCGGTGGGCGCGTAGAAGGTATTATTCCCTGGCGAGTTTAAGCCGCCGTTGCGATTAATGCCGCTGTCTCGGAAATTACTCTGCCCATAGACGCCCGTCTGCGCAGGCGAAAGCGCGTCATTGGTGGGCGCGGCCCAGGTGTCTGGACTGCCGTAGCGCACAATGCGATGCGAGGCGTTGTCGCAAGCAAAAACCACCGTGCCCAGCGTAAACACGCACTGCGGAATCACGCTCAAATTGCCTACCTGGCCGATCGTATATTCGGTGGGCGCGGTAGGCCTTTGCTGACCGGCCGCGGGAGTGGGCTGAATTCCTAATATCCGGCGTGCGGCGGTTCCTGTCGATTGCGTATCGTAATACACCAGGCGCAGGTAAGCGTCCGCCACGTACAAGCCACCGTTGGAGTCGAATGCGAGTGCGCTGGGCCGTGCCAGTCCTTGCAGATCGCTCTGCAGATTCGTGATGGGGGTGTCGTCATTGTCGAAGGAACTGTGCCCCAGGACAAGATCCGCGGCGGGTTCCGAAGATGCCCCCGTATCCGGCAGTTTGGCTTTTGGAAACCGCAGTACTCGGTTGTTCAAGGAATCGGCCACCCATAAGTTTCCCTGGGCATCGAAGGTGATGGCGGCGCGCGATACACTGCCCTGCCGGTTGAACGACAAGGTCTTCTCGGTAGGTTTCGACA
The DNA here is from genome assembly GCA_039931205.1 of Acidobacteriota bacterium. Taxonomy (GTDB): domain Bacteria; phylum Acidobacteriota; class Terriglobia; order Bryobacterales; family Bryobacteraceae; genus Palsa-187. Next base: position 102,116 of record JBDTSJ010000026.1, read on the forward strand.
AGCCTTCGTTCGACTGATTGCCGGCTCCAGGAGTCTTTTGGCCGATCACCATATCGGGGGAGACGAAATCGCCTTGCTGCTCCATCGGCCGATGGAAGCGCAGAATACGGTTGTTGCCCGCGTCAACAACATATAGATTCCCGTTGGAATCCACTGCCAAGGAATTGGGGAACGCCATGCCGGGCGAGATCAAACCCGCCACCGAGCCCGGGCCGCCCGGAAATGTGGAGTAGAAATCGCGCTGCCCTATAACCTTGTCGGCCTTATTGCCGGAGGTCAAGGCTCCGGGGTTGCGGAATGCCAAGATGCGATGGTTACTGGTATCGGCGACATAGAGAATGGCCGGGGTGACGCTGGTGTCGAAGGCCAGGGCGCTGGGCGAGTTCAGTTCTCTGCCCTCTACCAGGTTGGGCGCGATGGATTGCGACCCAAGGGTTAGGAAAGTGTGGCCAAACTCGCGCGATGGCGAAGAATTAATGTTGGGTGATACCTGCGCCCACGCGGGGCTACATACCAGTCCTAGGACGACACAAAACCGAGGCAAACTATTCATAAGGTAGGCTCCGAGCAGACGGGACGCGAGAATCGCCTGTCGATCTGAAGATACCACAGGCTCGACTTTCAAACGTATAGTACCTCTGCCAATTTAGTTAAAGAATCGGCAAAACTGTGGCATTCTGATAGGGGACTCATTAACCATCTCAGAGGCAGAAACCATTCCCCCTGAGGCGGTGTCCAAAGGACTATGCGGTATTGGGGTTACCTCGCCGGAAAACTGTTGGCCGCCGGGCTGATATCCTACGCCGCCGGACGCGTCCTGGTGGCCGTCGTTCCCCGGCCCGCGCCTCTGTTCGAGGTAGTGGACCGCCCCTTCGGAAACGATCTGGGCTACACGCTCATCATGATGTTGTTTGGCATCCTTTGCGCCGGCGTCCTATGGGCTATTTGCATCGATCATCGCTACCGTTGCCGTTCCTGCATGCGCCGTCTACGCATGCCCATTGCCACCGGATCCTGGACCCACGTGCTGCTGAGCCGGCCCCGCACCGAGTACATCTGCCCTTACGGTCACGGTACTCTAAAGGTGGAAGAATTGCAGATCACCGGGCACGCCGAGCCGGATTGGCAGCCCCATGAGGACATGTGGAAAGAACTGTCCACACATGAGCCCAAGAAGTAGGAACCTCGTTGGCTGTTAAAGTACGCGTCCCCAAGAACTCGAGTCTCGGCAGGCTGGTGTCCACCAAGTGGAGGCGCGCCCTGCTGGCCACGGCCGTCACCTTTACGCTAGTGGGCGGCGGTGTCTTCTTTTATTACTATTCCTACTACGCGCGCGTAATCCAGGACAAGCTGGAGGCGGGTCCCTTCGCGGACCTGAGCGTTCTCTACGCCGCGCCCAAACCGGTCATCGCCGGGGAAACCATCCAACCGGCGCAAATCGCCGAATACCTGCGCCGGACCGGCTACACCGAAGATTCCAATCGCAGCAGGGTAGGCTGGTATCGCCTGCGTCCAGATGCCATCGAGATCAATCCCGGACCGGATGCTTTCGATTCCGAAGGCGCGGTGATCAAAGTAGCGGGCGGCAAGGTCACGGAGATCATTTCCCAGCACGACAACCGTAAGCGCACGCAGTTCTTGCTGGAGCCCGAACCGATCAGCAACCTTTTCGATAAGCAGCGGCAAAAACGCCGCATCACGCGCTACGACGATATCCCCAAGGTTATGGTGGACGCTCTGCTGTCCGCCGAGGATAAGAACTTCTTCAGTCATCCTGGCTTCGATGGCTTCGGAATCCTGCGCGCCGCCTATCATGACCTTACGGGCGACCGTTTGGAAGGCGCGTCCACCATTACCCAGCAGCTGGCAACCACGCTCTGGCTGGGCGACGCAAAGCGCGACTGGCGGCGTAAAGTGGCGCAAACCTTAATCACGCTGCACCTGGAACAAAAGCTGACCAAGCAGCAGATTTTTGAGTATTACGCGAATTCCATCGACATTGGACACCAGGGCAGCTTCTGGGTTCGTGGTTTCGCGCAAGGGGCGCAGGTCTATTTCGGCAAGGATCTTCGCCAGATTACGCTACCGGAAGCCGCGCTGCTGGCCGGCCTGCCGCAGGCGCCATCCGATTACGATCCGTTCCGCAAGCCGGAAAGCGCGCTCACACGACGCAACATCGTTTTAAAGGCGATGCGCCGGAACAACAAGATCACCGATGAGCAGTTGAAAGCTGCTTTAGAGATTCCGTTGCATGTGATCCCAGGCGCCGCCGAAGCCAGCGACGCACCCTACTTCGTGGACCTGGTCACCACAACCTTGCGCGAGAAGTTTCCAGAGCGCACCTTTCAGGATTCCGCTCACCGCATTTACACCACATTAGATTCGGACTTGCAGCGCGATCTGGTGGAGGCCGTCCGCATCGGTATCGAAGAACCCGACAAGTTGTGGAAGAAGCGCAACAAGAACTACGGCACCCCTAAATTCCCGAGAGCCCAGGTGGCTGCCATCGCAGTAGATACGGAGACCGGGGAGATTCTGGCATTGCAGGGCGGCCGCAGCTACGGAGAATCGCAGCTCAATCGTGCCCAGGCCCTGCGCCAGCCGGGGTCATCGTTCAAGCCCTTCGTATACGCCACGGCCATGGCTACAGGCCTGGATCCGGCCAGCCCCAGGCTGTTAACGCCCGCCTCCACCGTGATGGACGAGGAGACCACATTCTGGTTCGACGAAAAACCGTATGAGCCGCACAACCACGACGGCTATCACGGCTTGGTTACACTGCGCTACGCCCTGGCGCATTCCTATAACATTCCCGCCGTGAAAGTGGCGGAAATGGTGGGTTATGACAAGGTCGCGCAAACCGCCGCCCTGGTGGGGCTGAACAAGAATATCAAGGCCACCCCGTCGATCGCGCTGGGCGCCTATGAAGTGACGCCGCTCGAAATCGCGGGCGCCTACACGGTGTTCGCCAACCAAGGCCAGTTGGTCAAGACCAACATGATCAAGAGCATCGTCGCCGCCAACGGCCAGAGGGTCTATCAATCCAAAGTGGAGAAGAAGGACGCCCTGGATCCGCGCGTGGCCTATCTGGTCAATAGCATGATGCAGGAAGTCATTCGGTCGGGTACAGGGGCCGGGGTTCGCGGCCACGGATTTACGCTGCCGGCTGCCGGTAAAACGGGAACCTCCCGGGACGGCTGGTTTGTGGGTTTCACTTCCCGCATCATCTGCGCCGTATGGGTCGGCTTCGACGACAATCGCGACTTTATTCTGGAAGGCGCTCACAGCGCGCTTCCCATTTGGGCGGAGTTCATGAAGCGCGCCCATCAGCATCCCGAGTACAGCAACGTGCATTCCTTCGAGGCTCCCGATGGCATCACCACCGTGGATATCGACGCTGAGACCGGGGAACTTGCCGGACCCGGCTGTCCCAAGGTGCGCAGTGAGGTATTCATCTCCGGAACGCAGCCCGTGCAATTGTGCCGCCTGCATAACCGCGGCGGGCAATCCTCCTTCACCTCCAGTTGGGACGTCGGCCAACCTACGACAGTGGCCGATGCCTCGCCTTCTGTCCGCCAGGACCGGCCCGTGTCCAGCGCCCGGCCCCGGCCCAAACCTCCCACTGTAATCCCGATCAAACCGCCCACTAAGCAGGAGCCGCCCAAGCAGGAACGCAAAGGCCTCTTCGGCCGCATAGCCGACCTCTTCAACTAGTCCCAGTTCGACGTGCAGGCCGCCTTTTTCCCGCTCCTTCAACCGATAGATGGATGTATAGTAGAGTTAGTCCGAACGGAGAACGCATTATGATTTCTCTCGTCACATTACTTGCCGCGAATCTGGCCTTCCAAGCTCCCCTAGCGGCGCCGATAGTAGAAGTGGCCGGCGCGCCGATAGCATCCCCCCGCTCGATCGCCGAACGCAATCCCAACCTCACCGACGAAGTGCGCGGCGACATCATGATGGCCCGCAAAATGTACCGGGACGCCATCGATTTCTACAAGCCGACGGCGAACAAAAGCGCCGTCTTAGCCAACAAGACCGGGATTGCATACCACCAGTTGGGCGACCTTAATAACGCCAAGAAATTCTACGAACGCGCGGTCAAGCTGGATCGCAATTACGCCGAGGCTCAGAATAATCTCGGGACCATCCACTACGCGCAGAAATCGTACAACAACGCCATCAAGCAATACGAGAAAGCACTCGCGCTCACTCCCGGGGCGGCCTCCGTGTGGACCAACTTAGGCACCGCCTATTTCGCCCGCAAAAGGTACGATGAGGCGGTGCGCGCCTACCAGTACGCGTTACAACTGGACCCGGACGTCTTTGATCGCCGCGGCAGCAATGGTGTCCTGTTGCAGGAGCGCTCGGTAGAAGAGAAAGCCCTCTTTTACTACACCCTCGCCAAGACCTACGCCCAGGCCGGCGACGTGGAGCGGACCATCCGCTACGTCCGATTCGCCCTGGAAAATGGCTTTAAGCAGCGTAATAAGTTTACGGAAGAACCGGAATTCGCCCAATTTAAAGAAAACATGGAATTCCAAAAATTGCTCAGCGCGGAGCAAAGCGTCCTCTGATCCCCTCTTGGCGAACCCTGCCGATCGCGACCCTCCTGCTGCTGGCGTCCTGCGGGACGAAAACGCCGCCGCTGCCGGTAGAACGGGTGGCCTTACTCACCCTGGATAACTTGACCGGTGACGAATCCCTTTCGTGGCTGCGGGACGCAGTCCCGGCGGCTACGGGCGATCAACTGACCGGAGTTGGCAAAATTCTGCCGCTTCGCGTTGACGCCACCCGTGAAGCCCACAACGCCGAGGCCAGCCTCCTGGTCCACGGCTACTTTGACCGCCGCGGAGCCCCAGCCAACGGCGCGCTGCACTTCGAATTCGCTATCGAGGACTCGGCCACGCGCAAAATACAAACCTTGGCCGTCAACGGGGACTTACTCGCGGCTGCCGGGCAACTGGCCAAAGCCATCGATTCCGCAGCCCAACCGTTCTCGACCGCCAATCCCCAAGCCGCCACTGCCTGGGGCAAACGCGATTTCGCCCAGGCTACTTCGCTGGACCCGGACTTTGGCGCGGCGTGGCAAAGCTGGATCCAAAACTTGGCGGCGGCCGGGAAACCGGAAGACGCGTTAAATACCGCCACGACGGCCTTGGCCCGAGAAAGCCTGCGCAGTCCCATTGATCGGGCTAACATCGCTTTGGCAGCCGCAACCCTCCGCAAGGACGGCGCGGCTACGCGCCAAGCTATGGGTGCGCTGCTCAAACTGGCTCCCAATGACGTAGGATTGGTGGAAAGGCTCGCCCAACAGGAGACTGCCGCCCGCAATTTCACGGAAGCCGCCCGGCTGAACCGCGAGTTGCTTCGTCTGCGGCCGTCCGATCCTGTGGTCCATAACGCCCTTGGATACGCCCTCTTCTTTGCCGGCGACTTGGCCGGTGCACGTAAGGAATTCGACGAATACGGCCAAGCCCTTGGCCACGAGGCCAATGCTCTGGATTCGCAAGGCGAAGTTCTCTTCATGGCAGGGGAGTTCTCCCAGGCCGAGACCTATTTTCTAAACGCTCATGCCAGGAATCCGGATATGCTGGCCGGCAGCGACCTACTGAAAGCCGCCTATGCGCACTGGCTGGGTGGGGATCTCAACGGTGCCGATAAAACCTTCGACACTTACCTGAAGTATCTCTCGGAACATGCTGATCAATCAGTTCTATTTCGCCAAGCCGTATGGGAATACGCAACCGGCCGGGAGGCCCAAGCAAGGACTCGCCTGGCCTCAGCGACGGGGCCACTGGCGGATGTGGCGCGGAACCAACTCCTTGTATGGGACAATGCCGCCCGACTGCCCTCCGACGTGACCACACTTGACCAAACCTACCGCAATACCGCCGCAGCTAACGATGGCTTGGTTCGGACGTTGTATGCTCGCGCCTTGCTGGGGGCGGGGAGGCGGGATGAGGCTCGCAAACTAGTGCAGACCTGGCCTTTGCCGGAATCCGGAGAGCTACTGCTGCAAGCGTCTATCTACCCTATATTCAAAGACGTGCGCCAAAAACTTGCGCTAAAGCCTTAGAGATTCGACGGGGTGGCCGGACTGTCTCCACTGGCGCGCGCCATCACGCTCGCGACCTTCGAGAATATCGTAGAAATGCTACTGGCCACGCCAGGCATAAGGGCACCCGCCGAGACAGCTACGAAACCCGCCATCAAGGCGTACTCGATCAAATCCTGACCCCGGCGATCCCGCCATATCCTAAGCCGTAAACGCAAGTGCATCATGTGGACTATTCCTATGGGCAACATCGGCAGATAGAGCATAAAAAAACAGAGGGGAGACGGTTTCCCGTCCCCCCTCCGCGTTTTTGACTGAGCGGCTGTTTAGGTGTTCGAGGCGCTGCTCATCACAGACGCGACCTTCGAGAAGATCGTGCTGATGCTGGTGGCCACGCCCGGCATGATGGCGCCGGCGGCGACCGCCACGAAACCCGCCATCAAGGCATACTCGATGAGGTCCTGTCCACGCTGGTCTTTCCAAATCCTAACTTGCAGAAGTAAGTTTTTCATTATTTGTTCTCTCTCTATCCGTTAACTTTGGTAACAGTTTTGCTGTTACTGGGTCCATGTTATTATCGGCAGAGTTCTGAAAGAATCAGCATTAGCCCCTAAGAGAAACAACTAAATACCCTTGGCACCCTTACTACCATTGGGGCTAATCCTAGGCTTTCTGAACAAGGCGACCGCCCACGCCAGCGCTCGCGATCGACCCTCGCAGACACCTTCACAATCTCCCATAAGGCGCAGAAAAGAGGACGGTTGTCGACCTCCGCCGCGACTAACCTGGCGCCTGTTTAGGTGTTCGCTGCGCCGGCCATCACGGACGCGACCTTCGAGAAAATCCTACTTATGCTGGTGGCCACGCCCGGCATGATCGTGCCAGCGGCAACTGCCACGAAGCCCGCCATCAAGGCGTACTCGATGAGGTCCTGGCCGCGCTTATCTTTCCAAATCTGAACCTGCAGAAGTAAATTCTTCATGTTCGTTTTTCTCTCTCCGTTAAGGTGCCCGACAGATCCGTTTGTCGCTGTTCCAAAGTATCATCGCCTCTCCGCTTAAGAAATCAGCAGGAGCGCCTAAGATAACCACGGATTACTCTCAGCTCGCGGGGTTTAGGGCATTCCGACCTTGGTTATGACCTGCCCCCGTTTTTCGTGCCATCGTAGCTGAGAAATCGGTACGCAGCCGATCCTCAGGTGTACCTCCGGGTCCCTCTCTCTGACGGACCAGTGATTTTAAACGCATTCCTAAAAGCTGTCCCCTAGGACAGACTAAATTCCCACCCAACATTGGGCCTTCACCGGAGGGCCATGCTATCGAGGCCGGTGTACGCTGGATTCATGCGTGGGTTGGTTACGTTGTTGCTGTTGGCGGCAGCCGTTCAGGCGGCTGCGGTAAGAGAGGGGGGCGCTCCCCTACGCTCCAGTTGCGAGGCCGACGCGGTGACCGTGACCGAGTTGCCCGCGGCTACCCCGCTCACCATTCGCTATTCCCTTTCGGGCCAACGCGTTGCGTGCTATAAAGTGATTGCAACGGTCAACGGGCGGACCAGCGAGGGCTATCTCCCCGCACCCTCCATTGTGGACCTGGAGGCTTTTGACACCGCCCGCAAGCAAGGCGGGGTGTTGGGAACACGTGAGGTATTGGCGGCTGTCGGCGCTCCCGCCAGTCAGTCCCTAACGCCCGCGTCACCTGCTGCAGCGGTGGGTTCGGGGACATTAAACGCCCTGGCCCAGCAAGCCGCCAACCTCATAGAAACAAGCCAGCCGGCCCGAGCCTTGGCGTTACTGGAACCCGAGTTGAAGAAACGCAAAGATCCCGGCCTCCTAGCCTTGGCGGGAGCCGCCGCCTGGCGTGCCGACGATGCCCGGCGAGCCCTGGAACTGTGGCGTCAGTCTTTAGACATCCAGCCCAATAAACAGGTCCAGGAACTGTATGACCGAGTGGAACGCGAGAACAAGGGCGACCTCAGCAATCAGCGTTTATACGGCACACGCGTCCTGCTGCGCTACGAGGGGACGGCGATCTCCGCCGATACCGCGCGCGAAATGGCGGCCGTAGTCGACCAGGAATTCGCGCGCATCTCCGCCCAATTGGGCTGCACCACTTCCGAGCGCATCGTGACCATCGCCCAGAGCCGCGACGCCTATAAGAAGACCACCGCGGCCGCCGAATGGAGCGCCGGCCAGTACGACGGCCGCATCCGCGTCCCGGTATTCGACCGAGGTTCGCTGGACTCCGATACCCGCCGGACCCTCGCCCACGAGACGACCCACGCGTGTTTGTCCATGCTGGGCCGCTGGCCGTCTTGGCTGCAGGAAGGCGTGGCGCAATATATGTCCGGTGAGATATCCACGCCCCCCGCGCGTCAACAGATCGCCGAGCTTGCCCGCCAGAAACAACTGCCCAGCCTGAACAAACTTGGCGCCGATTGGTCTGGCCTGGATTCCAGCAGCGCGCGAGTCGCCTATTCCCTGGCCCTGCGCGCCGTAGAAATCTTCAACCAGGACTTCGCAAGCTACGGCCTGCGCAATCTCCTGCGCAATCCCGATAACTTGCCGCAGTACACCTCGGAAATCGACAAGCGCCTGGGCCTGTAAAGCGCTTTCCACAAAACCTCCACCTGATATACTAGGCTCCCATGAGCCTCGCGCCCGGTACGCGGATCGGCATCTATAGCATCGTTGCGCCTATCGGAAAAGGCGGCATGGGCGAGGTCTACCGAGCTCACGACACGAAGTTGGGCCGTGACGTTGCGCTAAAAGTTCTGCCCGCTTCCTTCGGCCACGACCCGGACCGCATGACAAGATTTGAGCGCGAAGCCCGCGTGCTGGCGTCTCTGAATCATCCCGGCATCGCGCATATTTATGGCGTCGAAGAAGGCGCTATTGCGATGGAACTGGTTCCCGGGCCAACGCTCGCGGAACGAATTGCCCAGGGCCCCATCCCCGTGGACGAAGCGCTGGTGATCGCCCGGCACATCGCCGAAGCCGTGGAGTACGCCCACGATCACAACGTGATTCATCGCGATCTGAAGCCCGCCAACATCAAGATCACGCCCGACGACGCAGTCAAGGTGCTGGACTTCGGTCTCGCGAAGGCGCTGGCGGATGAGTCTTCGTTCATGAGCGGCACCGGCGATCCTGGCAACTCACCCACTCTCACGATGGGCGCGACTGTCGCGGGTACGATCCTGGGTACCGCCGCCTACATGTCACCCGAACAAGCCAAGGGGAAGACTGCCGACCGTCGCAGCGACGTGTGGAGCTTCGGAGTCGTGCTCTACGAAATGCTCACCGGACGGCGCTTGTTTCACGGCGAGTCTACTGTGGAGATTCTAGGCTCGGTCATGAAAGAGGCTCCCGCGCTGGAGCACCTGCCCTCGGATACGCCACGCGCCGTGCGGGAGATGCTCGCGCGGTGTCTGCAGAAGGACCCCAAGCAACGTTTACAGGCGATCGGCGAGGCTCGGATTCTATTGAGTGGGCCTCTGCCCGCGGCAGAACCGTCTGGCTCTGCGTCCAGGAAAGCGTGGCCCATTGCGGCGATTGCAGCGGTGGCCAGCGTGACTGCGATCGCACTCGGAGTTCTCCACTTCCGCGAGGCTCCACCAGCGGACCTGCCGTTTCTGCATTATTCCGTAAACCTGCCGGGAAGCGACTTCTACGACCGCGGCATCGCGCTCTCCCCAGACGGCCGCTACGTGGCGGTGGCAGGCTTGGGAGGCTTGTGGGTTCGCGGGCTGGATTCGCTGGAGTGGAAGAACCTGGCTCCCCAAGGGGCGACGGAGCCTTTCTGGTCGCCCGATTCCGGCAGGATCGCCTTCACGTTTGAAAACAAGTTGCGGCGGGTTCCCGTGGCAGGCGGTCCATCTCAGGTGATCGCCGATACGACGGGCTCCGGCGGCTCGTGGAGCAGGGGGGGTGTGATCATCTTCCCCTCCGCCGGCTCCATTCTGCGGGTGCAGGACACGGGAGGACCCACGTCGCCCGTAACCCAACGCGCAAAAGACAGTCCCGTGCACGGATACCCTGTGTTTTTACCAGATGGCAATCGCTTTCTGTATCGCGTCGCCTCGCCGGACGGAGGGGCGATCTATCTGGCCGCGCTGGACGATCCGTCTGGTAAGCTGCTTCTTACGAACCAGCAAAACGGCTTCTTTGTCCCTTCGATCTCGAGGCCCGGCTCAGGATACCTGGTCTACCTGAGGGAGGGCTCCCTAATGGCACAACGCCTGGATCCGGCGACCGGGCAACTGAGCGCGGACGCAACCATCATTGCGGAACAAGCCGGCTCCAGCTACACGACGGTGCGCACGGGCGCGACAGGGTCTACTAATGGGATGCTGGCTTACTTCAAGGGCGGACAAACCTTCGAAACGCCTTCCCAGCTTGCTTGGATGGACCGCACCGGCAAGGAGTTGAGCCGGGTGGGTCCATCGGCAAGGCACGTGGACCTTACGTTAGCCCCGGACGGTACGCGCGCGGTGGTCGGGCGGACCAAGGGTACGGGTTCGGACCTGTGGTTGTTGAATCTAACCACGGGCGTGGATCAGCGGCTGACAAGTCAGGCCGAAGCGCAGAATACCCGGCCGGTATTCTCGCCCGACGGCAAACGCATCGCGTTTTCTTCCGACCGCGCCTCCGGCAAGGGAATCTATCTTGCAATAGCGACGGTTCAGGCGACGATCAGCTCCTGCTGAAGGCCGAGTCGAGCTCGAGTTTGCCGTTCGTTACGGATTGGTCACCTGACGGCAAGTATCTCCTGTTTTCCGCAACCACGCCCAAGGCCAGTTCCGACATTCTGTACGTGCCACTCGACAACAGTGCAAAACCAGTAGAGTTGGCGCACAGCGAATTCATGGAAGCCGAAGCCAGGTTTTCACCGGATGGCAAGTGGATCTCATTCACCTCCAACGAATCGGGCACCCCTGAGATCTATGTGCAGGCGTTTCCCTCCGGCGCCAACAAGCAACGGGTTTCCACGAGCGTCGGGATGGAGGCGAACTGGGCGCGCAACAAAAAGGAACTGTTCTATGAAACCCGGACGGCGGGCAGCGAACTGTGGAGCGTGCCAATTGACCTTAGCACCGGGTTTCGGCAGACGGGTCCTCCGAAAGAATTGTTCACCGTTCGCCAATTCGCCTGGGCCCCCAACAACAGCCGCTTTACGCGCGCGGAATCCCCGGACGGGCAGCGGTTTCTGTACATTGCGCCGGAAGCAGGCGCGTCGGAGATGACGATTCATATCGTGCAGAACTGGGAGAAGCTGTTGGAGCAACGGAAGTAAGCTGCTCACCTCAAGAAAAAGCGGCTGGCCCAAGGAGTTGGGCCAGCCGCGTAGCTACGGCCTGCGCAATCTGCTGCGCAACCCCGATAAATTGCCGCAGTACACCTCGGAAATCGACAAGCGCCTGGGCCTGTAAAGCGGCTTTTTGTAGACCCAAGTTGCAGCATAGAGGACTCACAGAGGAACCCTCACAGACTTGGCGTCTAGCCCGTATTGCGCCACCATCGCGAGCAATTTTGCCGCGGGTGCCGGCTTCGAGATGTAGTCGTCCATGCCCGACTGGATGCATCGTTCGCGGTCTCCAGTGATAGCGTGGGCGGTCATCGCAATGATTGGGATGTGCCGCGCAGTGCCGTTTTCCCTTCTTCGGATGAGGTCAGTGGCTTCGAACCCGCCCATCTCCGGCATTTGCACATCCATAAGAATCACGTCGAAAGACTGCTCTTCAGCCAGGCGCACAGCCACCCGTCCGTTTTCGGCGATGACAACAGTATGGCCGGCCTTTTCCAGAATCCGGCGTCCCACCATTTGATTGACCGCATTGTCTTCGGCTAAAAGAATCTTCAAGGCGCCGCCGATTCCCGGAACGGTCTCCTGCGGGACTTCTTTGACCGGCACCGTTCGGTCCACTAGCTGGTTTGAGATGGCTGCGGCAATCGCAGCACGCAGTTCCGCCCGTCGAATGGGCTTTGTAAGATACGACGCAATGCCCAGTTTTCGGCAACGTGCAAGATCGTTAGTGCGTTCCCCGGAAGTCAACATCAACACTACAGCTTGATTCAATTCCGGATATTCCTGGATCCGCTCGACGAGGTCGAAGCCGTCCATTTCAGGCATATGAACGTCGCTCAATACTAAGCCGAACGGCCGCCGGCGTTGCACCGCGTCGCGCATGAGGTCCAGCGCTAGCTGGCCTCCGCTTACTGCAACTGGCAGCATGCCCCAACGTGCCGTCATTTCCGTCAGAATACGCCGGTTGGTCAAATTGTCGTCGACGATCATCACGGAGACACCGGCCAAGGGAATAGCATCGGACAAAGTTTGAATTTGCCGGCTTTCCTTGGACACGCCCAGCGAAGCAGTGAAATAGAAGCAGCTCCCTTTGCCGAGTTCGCTCTCGACCCGCAGCTCACCCTTCATGGCCTCGACCAGGCGCTTGGATATGGTCAAGCCCAAACCCGTGCCGCCGAACTTTCGGGTAGTGGAACCGTCCGCCTGTGAAAACGCGTCGAACACCATCTGCTGCTTGTCCGCCGCGATGCCCACCCCGGTATCGCGAACCTTGAAGTGCACGCGACATTCGGTAGCATCCACCGACTCCAGCGCTACTTCCAGTTCCACTTCACCTGTGTCGGTGAACTTGATTGCATTCCCCAGCAGGTTTAATAATACTTGCCGGATTCGCAGGACGTCCCCTACAACGTACTCTGGAACGCCGGACAGAACGCCGCAGTTCAGTTCCAATCCCTTCTCGTGGGCGCGCAATGCCAGAGTTCGGGCAGTTTCCTCGACCAAATCCCGGATATTGAACGAGAGTGGTTCCAACTCAAGCCGGTCCGCCTCGATCTTAGAGAAATCCAAAATGTCGTTAATGAGCGACAGCATGGAGTCGGCGGACGTCTTAACCGTATTGAGGCAATCTCTCTGATCGGGGCTGAGTGTAGTGTCGAGAACCAACTCCGTCATTCCTATGACGCCATTCATGGGCGTGCGGATTTCGTGGCTCATATTGGCGAGAAACTCACTCTTGAGCCGGTTGGCCTGTTCAGCCTTGCCCACCGTGCCTAATAGTTCTCGCTGGGAAACTTCCAGTCTCTCAGCCATCTCATTCGAAGCTTTCGCCAACTGACCCACTTCATCGTCCCGGACCACAGTCGTGCGCTGCGAGAGATCTCCACCCGCGACCAGCTGCGTGAACCGGATCAGTTGTTTCAGCGGCGAAAGTATCCGGTGCACATGCCGTTGCTGGAGCGCCAGGATCAAGGCCAGCGCGGAAATACCCGAAAACGCAACCACCAGCGCAACGATAAGAGTCTGCTGCTGCCGGCGTCCTTGCGATTCAGTGGATAGGCCGATCCGCACCATCGGCGCACCGGCAGCCTTCGCCGCCGAAGTTTCCCAATCCACAAGGGCGCGCGTGTCGGAGGAAGAGATCGGTGTTACGGCATTGATCAAATTGCCGCCGGAGGTATTGGCGAACGGAAGGGAGGACGAAGCGGGGACGAGCGCGCCGGGCCAACCTGGGATATCGCTACGACTAAACCCAGGGGTGTTCGCTATGGAAAGCACGCCACCAGAAGGCGACACGATGGCGACATAGACCACGTCATCGATCCGCAACATTTTCCGAGTAAGACGGTCTAGCTCCGTCCGATCTTCCGTCAAGACGGCGAGTTCTGCCTCTTGTGCCACCAGCTGAGCCACCGAGGTCGCCCGAAATCCGGCCTCTCGCTCGAACGCGGCTTTTTGTCCCAGTAACACGACTGCGACGACAATCAGCAGAGTTACCGCGGACGCCGCCACCGCCAGGAAATTAGCCAGCAGCGAGCGCGACAAGAGGCTTCGCGAGTTAAGGAATTCCGGACGCCAAAGTTTCATCGGATGATCAATACCTCGTCGGACAGCTTGGGACGATCCATCCCCAGAATGCGAAGCACGCGATCGTTTACTGCCATGCGGACTTTGCGGGGAAACTCCATGCGAGAAGTATCCTGTTTGGCTAGAACACGCTTGACCACCTCCGCGGTTTGGACACCGATATCCGCATAGTCTGGAAAAAATCCCACTGCGGCGCCGGCCCGCACGAAGCCTTCTGAGAATCCGATCACCGGCAGTTCGTTTCTAATGGAAGCAAGCAGGATCGGAGGGATGGCCCCAGCAGGGAATAAAACGCTGTCCGGGAGGCACCATACAAAATCCACTTTGCCTCGCAGTGTCGCGAACGCCGCCAATACATCTTTGGCGCTAGCGCACTCGATGATTTCGAGGACATAGCCAAGTCGCTGCGCGGTTGCTATTAGGGAACCCCGCGAGGGCCCGGAGTTCGGACGAACTAGCACGGCCAACCTCCGTCGCTCCGGGAAGGCGGACTTCAACTTACTGAGGATCAGAGCGGGACTCACGGACAACGAGATGGTCGAGACAGATTGGGGAGATTTGCCGAGGGCCATCGCGTCCTCCAACACCATGGTCGTGACTAGCGGTACAGAAGGATCGGTTAAGGCGAGCCTTTCCGCTGCTCGCGAACCGAACGCCACCACGACAGGCGATTTCGCCGCGGCTGGCGAACTGGAACCGCCTGGGTCGTCCAACTTAATGAGGAACACCCGATGACCATCCACCCCTAGGGCTTTCTGGAAGGCGCTCAATGCGTCCTCAAAAGCCGGTGCTTCGGAACTGACCGCAACGCCGATTTGCGCACCTTCGGCCCCGCGCGCGCGAGTCACACAGACGGCCAATAAAACCGCCGCTACGAAGCTCCAATGACCGCGACGCATTAGTCCCCACGCTGACTCGTCAGCTTAATAAAAAACGACCGGCCCGCCTGTGGCATAACTTCCAGCGAATGCTCCTGGCTTACCGGATCTCCATAAATGGCGCCTGTAAGGTTTCTAACGCCAAATTGCAGATTGTAATTACGAGAGAGCCGTTGGGTTGAAACTGTTAGATCCATCAGAGTGACGCCGGTCAGTGAGCCGCCGTACGCGGTCTGGCGCGAGTTCAAATAACGGGCGGCGGCGCTCAGGTCTAAGCGCTTTCGCAGCAGTGGTACTGCTGCGCTGAGGTTCACCAACTGCGTCGGCGAATTTGGAAGCAAACGACTGGGATTGGAATAACGGCTTCGCTGAGCGGAAAATGCGGCGGATAGATGCAACCATTCGGCCAGCTGCCCTTGCAGTTCTATCTCCGCGCCAGTGCTGCGGCTTTTAGAAACATTCCTGTATTGCAGAATGCTCTCGCCGACGGCGACCCCTTCGATCAATCCGTCTAAGCGGTAATGATACACGGTCGCTACCAACTCCAAATGCTTGGCAACGGAATGTTCGGCTGAGAATTCATACGTATTCATCCGTTCCGCTGCCAACTGCGGATTGGGCTCCCAAAACTTCTCATAGGTGGAAGGGTTGCGGAAGGCCCGTCCATACATAAGTTTGTAGGAGGTGCGCGGCGAGGCTTTATAGACTACGGCGAGGCGCGGCGATAAGAATGACGTTTGCTGCTTAGTATCGTCGAAGCGCAGTCCGGCGTATACGGTTAGCTTCGTAGAGACGTTCCACTCCTGTTGCGCGAATAGCCCATAAGCGGCGTTGCGCGCAGATGTGTCACGAACCGGCGTTTCCGGGGCTGTGAAATAGTAGGTGCGCTGACGGTTGCGGATATCCGCGCTAAACTGTGCCCCCAGGGTGAGTGTCCCGAAGCGGGATACCGGTGTTCGGAAGTGTACCTGCGACCCCACCCAATCTCCTTGGGCGTTATCGCGCCCATCACTGACTCCGCCGTTCCCGTCCGCATAGTCGTAGCGACCGAAGTAGCGGAGTTGGTCATAGCTAAACCGCACCCGCACGCTGGATGCTTTACCAACCTCCCGATTCCATGCCGCTTCTACAAAGTTGTGTGCATTGCGGACCTGCGTCCCCGGATCCCCAAAATCCGTCTTGTACAGTCCGCCCGGCGCCAGGATGCGCCGATCGGAGAAATTGGCCATGAAGTTCCAGTTGCGGTAGGTAAGCTGAGCGAAGGAATGATAGCCCTGCTCTGCCCCGATGCGATTCGTGTCGCCGCCTGCAAAAGAGCCAAAGGGTCCAACGGCGATGTCTCGCCCTGTACTGTGAAAACCAGAAAGGGACACCAGTAAGTTAGCGCCGCGGCCCAAATACAGAGAGGCCGTCGCTCTGGACTTCTTTTCCCCGAAACTCCCAAAGGAAGTGGAAAGCGTCAGAGGCGCGGAATCGGCTGGCGCACGCGTGAAAATGTTGATGGTGGCAAAGATGCCATTGCTGCCGTACAAGGCCGAGGAGGGTCCCCGGACGATCTCAATCCTCTGAACCAGGTCCATGTCGATACCGAAATCCTGCCCGAAGAGGTACATGGCTCCGTATACGTTGTCGGTCATGTTGTGACCGTTCACCATCACCAGAATCCTCGTATTGAGGTCGCCGGGCAGCCCGAAACCGCGCACACCAGCATGCTGCAGATAGCCGTCGCTAGTGAAGTAAAATCCGCGTACGCTGTTCAGCGCCTGAGCCAGAGTCCTGAATCCCTGGCGACGAATTTGCTTATCGGTAATCACGGTGACGCTGGCGGGAGCCTCCTTTAGACTCTGCGCGTACAGCGACGCCGTCTCAATGGCCGGAGGAGTGTCGAACAGAATCGCCTCAGCGTCAGGGTCGTCTGGAATCGCAGTGGCTGCCGGTAGCTTAAGAGGCGCGACGCTTTGAGCTGGCAAGCAGGCGGCGAATACCAAGGCGCTGAAGACCGCGGCAATCGTTGGGGAGAAGATATTTGAGGGGCGCATACGTGGGGGAGTATCCCCTGCTACCCCTAATCGACCCGAACACTAGGAATGCGAGTATAAAAAGAAAAAGCGGCTGGCCCAAGGAGTTAGGGCCAGCCGCGAATAACGAAGCGCTTCTTCAGAATCGCCATTGGCAGAATCCACGTCTGGAATAGCCTGCCCAAAGAATACAGACGTCTCTTGTTTTCCACAACCCCGTACCGGTGAGCATTCGGTCCTAGGAGTACGGACCTTGCACTCGTCACGACCTGTCTTCCTGCCCTTAACTATCTGATTTAACGAGCTCAGTATCGATTTCAGCCACTCCCCCTGCGCGCCGTTCTAAGGTATAATTTTTCTGTCCCGAAAAGCAAATGACCAGCCTCCGAGGACTGGTCTTTCGCCAAATCAGGACTGACGACTGCTTACTTCTTTGCGCGGCGGCGAGCGACGAAGCTCAACCCGATCAAACCGCTACCCAGCAGAGCCATGGAACCCGGCTCCGGAACTCCATTGGGGGTAATTGGCGTTGGGTCGTTCTGCAGCCACAACTTCACGTAAATGTCCTTGCTGTTGTTGTTACCCAAAGTAAAGTTGTTACCGCACGTGGGAACCACCGCCGGGCCAGGATTGCAAGTGTATAGGATGGCCTCCAGCTTTGCACCGTTAGCGAATGTGATCAACGGCTGAGGGTAATCCGGGAAGTCGATGGTCGTAGTGTCGTTGCTGGCGCTTGCGGTGAACTGCGTAGCGGTTATGGAGAGAATCTGGCTAGATCCGCCGGTGCATCCCGTTCCAGTGGCGGTACCCCCGATGCAGAGACCAAAACTGACAGTCAGCGGTCCAAGATTGTCCGTCTCGCCGGAATCAATACTGCTTTCATTCAGCGTAAAGGTACCGAGCTTGAAGAACTCCCAGGGATTCGGATTGGACGCCCCATTGGAATCCAACACAAGGCCGTTGCCCAAACCGGAATCAACGTTATCCGTGTTGTGCGAAAACAGGCTGAACGCGGTATTTTCAAGGCCCAGCAGACTCGAGCCGCTCCCAACACCGGAACCCGTTGTAACCGTCCAATTGTTGGTCGTGAACTGAACCGTAGTTGCGCTGGCTACCGCCGAAGCGGCAAGCAAGCAAAGCGTAGATAAAGCAAATCGTTTCACTAAGTTTTTCCTCCGAATTTTTTGCCACTCTCTGCTTGAACTTGCCGCTTCAAGTGACTGTCCGATAGTAGAGATTGTTCACGGGAGCACCAATAGAACGGGCCTTCCAGTACCACTAAGAAGTCCTGATTCCTCGAGGACTCCGTTCTATTAGTGGGGGGGGGAATTTGCGTTTCGTTTTCCGCGCAGTACCAAATGGAGCTGTCTCAAAAACACTCGATAAATCATCGGGTTCTGAGTCTTACCGTGGTTTTAGCTGCTGATACAGTTAGAGGAATCGCAAACGATCATACTGGGGGAATCGCAAAAGTACCAGGCGTGTTCCATGCAAAAAAGCAAACTTGAGGTGGAAGCAAGTTGGAAGAAACTCTTAAAGAAAAACTCAAGCGATTCTGAATTAAGCATCCGACTCGCAAGTTCGCGCCCCATCCGCTCCATCTCGGCCCGAAGAAAGAGCCTCTGAACGAAAAGGGTAGGCGGCATGTCGTGCTGAGAGAGTCCAAACACAAGAGGCTGGGTCCCAAAAGAAATGCGAGGGCCAGTTATACGACTGAACCCCCGGATACGGCAAACTGCGCTCTAGCTACTTGCGGCTGCGACGGGCGATCAAGCCCAAGCCGACCCCGCCCAGCAGGGCCATTGGAGCCCGGCTCGGGAACGGTGGAGCCCGAAGCTTAGAACGTGGTCTTGTTGTAGGGCTAGCCGGATATCGTACTGAGAGAGTCAAACACAAGGGGCCAAAAAAGAAATGCGGGGATCAGTCTTGCGACTGATCCCCGCGGATACTGCAAACTGCGTTCTAGCTATTTGCGGCGGCGACGGGCGATGAAGCCCAAGCCGATCAAGCCGCTGCCCAGCAGGGCCATGGAGCCCGGCTCGGGAACGGTGGAGCCCGAAGCGGAGAACACGGTCTTGTTATCCGGACCGGTGCCCTGGAAGGTGATGTCCAGGAAGCCGGAAGTGCCGCTATAATCGCCCACCAAATGCACACCGAGAAGGCTTCCACCGATCGATTGGACCACCCACGCGCCGGTGGTGCTGGTGAATACGATGTTCGGACCAGCAGCCATCGTGAAGGTGAACACTTCGGCCAAACCCGAAGTCAGATCTGCGCCAGTGGTGAATGCGACCGACGTCGAGCTAAAGCACGCCGGAGAGCAGCTCAAGAGC
The DNA here is from genome assembly GCA_039931205.1 of Acidobacteriota bacterium. Taxonomy (GTDB): domain Bacteria; phylum Acidobacteriota; class Terriglobia; order Bryobacterales; family Bryobacteraceae; genus Palsa-187. Next base: position 121,292 of record JBDTSJ010000026.1, read on the forward strand.
GCGAAAGTAACCGGGTTGGTGAAATGAACCACGGTGTCGCCAGCAGCAACCGGTGTGATTATCGATGCTCCCGAAAACGTGTTGGTGAACGGGGCTGCAGACGCGGAAGCGGCCACGATGCCCCCAAAAATCAAAGTGAGAATTACTTTCTTCATCTAATGTTCCTCCTGAAAATTTTTACTAACCGCTGCTGGCTTCAAGTGCTCCATGCAACGCCGTACCTTGGTTACGAGTTGCCGGAGCCGGTGCCGGTGGCACCCTTGCTGCATTTGCTCCTCGTTGACGCTTCCTGATACTACGGAACAGAGCGGACACCGCCAATAGTACGGTCACGTCAGTACCAACAATCACCTACCATCCCTTTTCTGGTAGATCTGACTGGGACTTGTCCGATGAATGAGAAGGAAGTTTCTTGGGGGCCAGAATACGGGAAGGCCTATGGGGCCGATAGATAGCGTCGAATCAGTCAGTTGAGATAATAACTGCTCGGTTGCCGCCAGCCGTATCCGGGGAAGCGTATTTTCCAACCTGCGTTTTCGTCAAAGAGTACTAGCGAAAAGTACAGGCTATGCTTGAACCGTTGGTTGGAGGATAGACGGGGTTCTATCAGGAAAAAATGTGAGAAAAAAGTTCTCCAATAAGATTCACGAAGCCGTACGCGGCAAAAAATCAACCACTCATGGTCGTGTAGGGGCGTGCATGTGTAGCCGAGAAGTGAAGTAACTAAGCAAAGAGTCTCTTTACTAGCGCGCCACAATAATATGACCACCTAGCCCAGCGAAAGGCTTGTGGCTACGACTTCCACGTTAAGATTCGCGTGCCAGTGACATGCTCTCGATGATTTAGACCAGATAGAATTGAGGATCTTCGGGA
>JBDTSJ010000027.1:0-70520 GCA_039931205.1 Acidobacteriota bacterium
CAATAGGACTTTTCTAAATGGCACTAATAGGACATTCTCATGTGGCAGCGACACTAAAGATTTAGTTATTGACACCATTCCGCGCCCGGCGTATGATTCCGATAGGAAATCTTAACGAATTAGTTTATGGCGCGAAATAAATCCCGGGACCTCACCGAAGCCGAACTCCGCTTGATGGACGTGATCTGGAAAAAAGGCTCGGCCACCGTCTCCGACGTGGCGGAGGCTTTACCCAAGTCGCTGGGGCTCGCCTACAACACCGTCCTGACCACCATGCGGATTCTGGAGGACAAAGGCTACCTGCGCCACACCAAAGCGGAGGAGGGCAGGGCCTTCATCTATCACCCCGTCGTCGGTCAAAAAGAAGCCAGCCGCAACGCCGTCCGCCATCTTCTCGCCCGCTTTTTCAAGAACTCTCCGGAGGAACTGGTGCTCAACCTGCTGCAGGACGAGGACCTCGGCGACGCCGAACTCCGCCGCATCCGCAAACTAATCGCGCCCAACACTAAGGAGGCCAAATGATTCTGCTCGCATTCCTCAACACCCTGATTCCCGCCGCCGCCCTGGCGCTGCTCACGTTCCTGGCCCTGCGATTCTCGCGCATGAACGCAGCTACTCGCTACGCCGCATGGTGGGCCGTGCTTGCGGCCATGGTCTTCCTTCCTTTCGCGCCCGAGGTCAAGTTCTCGACACCCGCGCCAGCGGCTCCTGCCGCGGAGATCGTCGCCGCGCCGCTGCAGTTACCGCTCGCCTACAATCCCCCGCCGGCCGCGCCGGTGGAAGTGAAAAGCGGAGCATGGATGATCTGGGCCGCCTCCCTGTGGGCAACATTCGCGCTATATCGAGCGCTTCGTATCGTCCGCAGCTACTTCCATTTACGCCGAGTGAAAGGAACCGCACAGCCCGCCCCGCCCGAAGCGATGGAGGCATTCGACACCTGGCGAGGAACCTGCGGCGTGAAGCGCAAAGCGCGCGTGCTGCTGTCGGCCGAAATCTCCTCGCCCATTGCAATCGGGTTTCTCCATCCCGCGGTGATCTTACCGGAGACCCTGCTCTCAAGTCTCACACCGGCGGAATTGGATCACGTCTTGCTGCATGAGTTAGCCCACATCGCCCGTTACGACGACTGGACCAACCTAGCTGCGCGTCTCGCAGGCACTATATTAGGACTACACCCGGTAGCCGCCTTCGCCTTCGCCCGTCTCGAAAACGAACGCGAATTGGCGTGTGACGATTGGGTGGTCGCCTCCACCGGCGACGCCCGTCCCTACGCAGCATCCCTGGCGCGCCTCTTCGAGCTCGCCCGTACCCGTCGGCAACCGACACAGGCTTTGGCCTCGGGCATCACCGGTTCCCAACTAGGCGATCGCGTCGAACGCCTGCTCACCCACGGACGCCGATTCACTCGACGAGCCTCCCTCATCTCTTTAGGTGCCATCGCCACAGCGCTGATAGCGATGGTCATCGCCGGAGCGCAATCGCCGGCGTGGGTAGCCTTCGCACAGGAGCGTGCGCTGCCCGTTCCCCCCGCCCCTCCTGCGCCGCCCGTTAAACCGGCGAAGACCGCTCCTCCCGTCGCACCCGCGCCCCCTACGCGCAGCACATTGGAGCATCTCGTGGAACTCGGACAACTGGAGCAAGGATTACTCGCTCCACGGACGCTGCAACAGCTTGAGGCCGAGATCGCCGCAATGCAGGTCCGGAATGAGATGGTGCAGGGGGAGACCGCTCGAATAGAAGAGCTTCTATCGCGAGAGAACCCCTCCGGCAAAGTCTTGCGGGACCCGGAACAAGCCCTCCTCGATGAACAGCTCCGGTTCCTACAGCTCCAAGCGGAGCTGCGTGTCAAGCAAACGGAAATGCTTGCGACGCAAAATCAGCTCAATGGGCAAGCCCAGCGGCTCAGAGAGTTGCAGCATGCCCTCGCCGAGACGGAACGGCAGCAGCCGTCGGCGCAACAAATACGGGCCCAGATAGAGGTGCTGCAACAACAGTTGCGTCAGCTGGAGCAGAAGAAGTAGTTATACCGACCGCTTAAACTTCCCCGTGTACAAGTGCGTCGTCACCAGCGCCGACAAATAAGCCCCGATCTCAATCGGCAGCCGAGCCGAATCCCTGGGCGCGCGCAGCTTCAACTTCTGGCAGCGTTGCGTCAGCTTATTCACCAACATACTCACGGTGTACTTGCGCTGCCCGGTCCACTGCACAATCGACGCCACCAGCGCGGCGCGGTGACGGCGCATCAGTTTGGCGGCGGATTCCTCGCCTGGCGCGTCCTGGCCAAAGATGGTCCGCAGATCCGCGTCGTAAAAGTCCGGGAAATCTTCGGCAAAAAGCTTCCGGCGTTCGGTGTAGTGCCGCCCCAGCGTCTTGCGCGATCTGTGGGCATCGAAGCGCTTCCGGACGCGCGTGACTAGAGGCTTCCTGCCGATCAGTTCCTGCATCAACCGGTCGACAAATTCCAGCTTCTCAATCGCGTTCCAGCCTTTGTAGCGCTCGCGCCAAACTTCAGGAGGATACGTCAGCCATACGGCGAACGTCTCGGCGAAATCTTCGTCCGGGTGGGATTGCGCGTACCAGTTAGGCAGATTCTGCACGAAACTCTTGCTATACGGTTTGGGCGTGTACGTCTCTGGGCTGTAATCGGCTTCGTGGCTTCCGAAAACTTCGCGATAGTCTTCACGCTCGGAAAGCTTGTAGGCGTGATCCATCGCATGCCCGGCTTCGTGGCGCAGCAGCATCTGGCAGGATTCCGGATCGCCTCCGGCTACTTCCAGCATCTGCGCCATCTCCAGTTCCTTCAGTCGAGGATGCGCCAGGTAAAACGGGATGGCAATGGCCGGAACACCGGTTGGCGAGAACCACTCGTCGCCAAGATAACAAGGCGGCCGTAAGGCCACACCTCTGGATTCCAATTGCGCATACAGCTGCCAGACTTGCGGCTCCAACTCGCTGCCTTCGATGCGAACACCCAAATCGCAGATGCGCACATTCAACAGCTCGTCGCCTTTGAGCAACCACCAAGGCGTATGGGGAGGCGCCTGCACAGCCGGTGCGGGCACCGGGGCAGGGGGCGGAACAGAGGGAGGGGAGGTCCCCGCCGTACCGAGATCTATGATCATGGGAGCCCGGTTATCTCCGCCTTTGATAACTCTTCAACTGCTCTAGTTGTCCGCGCGCGACGTTATTGGATGGGTCCAGCTCCACGGCCTTTTCGAGCGCGGCAATCGCCGACGCATCATCCACTTTGCGCGTGTGGGCATACGCCAATGCCGCGTAGCTGGCGGATGAGTTGGGAAAAAATTCGATATTCAGCTTGGTCAGCAGGATGGCATCGTCCGGACGCACATTCGCCAGCCTCTGCGACACGCTGATCAGCGTGTTCTCCCCGAAGTCGTAAGCCTGGCGGCCGAAAAAGCGCGTCCGCAGATCGCGATACTGCTCCACGGCAGCGGCGCCGCTCTGCTTGAGGGCGGTCTCAAAAATCAAATCCGGCAACTGCTTGGGGATGGGCACGCCTCGATGGCACGTCACGCAATCGACGCGTGTGGCTTGTCCTGCTACTTTGCCTGTAGCCGTACTCACGCGGGTATTCATCTCGCGCGTCATTGCTAGCATTTGCCGGGCGATATCTTTCTTCGGCTCAGTGAGTCCGCTGCCGCGCGCCGCGGAATGGCAGTATTCGCACTGCACCCCCAGAGCCTCGGCGATGGCCTGCATATTCGGCAGCGGCTCGCGCGGCTGCGCGGGAGCCTGTCCAGTCACCAGCGGTGCGGCCGCCATCAAAATCAGAATCGCGGTCGAGAGTGCCTTCACAGTTATCCTTTCGACAACAACTGGCCCCAGCCGGGCGATTTACCGCTCACGCCTGCCAAACGTACTGATGCCCACAAAGCCGCCGGCGTGCTGGAAATTACCGGAACGTGGGTTTGTGCCTCCAGCGGCACCACCAATTCGGTGGTTTTCAGGTTTCCGCAGGAAATCAGCAGCGAATCCGCCTTCGGCATCGACCGGTAGGTATCCGCGCAGAACTTCGTCAGCCCTTCCGCCGTCACAGGCGGAGAATCGGCGAAACTGATGATTCCCAGTCCCTTCACGCCCAGCACCTCAAACCCGGATTCTTCCAGAAATACCTTCAGCCGGTTATTCACATCATCGGCATAAGCGGTCGCCACGGCTACCCGTTTTGCTTTGACGGCGCGCAGGCCCTCCACGATCCCGGTGGACATGCTGGTGGTGGGCAAACCGGTAGCCTTGCGGACCTTATCTATCAATTCCTGGTTGAACTTAGCGCCTTTGTAAAAGGTCAGCGACGTACCCATAATGGAGAGCGCCGTGGCGCCCGCTTTCGCCAATTTTTCGGCTGCCGGCATGATCCGGGGCACAACTCGGTCGTATTCTTCGGCTGTCATCCGCTCTAAACCGAGCCCTTCGGCCAGGAATTTGATGCCTTTGGGATAGAGCAGGGTGACTTCGGGCGGTAAAGGGTAATTCGGGGGCGGATACATCAGCCCCAGAACGGGTTCGGCTCCCAGGGCGGGAAAAGCGGCGGATGCGGCGCATCCGGCTGCCAACTTCAGGATCTGCCGGCGGGACGTGTTCTGCATAGAATCCCCTTGTCCCATGCAGTATAAACCGAATCGGCCGGCGGCGGGGAAACCGCTGCGTTCTCAGGAATGAGCGGGGAATCGCTATTTCAGCGCTTTTTCAATAGCGGCGGCAGCGACGGGCACCATCAGCGCGTAGCCTTTTTCGTTGGGATGCAAACCGTCATTCGAAAAACCTTCCTTGAGCATGCCCTTGTCATCCACGACCGCCGCGTAATAATCCACAAAGATCGCGCCGGACTTCGCGCAGTAGTCTTTCATCCATGCGTTCAATTTCAATATGTCGCCCGGCGGGCGGCCTCGGGTCTGCGGACGATTCGGAACGTAATCGCTGATGGGCATGACCGCACTAAGGATTACTTTGATGCCGTGCAGTTGTGCCAGCTCGGTCATCATTTGGATATTCTCCGCCACCATCTCAAGCGTGGCGGGACCATTGTTCTTCGCGATGTCATTGGTGCCCGCCAGCACGATCATCACCGCCGGCTTCAAATCGATCACGTCCTGGAACATGCGCACCACCATCTGCGCCGTGGTTTGCCCGGAGATGCCGCGATTCACGTAAGGCTTGCCGGGAAATTGCTCCGCAAGCTTCCACCCGTCAGTAATGGAATCGCCCATGAAGACTACACGACCCGCGACCGGCGGCTGCGCCCGTAACGCCACGTTATCGGCATGATAGCGCCCCAACTGATTCCAATCCTGCAGTTGATTTGCCAGCGTCTGCGCCGTACCCGCCAGGCAGCAATTACCACGCGGAGGATTGAAGTCGTCCACCAACTGGGCGTGTGCCGTAGCCGCAAACAGAGCAAGCAAAACGTAGCGCATAAGAAAATCTCCAGCAGCCATTATACTGTGTGAGTGCCGGGCGTTCTCTCCAACTCCGAAGTCGAATCTCAAGCCGCCGAAGGCCTCGCCAAGCTCCCTATTGACGGCCTCCGCGTCCTTGTCCTAATCCCTGACGGCACCCGCACGATGCCGATGCCGCACATGTTCGACATCCTCGAACGCGAACTCGGCTCGCGCGTCAGGGCTCTCGACTTCTTGGTTGCCTTAGGCACACATCCTCCCATGACCGACGCCCAACTTTCGCGTCGCATTGGACGCCCTGTCACCAACGGCTGGGCGGGGGAGCGCCGCATCTTCAACCACCACTGGGATGATCCGGCGGCATTCGTCGAACTGGGCCGCATCCCGGCCACTGAAATTGCCCAAATCACCGATGGACTGCTGGAACAGGAAGTGATCGTCAGTCTCAACCGCCTGATCCTCGACTACGACCACCTGCTGATCTGCGGACCCGTCTTCCCCCACGAAGTAGTCGGTTTCTCAGGCGGCGCGAAGTATTTCTTCCCCGGAATCGCCGGCCCCGACATCATCCACTTCACGCACTGGCTGGGAGCCCTGCTGACCAGCTACGAAATCATCGGCATCGAAGAAACGCTGGTTCGCCGCGTCATTCACCGCGCCGCTGAATTCATTCCGCGCCCCCACTCATTGCTGGCCCCGGTAGTAGTTCGCGAAGGCGTAGCCGGCCTCTTCTGCGGACCTACCATTGAGACTTGGCGCGCCGCCGCGCACTTGTCCTCCCAACGGCACATCGTGTGGGTGGACCAGCCTTTTCAACGCGTCCTGTCGATTCTGCCCGAAATGTACGACGATCTATGGACCGGCGCGAAGGGCATGTACAAGTTGGAACCCGTGGTCGCCGACGGCGGCGAAGTGGTGATCTATGCGCCGCATATTACGGAAGTCAGCTATGTTCACGGCAAGCTGATCGACGAAATCGGATACCACTGCCGCGATTACTTTCTTAAGCAGTGGCCCAGGTTCGGCCACTATCCAGGCGGCATTCTGGCGCACTCCACCCACTTGCGCGGCAAGGGATCTTACGATGCCGCCACAGGAATAGAATCTCCGCGCATCCGGGTAACACTGGCGACCGGTATCCCCGAAAAGCGCTGCCGCGACCTCAATCTTGGTTATCTCGATCCGTCAACGGTAGATCCTTCCGGGTGGTCCGTAAGGAAAGATTGGCTGGTGGTCCCCCACGCCGGCGAAGTTCTCTATCGTGTCCGTGTGGCTTGCTCGTGAAAACTCCGCAAGCTATTCTTGCCCTTGCGAGGTGAATTATGGGATCGGCTAATAACAAGGGCGGAGCGTCCCGCAGGGGCTTGCTGAAAGGCGGCCTGGCGACTGCTGCGGGAGGCATATTGTTGGCGCCGCAAGCGGCCATCGGCCAAGCTCCCGCCGTCATCACCGGCAAACGGTTTCGTGGCTGGGTCACGCTTGGCGGAAACAGCACCTTGCAAGAGATGACCCTTCGGCCGATTTCCGGACGTCAGGTTTTGGTACGCACGGAAGCCGCCAGCCTGTGCTATTCCACTTCCGGGGCGGTGCTCGGCATTCGTCCGAACTTCGCTGCCCCCGCGGCTCCAGCAGGAGCGCCGGCAGCGGCTCCCGCGAAACCCGCCGCAGCGCCACCCAAGCCCCCCGCTCAACAGCGCGCCCAGGTGCAAGGACACGGCGGAGTCGGAATCGTCGAGGCCGTCGGACCCGAAGTGCGCCGCGTCAAAGTCGGCGACCGCGTGTGCGTCTCCGGCACCCCGCATTGCGGAGCCTGTTACCAATGCCTCCGCGGACGTTCCGATCAATGCCAATTCCTGAATGATCGCAACTTCGTCCCGATGGCCGACATGCGCGACGGCACGCCCGTTTATCAGAACTCGCACATCGGTGGCTTAGCTGAGTACATGGCGACCTACGAAGAATGGGTGGTCCCGACGCCCACCAAGGTCGCCGCAGTCGAGCTGGCGATGGTATGCAGTTGCGTGTCCGTCGCGGGACTCGGCTCCACCACGTCGCCCGCCAATTACGTCGAACCCGGCTCCATTGTCGCCGTGGTCGGCTGCGGACCCCTCGGGCTCAGCGCCGTACAAGGTGCCCGTATCGCCGGAGCCGTGCGCATCATCGCCATCGATCCCGTGGCGGCGCGCCGTCAGGTAGCCCTCAAAGTCGGCGCCACCCACGTGCTGGACCCCAACGTCGAAGGCAACAACCTCCTCGCCAGCGTCCGAGCGCTGTCCCTCTGGCCCAGCACCGATCTGTGGGCCGGTGGACGCAACGGCGGAGGTCCGGACTTCGTCATCGAAGCCGTAGGCGCCGAAACGGTGGAACCTCGTGTCGAGCGCGGCCCGGATCCCACCGGCGTCCAGGCCATCCAGCAGGCCTACCAAATGTGCGCCGCCGGCGGCCACATCGTCACCACCAGCCTCGCGCGCGGCAACGTCACACTGCCCGCCGTAACGTTCAACATCGGAGGCCGCACGCATCACGCGGGCCAAGCGGGAGGCTGCAGCCCCATGCGCGACATCCCGCGCTTCGTCGCCATGCTAGAAAGCGGACGCTATGACGCAAAATCCATGGCCACGCGCGTCGTCCCCATCGAAGGAATCCGCGACGGCTACGAGGAAGTCGCCTATCGCACCACGATTACTGGGATTTGGACGGCGTAGCGTTAGCCGCCACGCACGCCGCGATCGCCGCCGCCGCCCCTTGCAGCAACGCAGTGGAGGCTTCGATATCCGCCCGGATCAAGCCCTTCACCGCCCCCGCCGCCTGCTCACATAACCCGACGCCTTCCATGGCGGCACGCGCGGCGACCACGGGTGGATCGTGCAGCGCCCCAGTCTCCCGAGTCTGGATATAGTGCTGCACCGCCACCACATCCGCGTCCGCCGCCGCACGTAAATGCCGGATCAACCCCAACGCCGGTTCGATCAATTCCGGCCGTTCGCCCGTAATGCGCAGGGCCTTGACTAGTAGACTCAAGCCAAGCGCGGCGGTGACGGCGGCGGTGGCCACGCCCGCCGGTGTCGGATGGGCCGCCGCGACCCCTTCCTGAAACCCGTCTAACGTACTCTCCCACAACGAAGCGCCCATGCCATAGAATGTACCAGAGGCTTTCACTTCCTCTTTACCTTGCCGGGAGGTTCGCATGCGTCTGTTTCTCGCGGTGGCTCTGTTCGCCACGCCAGTCTTCGCTCAACTCGACCTCACCGGTACGTGGGCTCCGGTCCGCCAGGAAGATACCCAGGAGCGTGGTCCCGGACCCGACCTTGTCGACTTCTCCGGCCTCCCTATTAATGACTTCGCGCGCCAATGGGCGCTTGCGTGGGACCCCGGCCGCTTGGGTCTCCAGGAACACCAATGCCAGGTCCACACCGCGGCCTATATTCATCGCGGGCCCTTGCGGCTGCGTGTCTGGGAGCAGCGCGATCCGCAGACGCAGAGCATCGCCGCCATCCATATGTACTCCAGCACCTACGAGCAGAACCGAGTCATCTGGATGGACGGCCGGCCGCACCCGCCGGAATATGCGGCTCACACCTGGATGGGTTTCTCCACCGGTAAGTGGGACGGCAACGTGCTGACCGTGAATACCACCCACATCAAACAGGGCTGGCACCGGCGCAACGGGCTCCCTTCCAGCGACTTGATCACCCTGGATGAACACTTTATCCGCCACGGCGCCAACCTCACGCACGTCAGCGTTGTCACCGACCCTATCTATCTAGCCGAGCCGCTCATCAAGAGCGATGATTACGCCTTTAACGAGGACAGCGGTGGCAACTGGCTGTGGCCTTGCGAGTACGTGAATGAGCTCCCCGGCCAGGCGCGCGACCGCGTGCAGAGTTTTCTGCCTGGGACAAACCCCTTTTTGAGAGAATACGCCAGCAAACACGGCCTGACTGATAAGGACGTCTTAGGTGGCCCCGAAACCATGTATCCGGAGTATCAACATAAGTGAATCGATTCGCATTGTGTATCTTAATCACGGCCGGTGCGCTTTGCGCCCAGCCCCCCGCGGTCCCGGCGAAGGCGAAGCCCGTGGAAGCGCCCTGGACAAAAAAGACGCCTTGGGGCGATCCCGACCTCGGCGGCGTGTTCCAGCAGCGGTTTCTCGACAAGAACAATCGGCCCGTGATCGGGCTGGATCTGGCGGACTTTGTCGACATTCCCTACCAGCCCTGGTCCAAGGAAAAATACGACTTCAACCAGACCGGTAAGGGCCAGTCCCAGGACCCCGAATCCGCCTGCCTGCCCGCTGGAGTGCCGCGCTCGACCGGCTTGCCTTACCCCCTGCGCATGCTGCAGACTCCCGGCCTGATCACCATCCTCTATGAAGGTAACGTCCACACCTATCGCCTCATATTGATGGACAAGCAACACCCCAAGGATGTGAATCCCACCTGGATGGGCCACTCCATCGGTCACTGGGAAGGCAACACACTAATAGTCGATACCGTCGGGTTCAACGATAAAGCATGGCTGGATCCCGGCGGCCACATCCACACCGACCAGTTGCACACAGTCGAGCATTACACCCGCCTGACCGAGAATCGCCTGCAATACGAATTCACCATCGACGACCCCGGCGCGTACACCAAGCCGTGGGGCTGGAGCTACGTCCTGGAAGGCCACCAGGACTGGGAAATCATGGAATACGTGTGCAATGAGAACAACAAAGATATCGAGCACATGATTCAGGGCAATAAGTAGGAGTACCACGCGTATCGCAACGGCAACGTAGCAAATCTCACCCCCCCCCTAAGGTAGCCGCCCGCGCTCGCGTATGCCGATTGACAGTTGCATGCAAAGCATAGACGATTTCAGGATTTGCCCAGGAATTTAGGGCGGCCATGAAGTCAACCCTTTGACCTTGTAACCTTATCCAAATACTGCTGTATTTGGTATCAAAGGGTTTGATGTTGGTTGACAATATCCGTGCGTCGGCCCTATAGTTATATCATCCGTCTTTGGTGTCTCCATCTCGGGATCGAGTGGAGCAAGGGAGTTCTTGCATGCAATCTCGTTTTCTAAATCTATTTCTTTGCCTTTCTGCGGCCGCGGCCATGGCCGTTGCGCAAACCGCTGGTGGAACAATCACCGGAACGGTCACGGACCAAACCGGTGCTGTTATCTCCGGCGTCACTGTCAGCGCAAAGCAGTTGGCCACGGGTACCACCGTCGTCGGCGTTTCATCCGACACCGGCAACTACACCATCCCGCAATTGCGTGTTGGCGAGTACGAAGTCGCAATCGAACATACCGGATTCAAAGCAGCCCGGCGCCAGGGTGTGACGCTCGACGCCAGCCAAACCCTGCGCCTCGATTTCTCCCTGGAGGTAGGTTCCACCACCGACTCCGTCACTGTGACAGCGGAAACAACGCTGCTGCAAACCGAGAGCGGTCAGCTGGTGACCAACCTGAAGCCTTCGCAGATTCAAAACCTGCCGCTGTTGCCTGTCTCAACGGGTTTCATCCGCGACCCGTTCGCGCTTAGCAATACCATCCCTGGCGTCCTTCAAACGTTTGTCGGCACGCGCATCAATGGCTTGGGGCAAAGCACTATTCAATATCGTTTGGAAGGTGAAGTCCTGGGTCAACAGGGTTTCGCCGGCATCACCACCCGTACCCAGCCGAGCCCGGACGCGATTGAAGAAGTCGCCGTTCTGACCAGCAACATTCCGGTCGAATTTGGCTCCGCTTCCGGCGGCGTTTACAACATCTCTATTAAGTCCGGTACCAACAAGCTGCATGGCACCGTGTATGACTACGCCATCAACGAAGTCCTGAATGCCGCCGATCCGGCGAACCACGTGCGGAACCGCATCCGCCGCCACGACTACGGCTTCAACATCGGCGGCCCGGTCAAAATTCCTTTCCTCTACAACGGCGAGAACAAGAGCTTCTTCTTCTTCAACTGGGAGCAATATCGCGACGTCCAGAAGGGACTCGCTACCACCATCCCGACCGTTCCGACCGACGCGTACCGCAAGGGCGATTTCAGCGGCTTGTTTGCCGTGACCAACAATGCCAACCTTTCGAGGGGTGCCGCTACCCTATCTAACGGCGCCGCGGTTGGCGTGCACGATTATATTGACGCGATCGGCAATACAATCAAGCTGGGATCCATCTACGATCCCACGTCCATCCGCACCGTCACCTGCAGCGCATCCCCCGCTGCGGATTGCCAGGCTGGTACCTCGATTCGGGTTCGCACCGCGTTCCCCGGCAACCTGGTCCCCGCTTCGTATCAGGATCCGGTGTCCGCCAAGGTTCTGAGCAAGTACATTCCGCTGCCCAACGTGAACTCGCTCATCAATAACTACCAGGTGATCGTTCCTTCCACTCGTTTCACCGATTCTCCCGCGATTAAGCTCGACCAGAACCTTGGCTCCAAGGTTCGTCTCTCTTTCACGTACACGTCTAACAAAACCACCGCCGCTACCCAGACGCTGGGCAACTTGGCGGAAGGTTTCGTCGAGCCTGTGACCGCGAACACCGGCACCTATGAGAAGGGGCCCTCCTATCGAGTCAACCTCGACTACACTGTCCGCCCAACCATCAACTATCACTTGGGTCTGGGCTACACGATCTTCGAATTTGAAACCCACGGTCTGACCACCAGCTACGACGCGTTCACAGACATCGGGCTGCGGGGATCGACAGCCAATAAAACCTTCCCGCAGTTTAATTTGACGCCTCAAACGGCTCCGGCTACGGGCGGACTCTATCGACTGGGCACCGCCGGCCTAAATCGCCAATTGGAGCGGCGTCCGTCTATCAGCCAAACCGTCACCTGGGTGAACGGGAACCATACCGTCAAGGCCGGTGCTGACTTCCGCCAGGACATGTTACCCAACCAGGGCTTTGCTGGCACGAATGGCAGCTACGGTTTCTCTGCCACCGGAATTTCATGGAACCCCTCCCTGAACGGCGTAAGCGGTTTACAGGGCAACACCAATGTTGGCTTTCAGTTCGCCAACTTCCTGATGGGCAGCGTGAACAACGTCTCCCTCAGCGTGCCGCTCGCCTATCGCCGCTCCAAGCAACAATGGGGCGCATTCGTGCAGGACACCTGGCGTGTTCGCCGCAACCTCACCATCGATGCCGGTATCCGCTGGGACTACGGCACCTACACCAAGGAAGATTGGGGCCGCTTGGGCGCCCTCAGTTTGACCGAGCCGAATACCTCAGCGTCCGGACATCCGGGCGGCTTGATTTATGAGGCCACCTGCAAGTGTCAGTTTGCTCAGAACTATCCCTTTGCCATCGGACCCCGTTTCGGCGTGGCTTATACGTTGAATCCTAAGACCGTCATCCGCGCTGGAATTGGCCTTGCCTATGGTTCTACGCCCGTCGTAAGCGGCGCGGCCCAGGGAACGGAAACCTCTGCCTCTGTTCCGGTCGGTGAAGACGCGTTCAAGCTGAAAGACGGCATTCCTACCAGCATCGCGCCGGCTTGGCCGGTTTACCTCAGCGGCCGCGGTTTAACCGTCGGCAGCGTGGGTGGAGCGCCTGCTCTGATCGATCCGAACGCCGGCCGTCCGGATCGCACCGTCCAATGGAACGTCAGCTTGCAACGGGAAATCGCACGCGACTTCGTTGTGGAAGCGTCTTATGTCGGCAACCGCGGTGTGTGGCAGCAGGCCGGTGGCTTCCAGGATTTCAACGCCGTCGGTGTGCAGCAGCTTGCGAAGTACAACTTCACCGTCGGAAACCTGACGGACGCGAATATCCTCACTACCGGCTTCCTCGGTACCCAGAGTGCTGCAACTTTGGCGGCGAAAGGCCTGGGGCTTCCCTACGGTAACTTCCAGTCCAGTGCCCAAAGCGTTCTTCAGTCCATCAAGCCGTTTCCGCAGTACAGCACCGGAATCTCGCCGGCCGGTCCGTTGGGCAGGAGCTGGTATGACTCCCTACAGCTCACCGCAACCAAGCGCTATTCGCATGGTCTGGAGTTGACTGCCAACTATACTTTCTCCAAGAACCTGTCGTGGACCAGCGTACCCGATGTCTTCAACCCGGTAAATGGCAAAGACATCTTCGGCGGCAACCCGCCTCAGGTATTGCGCATCGCGTTCTCGTATCAGACGCCTCGGGCTTCGGCTTCCTTGCCGGTGCTCGGTAGTAGGTGGGTTGCTTCTGCTCTCAAGGATTGGCAGGTGGCCGCTTCTATGTTCTATCAGACCGGCACCTACCTTGGCCGTCCCCCCAGCACAGGTACCACCCCGATCAGCCGGTGGCTGGGTCGTGGTCCCGGTAGCTCACAGTTGAAGCAGAACGCCGACGGCAGCTACATGAATCCGTGGGCCGTGAACTGGAAGGACCTCGACGGTAATGTTCACGCCGAACCGTTGGATATCAACTGCCATTGCTTCGATCCGGAAAAGACCTTGGTGTTGAATCCGAACGCCTGGACCAATATTCCCGACGGACAGTGGGGCGCGCAGACGGCGCTGCTGCCGTTCTTCCGCAATGCCCGCCGGCCGAGCGAGAACGCGAACTTCGCGCGTAACTTCCGCCTCGGTAAGGACGGCCGGTTCACTCTCCAGGCTCGTGTGGAGTTTGTGAACATTTTCAACCGCAAGTTCGTTCCGACTCCCTCGATCCCCGCCACCTCAACAGCTCCGGGTTTGTCTGCGGACGGACGCTACATCTCCGGCTTCGGCACCTTCGGCAACCTGCGCAACGCGAACTCGTTGGGCGCAGCCCGCAGCGGACAGTTCATCGCCCGCTTGTCGTTCTAACCTAATCAGTACCTAACGACAAATCGCCCGCGTGGATCAAAACCACGCGGGCGATTTTTCTTTACTGCCGGGTTAAGTTAGCGGCCGCGATTCCCTCCACCACGATTCCCGCCAGCGTTCCCGCCACCACGGTTCCCGCCGCTATTCCCACCGCCACGGTTGCCGCCGCTATTCCCACCGCCACGGTTGCCGCCGCCATTATTCCCACTACCGCGATTTCCGCTATTGCTGTTCCCAACGCTGCGGTTCCCGCCACCGTTGTTCACACTGCCGCGGTTCCCGCCGCTCTGGAATCCACCGCGAGGCTGCACCACCACCGTGCGATTCACCTGCCGCGGAGCCTGCACAATGACGCGTCCCGAATTCCGGTTCCCGCCGCCAAAGAAGGCGCCGATGGAAAAGCCGCTACTGCCGTAGGAGTTACCGTAGTAGTTCCGCGAACCGCCTCCCCAGAACCCCAGGAAGAACCGCCCGCTCGAATACCGCGGAGCCACCCAGTATCCACCCGCGTAAGGCGGCTGAGCCCAGTAACCGTTGATCCAAACATACCGTCCGCCCACGAAATTCCAAAACCCGTCCACCCAGTAAAATCCCGGACCAGGTATCGGCGACCGGGCATACGCGTAGTTGGGAATCGGAGGAGGCGCAGGCGCGTAATAGCCCTGCCCGTTGTAGTTCGGATCCCCATAGTTGGGGTCCGCGTACTGTCCGTTGTTGTATTGCCCGTTGTCGTATTGACCGTTGTTGTACTGTCCGTTGTTGTTGTACTGACCGTTGTTGTTATACTGCCCGTTGTTGTAGTTCGGGTCGTAATTCGGGTCTCCCTGATACTGCTGCGCAAATGCCACCGACCCCAATCCGCCCGCCAACGCCACCATTGCTGTCCAGTTCCGTTTCATTGTCTGTTTTCTCCTTCGCCTGGCCCTACAATATGCATGCCAGGGGCCAATGTAACTCTATGAAAAAGAAAGGGCCAAGTTCCCCGCCACTGGTTGGCTTGAGCCGGCCGGTGGTAAGCGGCCATTCGCCCGCTCCATTACATTGACCAGCCGCCCTGTGAGCGGTATCATGGCGGCGGGTGTTCCACAATATATGAAAACAAAAGTCCTTATCCTGATCTCCATGGCGAGTCTGGCACTGGCCCAAGGCGGCCGGGGCGGCGGCCAAAGCAAAGAGGCCCCGGTCAAAGATGTCCCCTTTTCACGCATCCTGAACGCGAATCAGGAGCCCCAGAACTGGCTCACCCACAGTGGCACCAACATGTCCCAGCGGCATAGCCAACTGAAGCAAATCACCACCGGGAATGCCAAAGATCTGGAGCTGAAGTGGGTGTACCAGTCGCCATCTCTGGATAAACACGAAGTTACCCCCTTAGTGGTCGATGGCGTCATGTACACCATTTCCAGTCCGAACAATGTGATCGCTCTGGATGCCGCTACCGGCAAAACCATTTGGACCTACCGGCACACTCCCGCGGCTGGAACGGTGAACCCCTGCTGCGGCAACCTTTCGCGAGGCGTCGCCATTCTGGGGGACAAGCTGTTCCTGGCCGCCCTGGACGCGCAGATGATCGCCATCGACGCGAAGACCGGCAAGGAAGTCTGGAAGGTGCAGGTGGCCGACTATAAACAGCGCTACTCCTTCACCGTCGCGCCCCTGGTGATCAAAGACAAAGTCATCGCTGGCGTGGCCGGTGGCGAGCACGGCATCCGCGGCTTCATCGCCGCATGGGACGCGAATACCGGTAAGGAAGTATGGCGCTTCTATACCGTCCCGGCGCCTGGGGAACCAGGTGGCGAAACGTGGTCCGGCGACTCCTACCTGCATGGTGGAGCGCCCATTTGGGTCACCGGTTCCTACGACGCCGAAACAAATCTCACCTATTGGGGTACCGGCAATGCGGGACCCGATTGGGATGGCGCGGCCCGCCTCGGGGACAATCTGTACAGCAGTTCCGTCATCGCTCTGGACGCCGACAGCGGGAAACTGAAGTGGCATTATCAGTTCTCGCCGCACAATGAATTTGACTGGGACGCGACCCAAGTGCCCGTATTGGCCGACTACGATTTCCAAGGCCGTCCCCGCAAGACGATGCTGTGGGCGAATCGCAATGGAGTGTTTTACGCGCTGGACCGGACTACCGGCCAGTTCCTGCTAGGGAAGTCGTTCACCAAGACCAATTGGTACTCCGGCTTCGACGAAAAGGGCCGCCCGCTGCGTGTCCCTGGCATTGAGCCTACGGTGGCCGGCACACTCGTCTATCCCGGCAACCAGGGCGGGACCAATTGGTACAACCCGTCGTTTAGCCCCGTCACAGGCTTGTTCTATATCCCGGCTTGGGAGAACACCTCGACTACCTACGTGAAGGGCGTGGAACCGCCCGAGTTCCACGAAGGGCAGGGCTTCTCTGGACTGTTCCCGCGCGGTGGAGCCACCACCGACGATCAATTCAGTTCCATCATCGCGATCGATCCGAAGACCGGCGACCGCAAGTGGACTCACAAGCTCTCCGCGGCGCAGACCGAAGGCGGCGTATTAACCACCGCGTCCAACGTCTTGTTTGCCGGTGGCCGCGACGGCCAGTTCCTTGCGCTGGACGCGCGCGACGGGAAGACCCTCTGGGAAACCAATCTCGGCCCGTCCGTTTCCGCCGGTCCCATGACCTATATGGTGAACGGCAAGCAGTACCTCAGCATTCAAGCGGGAGCTGCCCTGTTCACGTTCACCCTGCGCCAGTAATTTCCAAAAGCTGAAAACGGCGGCGTCTTCGTGACGATTACTTCTTCGAACCTGCAGCCAGAAGGACCGCCGCGGCCATAACCCGTTTCCCGGCGGCGGAGGGATGGATATCGCAAGTGGTTGCATTGAACCTCACCAGTAGTCCTGCATCACATGGATCTTCCCCCGCGGCGGCGGCCGCGAAGGAGAAAGCGTTGTACACATCCGCCAGCTTGGTAATGAAACTCACGCTGGTCTCACCTGGGCAAGACGCGTTGACTTGTTTCTTGGATTTCAGTAAATGCGAGATGTCCGCGACTACTTCGGCAGCGCCAGAGCGGCGGCCAAAATGATCTTGCTGAGCCACGGACTAGTCATTTAGAGTCTCCCGAAAGCAACAGTACTGGAGAAGTCCTATCAGGAAGAGCCCTGCCGCGGACTATTGTTTCGGAATCATCGCTAGGATGAAATCTCCTGCGCGATACGTCGAGCAGTCACCGGGGTCAGTAAGATGCCGTTGCGGTAGTGCCCGTAAGCCATCCAAACATTTGTCCCCTCTACTCGTCGCATCACCGGTCCATCCGGATTCTCCGGTCCCGGACGGAATCCGATCCATCGCCGCACGGGCGCCGCGGCGGCCAGTTCTGGCACAACGTCCGCGGCACGCCGATGCAGTTCATCGCACGCGCTGGTCTGGACGCTGGTATCGAAACCGACATGCTCTTCGGTGGCTCCGGCGATGACCAACCCGTCGGATCGCTGCAGCACATACGTCTGATTCCGCCGCAGAAACGGTCCCAGCAGCCCCGGCCGCATCTGGAACCCAATCAAATGTCCCTTCACCGGCTCCGACGGAGCCAGCGCCACGGTCCGTCCTGCCTGCGTAACCTTCAGGTCCCCCGACCATGCCCCTGCCGCGATCACCACTGCCTCATGGTCGCGCGTCTCTACTTCCAGAATCTGCTGGTGCTCCACCCGAACGCCCAATTTCTCTCCCGCGTTGCGCAGCGATCGCCACAGCGCCACCGGGTCGACAATGGCTTCGTCCGGGAAAAACAATCCATCGGCCTGCGGAACAGCTCTGACCCCGGCGTCACGATACAGTGCTAGCAACTCTTCCGCCGGTTCCGCGGCGTCCAGAGCCAGACTACCGCAGACACGGAACTCGACACCCATCCCGGTTTCTGTCTTCAGTTCTTCCAGAAATGCCGGATACAGGCGCAAGCTCTCAACTCCCAGATCCAACCAAGGTGATTTCTTGACTACCTCCGACCCGGGCGCCAGCATGCCCGCTCCCGCGGAACTTGCCTCGCCTCCCAAATTGCCCGCGTCGATCACGGTTACGCGCGCGCCCGTCTGCGCCAGCCGCCACGCGATCGAACTGCCGATCAAACCCCCGCCGATGATGAGCACACCGGCTCTCTGCAACGCCATTCTTATATGGTAAAGGGCAAGCCGGTATAGTTTTCCGCCAGCGCCGCCGCCGCGGAGCGCGAACCCGCCACATAGTCCAGTTCCGCCCATTGCCTTCGCCGGTCAAACCCGCCTTCTCCTGGGAACTTGTGCAGCATCAAAGTCATCCGCCAGGAGAAATGTTGCACTTTCCAACCGCGCCCACCCCCGCAATGTACTTCTGGAATAGCGGGCCTTCATTCATCCTCGAGCCCATTCGGAGATTTCCCTGCTCCCAAATGCCTGCATCCGGCCAATTGGGGATTTCTTCGGATGAGGCGATTTGAACATAGAGCCGCGAAACCTCAGGCGAGCGCACACTCAGCAGCACAAATCCCAAATCCGCAATCGCCGGCCGGTAAATCCCGTGAAATCCGCACCCCGCGATGAAATCGCACTGGAGCTCATGCTCCTCGCCGTCGTTCTGGTACCAGATTCGCGGCCGATCGCCCGCAACATCCTGGACACTGACGTCCGTAGCCTCGAAAACAATCTGCCCCTGCGCCGCGACTCTTATCGTCTTGCCGCAGAGGTCCTCAAAGTCAACGCGGTGTTCGCGTTCGCCCCAACGGAAATGCACTCCCTTGTGGATCAGCCCTTCGCGATGCAGTCTTTCGCCGACCCCCATGTCGGTCAGCATGTCCACGGTTCCTTGCTCCAGCACTCCCTCTCGCACGCGCCCCTCGATGCAGTCGCGAGTGTGCCTCTCCAGCACTACGGACTTAATGCTCTCAAGATGCAAAAGTTGAGCAAGAACCAGTCCCGCTGGCCCCGCCCCAATAATCCCCATCTGCGTCCGCGAGTCTTCATTCAAGCCCGGGCGCTATCCGTAACGCAGTCGGCCCGAAGGCCCATCAAGCCGTCACCAAGCCTGCTCCCGTACCTTCGACAAATAGCCGCCGCGAGATTTTCTTCATCGGGGCCTCCTCAGGAGGATGTTATCATCTCCCCGCGCCGTGAAAACAGATAATGCGAAACAAGCCATTCCTGACCACCCCGAAAGGCCCACAACTCCGCGCACGCCATGAAAAAGACTCGCCACCGCACCAGCCAGCGGATCTCCTCGCCTTCTCCATACGTTCGCCGAAACAACTCCAAAATGCGGTCGCGATGCTGATCCGTGTTTTGCAGCCAAGCCTCGGCAGTCTTCTGGTAATGTGTGCCATCCAGACGCCAATGCTCCAGGAGTTTTACGTGCTCTTGGAAATGTAACAGCAGGTCGTCACTCGGCATAATGCCGCCGGTAAAAAAGTGTTCGGCCATCCAGTCCCCGCTGCCGTTGGGCTCAAACGGATAGGCGAATCTCGAATGCGAAAAAATATGCACGAACAATAACCCGCCCGGAGCCAGCCACCCGGAAATGCGTTCTAGCAACCGCTGGTAATTGCGCATGTGCTCGAACATCTCTATCGACACCACGCGGTCAAATCGCTCTCCGATCGAAAACGTGTTCATGTCCGCCGTGATCACTTGTACATTGCTCAGTCCACGCGCGCGAGCCTGCGCCTCAATGGACTCACGTTGTGGGCGTGAGTTCGAAACTCCCGTAATGCGGCAGTTCGGAAAGCGTTCCGCCAGATACAGAGTCATCGAGCCCCAGCCGCAACCTAGATCCAGCACCGTCTGCCCATCTTCGATCCGCGCCCGTTCGGCGCTCAGCCGTAGCATCTGCTCTTCAGCGGCTTCGAGCGACTCCACCCCTTCCGGCCAATAACAGCAACTATATTTTCGATGCGGTCCCAGCGCAAGTTGAAAAAACTCCGCAGGTACCTCATAATGCTGCCGATTCGCGTCTTCCGTATGAATCGCGATGGCACTGGCCTTCAGTTGGTCAACAAACCGCGCCAGCCGCTGCGCCTGCAGCTCAGGGGACCCCGCGTCTTCTTCACGCAGCCTTTGCCGAATCAAGCTCCGGATCGCCATTCGGATCAGCGGATCTGGAACCCATCCGCGGTCGAGAATGGGTTCATACCAAGCCGTTGATACACTCACCGCGGTTTCCACGGCACAAAAGCGCTGGTAGATTTCTGGTACGCCCGGTATTCTTGCCCGCGGCTGCGCAACGCCTGCGCTTCCGTCGCCGGTATACCCGTCACGCGCAACAGAAAATACAGGATCAATGCCGGCGAGATCCACCCGGCATACCCGTACGGCGAAGCCGTCGCAAACAACGCGAAAGACACCCAGATCAACCACTCAAAAAAGTAGTTAGGATGCCGCGAATAATGCCACAACCCTCTCTGGCACGTGCGGCCCTTGTTTGATCCGTCGGCCTTAAATGCCGCCAGTTGTGCGTCCGCAAGTGCTTCTCCGCCGATAGCCAGCACCCACAATCCTGCGGCCAGCCACTCCAGCCAATGCATCTCCGGAGCGGCATTTTTAGCGGCTATCGCAAATGGCAGAGACAGCACCGCGCAGGTGACTGCCTGAAATTCGAAGAACACTAAAAACTTGAAGCCCAGACTCGTCTTCCATTGCCGGCGCAATTCCTGGTAGCGGCCTTCTTCCTCATGCCCCACCACGCGTACCAGCAAGTGCAGAGCTAGCCGTACGCCCCAAATTCCGCTCATCGTCCCGATCACCGCCCTGCGGAACCAATAGCCATCCGCGAAGCAAGCGTAACCCACGCCCAGTAAGCCCAGTCCCAACGCCCAGCCGAAATCGACAATCGCTGCGTTGCGCATCGGGAAATGCAGCAGCCACAGCGCCAACATAAGCGCTCCCACGCCTGCGGCGCCCCACAGCAGAAGATCCACAACGCTCAAGCTGGCCTCTTGCCCAGGATGTTCGACACTGGCTCCTGTGGCGACAGGCGCATCAACTGCAACAGCAGATAAAAAGAAGTCGCGATGTTGCCCAGCGCCATCACTAATACGAACCACAATGCTCGCGCACCCCATGTCCGTTCGCGGTACGCAACCCACAACCAGAAGATGGTGAAGCCGGAATATGCGTCGTATAGTGTTGCTACGGCCCAGGGGTTGGCCGCATAGGACTCCCAAACGTCCCAGATGCTGATCGCCAGCCCGGCACGTACTGTAACGTACACCATCACGAGAAACATCCCCGAAAATAGAATCACAAGTGGCAAACGCATTCCTATATTCTAGAGTCCATGTCCGTTGATCGCCGCCGCATCGCCGTTATCGGAGCGGGAATATCCGGCCTCGCCGCGGCCTATTACCTAAGCCGCAAACACGACGTCTGGGTTTTTGAGCGCGACACCCGCTTGGGCGGACACACCCACACCGTCATCGTAAATTCCAGTCGCGGCCCCATCCCCGTCGACACCGGTTTCATCGTACATAACGAGAAGACCTACCCCCACTTCTGCAGTCTGATGCGGGAACTAGGCGTTGCCACACAACCCAGCGATATGTCCTTCGCCGTTACTTCGCTTGTTGACGATTTTGAGTATTCCAGCCATGGCCTCTCCGGCTTCTTCGCACAGCGCTCGAATCTACTGCGTCCCGCGCACTACACGCTGCTAACAGAGATTCTGCGCTTCAACCGCGAGGCGCTAAAAATGTTGCACCAGCCTTCCGAGTCTCTTCCCGAATCCCTGAGCATCGCCGGATTCCTCAGCCAAGGCCGTTACAATCCTGTATTTCGCGACCGCTACCTTTACCCCATGGCCTCCGCCGTCTGGTCCATGGCTCCTGCCGATATGGACGATTTCCCGGCGCTCGCGCTGCTGCGGTTCTTCGAAAATCACGGCATGCTGGGCATAAATACCCATCCCCAGTGGAAAACCATCCGCGGCGGCAGCCACAGTTACCTGCCTCCGTTAACGGCTCCTTTCCGGGAGCAAATCCGAATGGGCGTCGAGATCCGTACCATCCACCGAGGGCTGGATTTCGTGCGTCTGGAGTTCGCCAACGCGGCATCCGAACAATTCGACGACGTGGTCTTCGCCTGCCACGGAGACCAGGTGCTCCCGATGCTGGGCGATCCCTCGCCCGCCGAACGCCAGATTCTGAGCCAATTCCGGTTTACCTCGAATCACGCGGTCCTGCATACAGACGACCGCCTCCTTCCTCGCCGGCCCGCCGCCCGGGCCTCCTGGAACTATCTGCTGCAGGGTCCCGGGAAAGTCAGCCTCACCTATGACATGAATCGCCTGCAATCCCTGGCCGTCCCCGAAAATTATTGCGTCACGCTGAACGCCGCCAGCATCATTCGTTCAGACCGCGTGCTTAAGCAGATCACATACCACCACCCGCTGATGAACGCCGCCTCCATGGGCGCGCAGCGGCGCTGGGCTGAAATCAGCGGACTGCATCGCACCCACTATTGCGGAGCCTACTGGTTCTACGGCTTTCATGAAGACGGCGTCCGCTCCGCGTTGCGCGTGGCGTCCGCACTGGGTGCCGCCGCCGTATGAATCTGGAACCGGGGATTTATACAGGCACGTTACGCCACCGGCGCTTCGAACCCACTCGGCATGAGTTCAGCTATCCCGTTTTCATGGCGTTCCTGAACATCGATATAATTCCTGAAACCATGCGCCGCTCCGCCATCAGTAGTTACAACCGCTTCAACTGGGCGAGCTTTCACGAATCCGACCACTTCGGGGATTCCAATGACTCCCTGCGGCAGCGCTTGCGCCACGACGCCGCGTTAAACGGCATCACTCTTCCCCGTGGCCCCATTTACCTCCTGACCAATCTGCGCTATTTCGGTTATTGCTTTAACCCCATCTCCCTGTATTACTGCTATGAGCCCGATTCCACCAGCCCTCCCGTTGTTATGGCGGAAGTGAATAGTACCTTCGGCGAAAGTAAGAACTATTGGCTGGGGCCTCACAATGCCAAACCCTCCCGCAAGGCGCTGCATTTCCAATGCGCCAAAGAATTGCACGTTTCCCCCTTCATGGCCATGCCACTGGAGTACCAGTTCGTGCTGACGCCGCCGGACGAAGCTCTAATGGTCCACATGAACACGCTCGATGCCGGCCATTCGTTCTTCGATGCCACACTGACACTGCAACGGCAACCGTGGACCGCCGCCTCTCTTACCCGCACTCTGCTCCGCTTTCCATTCATCACCGCCAAGGTCATCGCCGCCATTCACTGGCAGGCCCTGCGTCTGTGGTGGAAGGGAACACCTGTCCATACTCACCCCGCGCGCAGAAGTCCCGCGACAGGGGAGGTCCCCCATCCATGAGTTGGGCGCGCAAAGCTCTGTTCAAAACACTCGCCGGCTTGCGCGAGGCTCATCTTACGATGACCACGCCCGATGGCCTGAGCCATTCCTTTGGCGACCCCCAAACAACCCTGCGCGCCACAATCCACGTACACAATGAACGCTTCTTCTCACGCACCATGTGGGGCGGCGACGATGGCGCCGGCGACGCTTTTCTGGAAGGGGATTGGACCTCGCCCGATCCTGTTTCCGTCGTCCGCCTGGCCGTCCGCAACCTGCGCCATCTGGAGCAGAACGCCGGCATCACGTCCTGGGTCAGTGGACTGATCAATCGCTTTCGCCACCTCAGTCGGGCCAACACGCTGCACGGCAGCCGTCGCAACATCGCCGCGCATTACGACCTCAGCAACGAATTCTTCGGTCTGTTCCTCGACCAGCAGATGCTCTATTCGTCCGCCATTTTCCCCGCACAGCACGCCACGCTCGAGGATGCTCAGGTGGAAAAAATGGACCGCCTGTGTCGTAAACTGCGCCTCGCTCCCGGTGATCGCGTGCTCGAAATCGGAACTGGCTGGGGAGCCTTCGCGCTCCACGCCGCCCGCAAATACGGCTGCCATGTCACCACAACCACCATCAGCCGCCAGCAACACGACTTGGCCGCCCAGCGCTTCCAAGCCTCCGATGTCCGCGACCGTGTCTTGTTGCTGCTGGAAGATTATCGGCTCCTGCGCGGCCAGTTCGACAAAATCGCCAGCATCGAAATGTTTGAAGCCGTTGGTTTCAAGAACTACGACAAATTCTTCACCGCGTGCGACCGTCTATTGGCGCCTAACGGAGCCATGGCCATGCAGACCATCACCATGAATGAACAACGCTTCAAGGCCTATCGCAAAAGCGGGGATTGGATTCAACGCCATATTTTCCCGGGCGGGGAATTGGCTTCGCTGCGTGAGATTCAGAACTCGCTGGCGCGCTGCACTGCCTTGGGCGCTGCTCATTTCGAAGACATCGGCATGCACTACGCCCACACGCTCGCCGAGTGGCGGCGCAGATTCCACGCAGCCAGTGATCAGGTCCGCGCATTGGGATTCGACGAGAAGTTCCTCCGCATGTGGGACTACTATCTGGCCTATTGTGAAGGCGCGTTCCGGGAACGTTACATTGGCGCAGCGCAGTTATTGTTGGTCAAGAACGGCACCCCTGACGCCCTCTACGGCGAACCGTGGCAATCTGCGGCTATTTCAAAAGGCGCGCGCGCGTGAGCGTCCATTTCCTGCGTCGTGAGTTGTGGATTCCGCGTCCCCGCGCCGAAGTATTCGAGTTCTTCTCCCAAGCCCGCAATCTGGAACGCATCACGCCTCCCCTGGTGGGCTTCCACGTCCTGACGCCGGAGCCCATTCAGATGAAGCCCGGCGCTCTCATCGAATACCGCCTCAAGATCCGCGGCATCCCCGCGCGCTGGATTACGGAAATCACCGGATGGAATCCCCCCTTCGAATTTACCGACGTCCAACGTAAAGGACCGTATAAAACCTGGAACCACGCTCATCGCTTCTACGAAGTGAACGGCGGCACACGCATGCTGGATGAAGTTCTGTATGAGCTGCCTTTCGGGCCGTTGGGCGATGTAGTTCACTCTCTTCTCGTCCGCCGCGATGTCGAATCCATCTTCGCCTTCCGCAACACAACAATTTCAACTCTATTTCCTGCCACTTGATCAATCTGACCGGGCTATACTCGGAAAGCCAATGTTCTCCCGCCGCTTCCTGCTCGATTTTGTAGTCATGTTGACTGCGCTGGGCAGCGGACCATTCCTGCTCCGTTGGCTTCGCGCCACCGTTCCGGCCCCCGCATGGCGCTGGTTTCGTCGCGCATTTCTAATGGGCCCCGTGCTTCTCGCCAGCGGACTCGTCATCACGCTGGTATGTTCCTTCGGTGTGGAACAGGGGTATCGCTGGATGCTGGTAAGCGGTATCGCCTTCGCGTGGGGCGTCGCCGTCTGTTGCGCCACAGTCATCGGATTCCTCTTCCACCCTAACGTGTCGGCTTCGGTATCTCCCATTCGTCGAAATCTCCTTCGTGGCGCCGTGTCCGCGGCGATGACAGCTCCCGCGGCGACGCTCGCCTACGGCATGTTCATCGGCCGGCGTGCATTCACGCTCAAGGAAATCGAAATCCCCATGCCCGGCCTTCCTCCCGATCTCGAGGGCCTCCGCCTGGTGCAATTGAGCGACATTCACTTGAGCCCCTTCCTCAGCCGCACGGACCTTGCTTATTGTGTCGACATGGCCAACGAGACCCGCGCCCAGCTCGCGTTCGTCACCGGCGACCTGATTACGGGCATCCGCGATTCTATTGACGATTGCCTTGCCGAACTCCGGCGTCTGCGCGCCGACGCCGGTATTTACGGCTGTAACGGTAACCACGAACAATATGTGGGAGCCGAGGCTTATCTTGAGCACACGGCCGGTCATCTCGGAATGCATTTCTTGCGCCAGCAACAGGAATCGCTTCCCTTCGGTTCCGCCCTGTTGAACATTGCCGGCGTGGACCATCAGTGGCGTAGGGACACGTATTTGAAAGATGCCCTGCCGCTGCTGCGCCCCGGCCAAACCAATCTGCTGCTCAGCCACAATCCCGACGTCTTTCCCGTCGCCAGCCGGCAAGGTTGGGACCTGACCCTCGCGGGCCACATGCACGGCGGCCAGCTAAATCTCGAAGTGATGGGGACCAGCTACAACCTGGCCCGTACCGCGACCCCCTATGTGTATGGTCTGTATCGCCAGAAGCGCTCCGCCATTTACGTCACTCGTGGAATCGGAACCATCGGGATGCCGGTGCGTGTAGGCGCGCCGCCTGAGGTCGCATTGCTCACCTTGCGGCGAGCTTAACGATTTCCCTGACAGATATATTCGAACAGTTCGCCGCCCGGAACCCACGACGACGAAGACGAACCGGGACCAATGGTCCAACTTCCCGACCACGGCGCGATGTACGCCCCCGGATCGTCGAACGTCACTTCATACGCGATGGTCTGCAAATTGGGCCGCGTGATACGCTCCGTCAAATGGAGTTGTTCGGTCGTGGGATAAGATCCTGAAATCCACTGCTTCTCGTTAAACCCGACAGTGTCGATCACCAACGCATCGCCGTCCCAGCGGCCAGTCGAGTGTCCCAGAAAGGTCGGCCGCAATGCATCGCCCGTGGGATGTGGCCGCCCGTCCATATAAATCACCCGCCACGAATGCGCCCCGGCGATATTGAGAATCAAGATCTGCTTTAACTCCGGCACATCCACAATCTCGAAGCCCGGTGAATTGAAAAACCCCGGCCCGCCGCCCGGCTTGCAGCGCACCAGCGGCGGATACAGCTCCGTCGCCGCCGCGCGATAGCTGTACAACGCCCGCGCCCACGGCTGCATTGGCACGTCGGCGGGACGCGGAAACCGACTGCCGCCCCCCGGCCGAATCTCCCAATACCCCTTCTGCGTGGACGTGGATCCCAGGTTCACCCGGCCATCCGGCCAGCGCGGAGTTGGGTCCGTCGGGGCCGCCGGCGGTTTCGCAGGCTTCGCCGCGGGAACAGGCGGATTCTGTGCCCACAGCGGTACCGCTAACGCCAATAATAGGAGCCGTGCCAGCATCGCTTACCGCATCACCATCTTCGCGCCCGTCGCCAAAAATAAATACGTGTCCCGAGTCGCGCCCGCGTAATTCGACCCGTCCTTTGCCATCGCCGCGTTCTCCACTTTGATCGCATCGCCGATCTTAACGGAATCGCGTTTCCATCCTCCCCGCGTCAGCGCGTACGGAGGCCCCAGCTCAATCTTGAAACTCTGCACCTCGCCCTTCGCGTCTTTAGCCGTCAGGAAAATGTAAGCGTGCGGATTGATCCAGTCCACCTTTGTGACCACGCCGCTCAGAGTCGCCGTCTTGTTGGCGTCGAACTCGGCATCGAACGAATGATGCGCGCCCAACGGTGCGGCCGCAACTAAAACCAAACCGGCTATCAGATTTCGCATACCATCTCCTTATCGCTCGAATGTCGATTCCACGTTCTCTTCGCAGAAAAACTCTTCGATATCCTTGTCCGCCACCCACTGTGCAGTCCATCCCGCGGTCCACGGCCGCGTGTAGGTGCGTGCATCGTCCACCGTCACGTCATAGCGCAGCGTGTTCAGGTTCGGGCGCGAAAAGCGCTCCGTCAGATGCAGAGCCTCCGTATGCGGCAGCCCGCCTTTCGCGAACCAGAAGCCTTCGTTGAACCCCACTGTATCCACTACCAGCGTGTCACCATCCCACTTGCCTACCGAGCTTCCGTAATACCCCAGCACCACTTCATCCGGCTGCCCCTGTGGACGCCCGTCTGTGTAGATGATGCGCCAGTTCCGGTCACTGCCGCCCAGCAGCACCAGAATCCGTCCCAATTCCCGCTGCTCGATAAACTGAAATCCATTCGCCGTCTGAAATTGCCGAGGCCCACCCGCTGGAATGCAGCGAGCGGCGGGATCGTCGCGCAGAAGATTCGCCTGGCGATACTTGTACAAATCTCTGGCCCACGGTTGGAATGGCGCCACCCGATCCGCATCCGCCAGGTTCCGCAGCAGGCCGTCCGCATCCATGGGGAGCGCTCCGGTGGTAGCCGCCAGCCGAGCATCCTTTGCCGCGCTCCAATATCCTCTCTGTCCCGCCGGAGGTCCAAGAATCACGCGCCCGTCCTGCCCCCGTGGTGCGGGTTGGGGACGCGCCAACGCAGGACGCGCATCCGTGAACAGTTTCTCATTCCCGCGCATAAAGGATTTTGCGAACGCCACCTTGCGTGTGCCCAGTCCAGGATTCGCCACCACCGCGACCTCATCGCCGATCTTCAGGCGGTTGCGGCTCCATCCGTCGCGTTCCAAATCTATTGGATTGCCGATCTCCACAGCCCAGTTCGCGGAGGAAACCGCGTCATCGATAAATACATACGCCCGTGGATTTACCCACTCCACGCGCGTCACTGCGCCTTGCAGGCGAATGGTTCGGCCGCCATCATAGGTGGCCCGGAACGGATACTGCGCCGGCAAGCACGCGACGGTGGCAAGAGCTGCGGAGAACAGTCGAAGTCGCATGTTAGTCTCGCGTCAGCCGGAACTCGCTGGTAATCGCGCCTTGCCGCCACGTTCCCTTGATCGTGCGATGCGCGGAACCAAGATTGTCGATCTTTCCTTCCACCGCGATGGCTAGCGGCTTCCCGGCCCCGTCCTTCGCATCGATTTGCATGCGAACAGTCCAGGTGGAACCGTCCAGGGTAACCGTGCGCAGAGGCGCGGCATTCGGTCCGGGATTCAATATGCCCGTAATCGCCTTGCCGTCCCAGTTCATGACAATCGTGATGTGTTGCCTGTCAGTCGCGCTCGCCCCAGCATCGCCCGTCCAGGTTCCCGTAAGCGGATGGCCCTCTTGGCAGAAAATAGGCACGGCGCAACTCACAAGGATCATGCAACCCAATACTAAGCGCGTTCGCATAAATTATTTCGCGGGCGCCGCCGCTGGTTGTCCGCCTCGGCCACCGCGACCGCCACGCCCTCCCGTGGGCGCCGGAGTCGTCGCTTTCGCGCCCTTCTCCGTCAGATAACTAGTCACGCTCTCAAATCGCAATTGCCGAGCCCCGTCCAGCGCCATTTTTCCGTCCAAGCCGGCGGTGTTCATATCCACCCCCAGGTCGACAAGAATCTTCACCGCCTCCAGAGTGGCCGCTTCCCTCTTCGCAGGCGGCAAATCTTCCCAGGCATTTCCAGCCCGCCCCATGCCCACTGCCGCCATCAGAATGGAATTCTTCTCCTGCCGCTCCACTTGTCCGAAGCCCGCCTCCGCCACGTAAGTGATGCTGTGGACGAACATTGGGTCCGCGCCGCGCTTCAGCAGCATCCGCATCACATTTGGTTCCGAGAAGCGCGCCGCCATCCACAAGGGAGTCGCCCCGATCAACCCCGGATCAAAATTGTAATCTTCCGAAGACCGCCGCGTCGGCGTCCATGTCTTGACGGTATCGTTTACATTCGCTCCGTGCTCCAGCAACGCCGCGACCACCGTTTCATTTCGCCGCAGGATCGCCTCCTGCAGCGCGGAGAACCCAGCGTCCATCTTGCTGGGATCGGCTCCCTTGTCGAGAAGATACAGCACCATGTCGGTGAAATCCGAATGCGCCGCCAGGACCGTCGCGCTGACTCCCCAGGCGTCCGCGTCGTTCACGTTCGCGCCCGCCGCCACCAGTAATTTCATGGATTCCAAATCGCCCACGCGCGCCGCGAACATCAACGCCGTCTCGCCGCCATGCGGAATCGCCTTGTTGTAACCCAGATAACCGTGCGGCGGAATCGCCATCACTTCGCTCCAAACATCGGATTTCTGGGACAGGTTGACTTTGTGCGCCAGCAGCACCTTCACCACGTTCGGATGCTTCTGCGACACCGCCCACATCAGAGCCGTCTGGCCCCGCGTGCCGTGCGCATTGATATCCGCGCCCTTCGCCAGCAACAGTTCCGCGACCTCCGCATACCCGCCGCGCGCGGCAATCATCAAAGCCGATTCGCCGGAAAGCAGCGCCATGCTTGGATTCGCGCCCGCGTCCAACAGCCTGCGTACCACCGCAACACTGCCGTTCTCGCTGGCCAACCATAGCGGCGTAACACCCAGGTCCGTCACCGCGTTCACCTTGGCGCCCGCCCGTATTAATGCATCCGCGTTTTCCGCATCGTCGTTATGCGCCGCCCAATGCAATGCACTGGATCCGTCCGGTTCCGTCGCATTCACGTCGGCCTTCTGCTGCAGCAGAGTCCGCAGGGATACCTTGTTCCCGGCTTTTGCCGCGTCCACAATCGGCGGCCGCAATTCCGCCGCGCCAAGAACACCTGCTGTTATGCCGAGAATGATCAGAATTCGCATGCTTTGCTCGCCAATTCCTAAACTGTCAGCGGTTCCAACAGAACCTTGCCCGTGCTGCCGCCCACTTTTTCCAGCGGCACATCGAACTTGTCCATAATCGTCAACAGCAAATTCGCCTGCGACGGCTTCTCTTTGAAGTCCAGATAGCGCCCGCCCTTTAGCTTGCCCGCGCCTCCGCCTACCAGCATCATCGGCAAATCTACGCCCGAATGCCCGTTGCTGTTGGATAGCCCGGCGCCATAAAGGATGGTCATGTTGTCCAGTAGATTGCCATCGCCATCCGGAGTCGCCCGGAACTTCGCGATCTGCTTCGCGAACAATTCCACGTGATACCGGTTAATCTTTGACATCTTCGCGATCAACTCCGGTACGTTGTTGTGATGCGACAACGGGTGATGCGCTTCCGGAATACCGATTTGCGGATACGGCCGCGGGCTCTGTTCCTTGCTGATCATCATCGCGATCACCCGCGTCAAATCGGATCGCAGCGCCAACAATTGCAGATCCTGCATCAACGCTAGATGATCCTCGAAAACCGGAGGCGCGCCCAACGGTTGGTCCAGCGCGGGCAGTTCGATGTTGCTCTGCTTTTCCGCCATCTGAATCCGGCGCTCCACATCGCGCACCGCTTCCGTGTATTCCTCTACCTTGCGGCGATCCCCCGGCCCCAACTCCCGCTGAATGCCCGATAGCTTGTCGTTGACCGAATCCAGAATGCTTTTGTGTTGCCGCAGCCGGCGTTCGCGAGCCGTGCGGTCGGTGCTGCCGCTATCCCCGAACAACTTCTCGAACACGGTCCGCGGGTTCCATTCCATCGGCAGCGGCTGGGTCGAATTTGCCCACGAAAGCGTGCACAAATAGGCGCAGCTGAGGTTCCCCGTGCAGGCTCCCGCGTTGGCCGGTGGATCGATCGACATACCCAGCGAACCCAGTTGCGTGTCTTTCTCAAATTTGCGCGCCAGCAATTGGTCGATGGAAACATCGGCGATGATCTCAATTTCATTCTTCCCGCCGCGCGGCGTACCCGTCAGGAATGATCCCGAAGCGCCCGCGTGGATGTAATTCCAGCTGGCCTTGATGCCGTTCATCACGATCATCTGGTTTTTGTAAGCGGCCAGAGGTTCCAGAATCGGAGAAATCTCGAAATTGGTGCCGTCCACCTTGGGCGTCCAATATTCCATCGCCATTCCATTCGGCGTGTAAAACGCCATAAAGCGATGGATAGGAGCCTCCGCCCCCTGCATCGGCGGCAGCATCGCATCCAGGAACGGCAGAGCGATCGCCGCCCCCGCTCCGCGCAGCATCGTGCGTCGCGACAATGCTTTCGTCAGAAACGCCGTCGTGTTGTTCTTCGCCATGGCAGTTGTTCCTTAATTCGACGCCCGCATCAAAAAGCCCGGGCTCTGCGTGATTCCAAGAATAATGTCGGACCAGCGGTAATCCTTCGCCGCGGCGTTATGCACAATCCTGCGTACTGCCG
This sequence comes from Acidobacteriota bacterium, assembly GCA_039931205.1. Lineage (GTDB taxonomy): Bacteria > Acidobacteriota > Terriglobia > Bryobacterales > Bryobacteraceae > Palsa-187. Next base: position 31,925 of record JBDTSJ010000027.1, read on the forward strand.
GCTCGTCGTAATACTCCACCTTGCGGCCCAGCGCGTACGCCATCAGCTTCTCTGCAACCGTGCGCGGAAACTGCTCGGGTTCGTTCAGCAATAACTTGCGCAACCCGGCAATGCCATCAATCTTCGTCCCGTTACTGGTCGTCGCGCTGGAATCCACCGCATTCCCGTTTTCATCCTTACTGCGCCAGCCGCCCGTCACATCGTAATGCTCCAGCGCGAACCCCAGCGGATCGATCACCGAATGGCAGCTGTTGCAGGTCGGATTCGTGCGGTGCATCGCCAGCCGTTCGCGGATCCCTGGAATGATAGTGCCCGGTTTAGCCTCGAGCGTGGCATTCACCCCCGGCGGCGGAGGCGGGATCGTCAACCCGAAAACATTGTTCAGCAGCCACTTGCCTCGCAGCACCGGCGAGGTCCGGTCCGGGTAAGACGTCGTGACCAATATGGTCCCTTGCGCCAAAAGACCGCCGCGCTGATTATGATCCGGCAGGGACACGCGCCGCATGCGGCTGCCATTCACGCCCTCCAGCCCGTAATGTTGGGCCAGCCGTTCGTTCACGTACGTATAATCCGCGTCCAACAATACTTTCAGCGGCTGATCCTCGCGGATCGTGCTGGCCACAAACATCGCCGTTTCCGCCTCGAATGCCCGCAACAAACTTTCGTCGTAGAGCGGATACTTGGTGGGGTCGATCACCACGTCCACCACCTGCCGCAGATTCAACCACTGCGCGGCAAACTGCTCCACCAGAGAATCCGTAGCTCGAGGATCGGCCAACATCCGCCGCACCTGCTTTTCCAAATTCGCCGGTTTGGTGAGTTGCTCTTTCTCCGCCAGCGTCAGCAGTTCATCGTCGGGAATGCTGCTCCACAAAAATGCCGAAAGCCGGGAAGCGATTTCCAGATCGCTCAATTTATACGTCAATGCCGCAACCTTGGATCCCTTGACCTGCAACGCCGCCCCGGCCTGGCGCGGAGCCGGCGGGTTCTTGTGAATGCGAAGCAGGAAATCCGGGTCCACCAGCATCCTCTCCAGCGCCAGTTGGATCCCCTCGTCGAAGCTGCCGCCGTCCTGCCGGCCCTCGGCGTAAAATTTCATCAGCGTGTCTACGTCCGCTTTCCCCACCGGACGCCGGTACGCCAGACGAGCAATGCGCGACAAAATCGTCGTGGCGCAATCCCGTTCCTGCGAAGCCTGTGTGGGATTGCAAACGAAAACAGCGCGCCTGCTCGGCGTATCCTTCGGCGTGCCTTTCACTTCATACGGGCCGCCAATCTGCACCGATCCCACGCTCGCGTACTCCATGTACACCTGATCGTTCGCAATCACGCGTCCCAACTGCGTCGGTTGCGGCAAGCCTTCCGGCTCAAAATGCTCACGCACGAACGTCACGCCCACATTGTGCGGACCCGCATTAATAGGAAGACGCACTTCCAATCCCGCGTCGCCCGTCACCTGCATGTAGGTTTCCCATTCCGGATCACCAGCGAAACCCACCTCGCCATCGCCTGCATAGCTCGCCGCGGCTGGCCGTCCTTTGCCTTGCCCGCCCACTGGAAATCTCTTGAGCAGCTTCCCATCCAGCCGGATTTCCACCTGCTGCGGCCACCCAATGCCCTTGAGGTAATCCTGATACTGACGCTGCAGCCGGATCTTGATCAGGTACTCCGCGTTCACCGGGAAATTGTACGGAATCGCCAGCCCGCCGCGCGACCCAAACGGCAGGTCCTCGCTCATCCGGTCGGTTTGCAATACATGCAGCGGAATGTCGAACTTTTCCATCCCCGGCCGCACCGGAGGCAATCCCACCGCCAGCCGCGTCACCTGCCGAGCCACCGACATATAGCGTTCCAAATGCACCGTCGAAATCGAAAGCGTGTCCGCGAAGTTGTCGAAACTGCCATCCGCCGTGTCATCTCCCGGCAGCAAACCGTCGACATTCACTTCCAGAGCCAGAAGGTCGCGGATCGCGTGGCTGTATTCCGCACGATTCAGCCTGTGTACGGCCCCAATGCGTCCCGGATTCGGATTCGCCGCCCACGCCCGGTCAATCTCGTTTTCGAGCGTGGTTGCAATCGTCCGGTAAACCTCCGGATTCGCCCGCGGAGCCCCCGCCGGTGGCATCGACCCCGCCCGCAGCTTGCCAATCACTTTTTCCAATATCTCGGCGTAGTCGCCCGGCTTGCTGAGGTCCAGAGTATCCAGCGCCAACCCCGCCGTCCGCAGCTTCGCGTTGTGGCAGCCAATGCAGTAAGTGTCGAGAAATGCACGGGGATTCGCCGGAGCGGGAGCCTGCGCGCGCAACATCACCGCGGCCGTAAATCCGCCCCCACCAACGATCAGTGCAGCCAGCAACGCCCGCCAGCCCCGATCAACCCGGATCGCCATTCATCCCTCCAGACAAACGTGAGTAGACACTCCGCCCACTATTAATAGTGTTCCGCAACCCGCCCCCCGCCGCAACGGGGGGGTAGTGCGCTAGATGCTGTCTGACATGAGCAATATTCCAACCAAGACCAGTATCACAGCCACCGAAACGCAGAATACCCAGAAAGCGATTCTCTTGGACTTGAACAATGAATACGTGATGAGCGGTGGCAGTGAAATCCAGAGACACCCTCCGATGAACGGCTGACCTGTTTGAAAGGCCACGCATCCGGCTACGGAAAGCATCAAGATGCTCGAAATGAGTGATAGGTTCAAGCATGAGAAGTCTACAACAAAAAAGCCCGGATTACTCCGCGGGTAGCGGGCTACAGTTATCGCACTACCAACGGTTGGTCGCTCACTCGTCTGGGAAGATGAGCCTACTGATGAATGGCGCCAATCCGAATCACAGTCCAGAGGAGAATAGCCCCATAACATCCGACCCATGTAGGGTTGCGACGCGCGGATTTCCCATGGCGTTGATGAACGGCGGGACCCCGCACAGCAGCACGAACCAGCCTACAAAGATTCTCGCCTTGCGTGTGCGTGGCTGCTCGCCCATCGCCACCGCAGCCGGGAGCCCGCCGCGCGAAATTCTCAGACGCTGGCGCGAAACCCTCCGCTAGAAGCACCCGCGCAGGTCTGCTAAGCTTTGCCACATGGAATTATCCGTCCTCGATCACCTCATCCAAATCCTGGAGGCGGGACGGCGCAATGTGGTGGATTCCGTCGCCTCGCTCTCCGACGCGGACGCGGCCACCCAGCCGGGGCCCGGCCGATGGTCGGCGCTGGAGTGTCTGGAACACATCATCTTCGCCGAAGGCATCTACCTGGGCTGGCTGGAAAACGCCGTGGTTCTCGACGAGCCCCAACGGAACGAGGAGCACGAGGCCTGGATCACAGCTCGCGTGACCACCCGCGACTGGAAGTGGCAGTCGCCCGAACGCGCCTTCCCCACAGGCCGGTTCCACGCCGTGGCCGATGCCCTCGCCGAATTCCACACCATCCGCGACCGTACAATCGCGGCAGCCAAGGCCCGCGAATCGCAATTGTTCTCGTTGCAAGCCAAGCATGCCACCCTGGGCCTTTTGAATGGAGTGGAGTTGATGCGCCTAACCGAGGCCCATGCCAGCCGGCACGCTACTCAGATCCGCGAAGGCCGAGTCTAGCCCGCCCGATTGTATAGTCAGAATACGTATGAAACTGGAGCGAACCACGCAGTGCCTGGAGGCAACCAAAGCCGATCTGTCCGGATCGAGCTTCACCGACGTCAATCTCGCCAACGCGTCCTTCAATGACGTAAATCTCACCAATGCGTCGTTCAATGACGTCAACCTTTCCGGCGCTGTCATCCACAACGTAAATCTCTCGAACCTGCGGATCAGCCAAGTCAACCTGCGCGGAGTCTCCATCGTCGAAAGCCACACCGAGGGAATGACCATCAACGGAATCCCTGTGACTGACCTCTTGGCCGCCTATCGCCGTGGAGCAGCCTCGTAGCTCGCGCTCAGCCTACCGGGCCTTCAGTCGCCGTACCAGCTTCTTCCGATACCGCCGCGCAATCGTAGGTGGAGCAAACGCCGCCTCGATCACTTCCACTTGTTCCTTCTGGTGCCGCTTCATCGATCCTGGAGCTGGACTCGCGCTCTCCGGCCTGCCCGCATAACCGAATCTCTGCCTCTCGGTGTGCAGCAGCGGCGAAATGCGCCCCTTCAGGAACGGCCACGCGCCCATATTGCGAGGCTCTTCCTGCACCCACAACACATTCTGTGCGTTGGGATACAGCTTCAACATCTGCGCGAACTCGGGCTTCGGGAATGGATAGATCTGCGGCAACTGAACAATCGCCGTATCCGTCGCGCCGCGAGCCTCACGAGCCGTCAGCAATTCGTAGTAAATCTTGCCCGCGCAAACCAGCACGCGCTTGATCTGCGCCGCGTCGGCGACCGTCGCATCCGCCACCACCGGCAGAAACGCCCCATTCGCCAATTCGTCCAGGCTCGCCACACACTTGGGATGCCGCAAAGTGCTCTTGGCCGTCATCACGATCAGCGGCTTCCGCAGCCCGCGCTTATCCGCGCCGCCGCGCATCTGCCGCCGCAGCAAGTGGAAATATTGCGCCGGCGTCGTCGGCATCGTCACTTGAATATTGTTCTCGCCCGCCAGTTGCAGGAACCGTTCCAGACGAGCGCTGGAATGCTCCGGACCGCCGCCTTCCTGTCCGTGCGGCAGCAACATCACCAGTCCGCTCGGCTGATTCCACTTCGATTCGGCCGATGTCAAAAACTGATCCACAATGATCTGCGCGCCGTTGCCGAAATCGCCGTACTGCGCTTCCCACAACACCAGCGCCAACGGATCAGCCACGCTATACCCAAATTCAAATCCCAATACGCCGTACTCACTCAACGGACTGTTGAATACATCGAAGCGGGCCTGTTCCGCGGCTAAGTGCTGTAGCGGAGCATACACCGCGCCCGATTCGTAATCGTGATACTGAGCATGCCTCTGGCTGAACGTCCCACGTCCACTATCCTGCCCGCTCAAGCGCACCGGAGTGCCTTCCAGCAATAAACTGCCCAACGCCAGCGTCTCCGCCAGCGCCCAATCCACGGGAGCGCCTGCATTCGCCTGATGCCGCTTTTCCACCATCTTCACCAACTTCGGATGCAGATGGAATTCCTGGGGGAATGCTGTGATCGAATCCAACACCCGCACCAGAGTCTCCCGCGCCACCGCTGTCGGGGGAACTTCGGTCGGCAGATCCTCCGCCGCGATCGGATTCATCTCATGCAGCTCAAACGCTTCTTTGCTCTTCTGCGTCTGATCGTAAATCGCGTACAGATGCTTCTTCTGGGCTTCTTGCCAGCCTTTGACTTCCTCATCCGTCACGATGCCATCCGCCACCAGACGTTCTGTGTATTGCGTGGCCACGGGTTTGTGACTCGCAATCGTTCGCGCCATGATCGGCTGGGTATAGCTGGCGTCGTCGCCTTCGTTGTGCCCGTACTTGCGATAGCACAGCATATCCACCACTACATCGCGATGGAATTTCTGCCGGTAATCCAGCGCCAGGCGCATCGCCCATACGCACGCTTCCGGGTCGTCGCCATTCACATGCATCACCGGAGCTTGAATCCCCAGCGCCACATCACTGCTATAGGTGCTCGACCGCGATTCGCGAATGTCCGTGGTGAAGCCAATCTGGTTGTTCATCACCAGATGGATCGTGCCGCCGGTGTTGTAGCCGTCGATTTGGCTGAAGTTCAGCGTCTCCGCCACCACCCCTTGTCCCGGCATGGCGGCATCGCCATGAATCAGCACCGGAATCACGCGCTCGCGTTTGCTGTCGCCCAGTTTGTCCTGTTTCGGACGGACAATCCCTTCCACTACCGGATTCACAGCTTCCAGGTGACTTGGATTCGCCGCCACGGAAACAATAATCTCGCTGCCATCCGGCATCCGCCGCTTGCTGGTTTCACCCAGGTGATATTTGACGTCGCCCGTGCCCTCTTCGCGCTCCGGATCGATGTCGCCTTCGAATTCCGAAAACATCTGCGCGACGCCTTTGCCGATCACGTTGGCCAGCAAAGTCAGCCGTCCGCGATGCGCCATCCCGATGACCACTTCGTGAACCTTCACCGCCGCCGCCCGCTCCAATAAATCTTCGATCAGGGCGATCATGGTCTCGCCGCCCTCCAGCGAAAATCGCTTCACGCCCTTGAAACGGTTTTCGAGGAAGCCCTCGAACCCTTCCGCCTGCACAATGTCGCGCAGCGCCGCTCGCTGCGCCGCCGCCGGAACATCCCACTGTCCTGTCGCGGTTTCAAAGCGCTGCTGGATCCACTGCCGTTCTTCGGGATTGTCGATGTGCATGTACTGCACGCCCAGCTTGCCCGCATACGTCGCCCGCAGGCGGTCGATCAGCGACCGCAGAGGCATTACGCCAAACGCGCCCGCGTGGAACGTCCGGTCCAAATCCCAAATCGTCAGCCCGTGGCTCGAGGGTTCCAGGTCCGGATGTGGATCGCGCACCGACCCCAGAGGATCGATATCCGCCACCAAGTGCCCGCGTTCCCGCCAAGCCTGCATCAGACGGGCCACCCCCGCCTGCTTCATCGGATCCGAATTGATGACCGGAGCCGCCGTCTGGTCGGCTTCCCACTTCCAAGGACGCGACGGAATCGCAAGATCCCGGAATATGTCCTCGTAGAAATTGTGCTCGCCTTCCAGCATCGCCTGCATCGCCGCCAGAAAAAGTCCCGATTCAGCTCCCTGGATCACCCGGTGATCGTAGGTGCAGGTCGCCGTCATCACTTTGCTAAGACCCATCGACGTCCGCGTATCTTCCGGCACCCCGCGATACTCCGGCGGATAATCGATCGCGCCCGTCGCGATAATCGCCCCCTGCCCCGGCATCAGCCGCGGAATCGAGCCAACCGTCCCAACCGTACCCGGATTCGTTAACGAAATCGTGGTGCCTTCGAAATCCGCCATCGTCAGCTTGTTGCTGCGAGCCTTCTGCACCAGTTCGTCATACGCCGCCACGAACTGCGCGAAGTTCATCTTCTCCGCAGCCTTGATGGACGGTACTTTTAATGACCGCGCGCCGTCTTTCCCCGCCACGTCCACGGCCAGACCCAGATTCACGTGCCCGCGAGTCACGCGGAATGCTTCCGTGCCCTTTTCGGAAAACGCCTGGTTCAACGCCGGGACTTTTCCCAGTGCCCTCACAATCGCCCACGCCACCAAATGCGTATAGGAAAGTTTGCTCTTGCCCGCCGCACCGCGATATTGATTGATCGCCCGGCGATTTTCGTCGATCACCTTCACCGGCATGGAGCGTTGGCTCGTCGCCGTCGGAATCGTGAGACTCGCCACCATGTTCTCGGCAATTTTCAGCGCCGGACCACGCAACGAAGTTACCTGATCGTCCGCCGACAACGCGACCGATTGCGTCTCCGGCTTCGCCGCCGGCCTCGCCGCGGGAGGCTCGTCCACGGGCTTCTGCGCGGCAGGCGGAGCCTCCGGCGCCGATAAAGCCTTCATCTGCGGCTCAATCGTCACGCTGGGCGTCGCCGTCTTCGGCGTACTGTGTCCATTCGCAGGCGTGCCATTCGCGGGCGTGCCGTTAACAGGGGGGGCGGTATGCCCGTTGTGGTCGAAAACCGGGGCCCAACTGGAATCTACGGTCCGCCGGTCATGGCGGTATTGGCTTAAAAGCTCGTCTTCGAGCCAGCTATTAATGTTTGGCTGTGAGGGGTCGTCTTGCATGAAGGATCGCTACTTCTACCTAACTATCGGCGCTAGCTCTATGATAACTGAATGCCTCGTTTGTCGGTTTTTTCAGACATCCACAGCGATGCCCACGCGCTGCAAAAGTTGATGGCCGTCGATGCCGACTATTACTTCTGCGCCGGCGACCTCGTCAATTGGGGCAGAGGCCTGGACAAGATGGCCGCGTTCCTGCTCCCCAAAGCCGATCGCGTCTACGTCCTGCCCGGGAATCACGAATCCGAAGCCGACATCGTCGATTTCTGTAACCTCCACGGATTCCACAACTTCCACGGCGCAGTCCTGCCCATCGGAGGCTTCCAAGTCGCCGGACTTGGCTATTCCACGCCAACCCCTTTCGCCACCCCAGGCGAATACTCAGAGCAGGAAATGGCCACCCGCCTCGCGAAATTCGCTGCGCTGGATCCCCTGATCCTAATCTGCCACGCTCCGCCCCTGAATACGGAGCTGGACCAGATCCACGAAGGCCTCCACGCCGGCAGCCAATCCGTCCGCGATTTCATCCAACAACACCAGCCCGCCCACTTCTTCTGTGGCCACATCCACGAGGCCGAAGGTCAAGTGATCCAAATGGGCAAAACCCGAGCCCAAAATGTCGGCAAAAAGGGCTACCTGCTGGAGTGGTGATACCTTCTCATCGCCGATACCGCCGCAGCTTCACCGTGTAATAGATCAACGGCAACGGTACCGCCAGCGTAAACACCGTCAATGCCCGTCCACTAATCCCGGTCTCCTGCCGCAGACCCACATTCACCAGCGCCCAAACGATGTAGACGGTGAACAGCATCAGCACCGCCTTCATCACGATCATCACGCTGAACATCATCTGCTTCAGGTGCGGAGCCTCGCGCTCCACCTGCTCCGGGAGATGGATCAACCCGCGCCGCAGCGATCCAAATGTCAGCCCCAGGTACGCCGCCAGGTCCAGCGTCAACACCATCCACAGTGCGTTCTTCGCCGTCATCAGACCCATCACGCCCGGAGGCGGACCCATCCTGAATCCCTGCCGCACCGCCCTCTCAGGAATCTGTGGCCAATAATAAAAAACCAGCCCGAAGGCCGCCAGCAAAGCCGCCCCAGCCACCGCTTCCAACACCCAGTCCATTTTCGATCGCTTCATCGCTTCATCGCTCTATCGCTTCACCGCTTCATGCCACGCGCGTCCAGTATAACTGCCCCGCTAAAATAGCAGCATGCCCGCCCCAACCACACAGCCCGACCCCAGCCGAATCCATGAGGCTCTGGGAGCCTTCAGAGTCACCATGGCGCTCAAGGGAGCCGTCGACCTCGAACTCTTCACCCACATCGCCGCCGGTGCTCACACCACCACGCAGCTGGCCGCCGCGTGCCACGCCACCGAAAAGGGCATCCGCGTCTTGTGCGATTTCCTCACCATGCATGGCTTCCTGCAGAGATCCAATGGAGCCTATGACCTGGATCCCGAAACCGGCATCTTCCTCGACAAGAATTCGCCCGCCTACATGGGTTCCGTCACCGGCTTCCTGGTGCATGAGACCATGCTGGCGAATTTCAGCGACGTGGCCGCCCTCGTACGCAAAGGCGGAGCCGTACATCACAGCACCGTGGCCCCCGACGATCCCCTGTGGGTCGAATTCGCCCGCTCCATGGCGCCCATGATCTCGGTTCCTGCAAAGCTAGTTGCCGTCCATGTCACAAAAACGCCTGGTCAGCCCGCAAAAGTTCTGGATATCGCCGCCGGACACGGCCTCTTCGGCATCTTCGTCGCCCAACAAAACCCCGCCGCGCAAATCACCGCTGTGGATTGGGACAACGTCCTCCAGGTCGCCCGCGAAAATGCGCAAAAGTTCGGAGTCGCGGACCGCTTCCATACCATCCCCGGCAGCGCCTTCGACGTGGATCTCGGCGCCGGCTACGACCTCGTCCTGGTGCCCAACTTCCTGCACCATTTCGATCAGCCTGCATGCATCCAGCTGCTCAAGAAACTCCGCGCCGCCATGAATCCCGGAGCCTTACTCGCCACCGTGGAATTCGTGCCCAACGAAGACCGCATCTCGCCCCCCTACGCCGCCGGCTTCGCCATGATGATGCTGGGAAACACCGATGCGGGCGATGCCTACACCTTCACAGAATACGATCAAATGTTCCGCAGCGCCGGTTTCGGAGCCAGCGAGATTTTCCCCCTGCGCCCCGCCCCGCAGCAGTTGATCCTCACGCGGGTATAGAATAATTCCCACGCTCACGGCGTACACGGAGATCACACATGACGGAATCGGAACGCAACCTGGGACACCGCTGGTTTGAACAAGTTTGGAATCAAGGTCGGCGCGAAGCGATTGCCGAAATGCTCGCGCCCGGCGGCGTGATCCATGAGGGTCCGCAGGATGCCGTCGGGCCAGAAGGCTTCTATCCTTTTTTCGACCGCATGGTCGCCACCTTCTCCGAAGTGCATGTCACCGTCGAGGACACCCTCGCCCAGGACGACCGCCTGTGCATCCGTTGGACATTCCAGGCCACCCACACGGGCGATGGCTTAGGCCTGCCCGCTTCAGGCAAGCGCGTTCACATCACCGGCATTACACTCGTCCGCATCAAGGACGGCAAAATGGTGGAGGCTTGGCAGAACTGGGACATGCTCGGCCTGATGCATCAGGTCGAGGGCGCGCGTAAGTCCGCTACCTACATCAGCCAATAGGCGTCGATATTAGGCGCCGGCACTGACCAGCCGCGATCGGATTTCATCCTCGGCCAACAGCCAGTCTTCTTCCGGATTGCCCGGGCTCTCCCCGCGCGCCAACCACTTTAGGTAGGCGACCGCGGCGATCTCATCGTAATGCCCGCCAGCCTCGAATTCGGCGCTATCGTTCGTAATCGCGGTCGTCTTTCGGGCTGCTTTCTTGACGGTGGTATGTGTGCTCCGCCTGCTGGGCTGCGTGGGGGATGTTGGTTGCGTGGCGGCAGCGGAAGTTGTCCTGGCTCTAGGCATCTTGTTCTCCTTCGTAACTTCGGATGAACTGTGGACCACCTGGGCCGCGGCGACAATCTGCGGGGATGAAGCATTCCCATTTTATCGCATCCTGTAACCGGTGGACAATAATTCTTATGACTGTCGACCAATACCTTGCCGCTGTCTCCCAGCCCGCCCGCGCCACGCTGGAAAAAATCCGCACCATCATTCGCGCCGCGGCCCCGGCCGAAACCACCGAGGTCATCAACTACGGCATTCCCATGTTCCGCTACAAAGGCAATCTGCTCGGCTACGCGGCGTTTGCCAAGCACTGCAGCCTGTTCCCCACTCCCGGCGTGATCGAAGCGCTGCAGGACGAACTCAAGAACTTCCCACTCTCCAAGGGCACCGTCCGGTTCCCGGTCGACAAGCCGCCGTCCGCCGCTCTATTGAAGAAGATGGTAAAGATCCGCGTGGCCCAGATCGAAAAGAAGGAACGTTGATCGCGTCTGTTCGTCCTATAATGGACTCTCAGCATGCGGCGAGCCCTTGCATCCCTGTTAATCGCGATTTTCAGCCTATGGCTGGTCGCACCCGCGCTGCTGGCAAGAGACAACACGCCCGCATGCTGTCGCCGCTACGGCAAACATGGCTGCGCCATCGCGAACCGCCCCACGTCATCTAGCGGTCCCTCACTTCACGCCAATCAATCAACCTGCCCGGCGTACTCTAAACTGGCCAACCTCCCGTCGGCGTCAAAAAACTTCCTCCCCGCCTCCACTGAATCCTCACCTCTGGCCAGCGCCGTAATCCCGCCGCGGTCCGCCCCCACAAATAACAGCGCCAAGTGCCCCACCCCCTCCGTTTCCCCACGCGCCCCCCCGGCCTCTCCTTTCACACCCATCTTGATTGCCTAGAGTGGGCGGGCTTGCGGCGACCTTATTAAGGCCGTCTCGTCAAAGCCCGAAAGATCGGAAAGACTCCAAATGTCGCTCGAACGTATCTCAACGGTACTGCGTGTACTCATTCTCGCCGCCATATGCTCCCCATGCGTCCCTGCGCAGGAAAGCATCCTCTACGCCAGCGTGAGCATACGCGTGACCGACCCCTCCGGCGCCACCATCCAAGGCGCTGTCATCACCGCGCGCCAGTCAGGCACAAACCTGACCACCTCCGGCGAGACCACCTCCGACGGCCGCTTCCGCTTCTCTTATTTGCGCGCGGGCCAGTATGACTTCCGCGTGCGTCAGCCCGGCTTTGCGGATGCTGCGCGTACTCTGACATTGACTGCCGGCTCCGCCTTTGAGCTCCCCATTTCTCTAACCATCGCCGCCGCCGGGGAATCAGTCACCGTCTCCGCCGAAACAGCGCTGCTCGAAACCGCACGCACGCAAGTCGCAGGCACCCTCCAGCAAATCGAAATCGCCGCGCTGCCAATGAACGGCCGCAACTTCCTGGATCTCGCGCTTCTACTGCCCGGAGTCTCGCCCACCAATACCGGCAGCAACCAGCTCTTCGCCGAAACTTCCGCCGCGCCCGGTCAGGGAATCTCCGTCGGCAGCCAGCGCAATTTCTCCAACTCGTTTCTAGTGGACGGACTGTCCGCCAACGACGACGCCGCGGGACTAAGCGGCATGCTCTTCGGCTTGGACGCCATTAGCGAACTACAAGTCGTAACCTCGGGCGGCCAAGCCGAGTTGGGGCGTGCCCTCGCAGGCTACGTCAGCGTCGTCACAAAGAGCGGCTCGAACATCTTGCACGGCGATCTATATGGTTATTTCCGAAACCAGCGCCTCAACGCCGCGAATCCCCTTTTGAATCGCAAACTGCCCGTCACGCAAGCACAGTACGGAGCCAGCATCGGTGGGCCCCTCAAACTGGACCGCAGTTTCTATTTCTCCAACTTTGAACATCGCCAGCTGAACCAAAGCGGCCTCATCACCATCGCCCCTGCAAACGTCGAAGCCATCAATATTCGCCTCGCCGCAATCGGCTACAAAGGCCCACCCGTCTCCACGGGAATCTATCCCAATCCAGTGGACAATACGAATTTCCTGGCGAAAGTCGATCATCAGTTCAGCGGCAACGACCAATTCAGCCTGCGCTACAGCCTGTATGACGTCCACAGCGCAAACTCGCGAGGAGTAGGCGCTCTCAGCGCCGCCAGCGCATCCGCCGGGCTGGACAACACCGACCAGACCGTGGCATTCGGCAACATCGCCACGCTCTCCCCTCGAACCGTCAACGAAACACGCGGACAGTTTACCTACAGCAACCTCGAAGCGCTGCCCACGGATCTAAACGGACCCGCCGTCAGCATCGCCGGCATCGCCACCTTAGGCACCCTTTCCGGCTCCCCCACGGGACGCCGCAACAAGCTCTTCGAAGTGGTGGACAATCTCTCGCACCAGCAGCGCGCGCACACGCTAAAGATCGGCGCCGGCTTCCTCTATAACGACTCGCAAATTACCTATCCTCGCTCCTTCCGCGGCAGCTATTCGTTCTCTTCGCTGGCCAATTTCCTGAGCGGCGCCTATAACAACCTTGGTTTCACCCAGACATTCGGCAATTCCGCCGTTTCTCAAACCAATCCGAATATCGGCGTCTACGCGCAGGATGAGTGGAAAGTAACTCCCGCCCTGGTACTCAACGTCGGCATCCGCTATGACCTGCAGTTTCTCAAAACCATCTCCACCGATCGCAACAACATTTCACCGCGAGCGGGATTCGCATGGTCGCCGTTTGCCTCCCGCCGCCTGGTCGTCCGCGGCAGTTATGGACTCTTCTACGACCGCGTGCCGTTGCGCGCTGTCGCGAACGCCATTCTTTCCGCGAACAATACTACGGACCTCAGCCGCCTGAATCAGATCAACGTCACTCTCTCTCCGCAACAAGCGGGAGCGCCGGTGTTCCCCAATATTCTGAGCGGGATTGTCCCCTCTACTCTGGTCAACTTCACGACCATGCATCCGAACATGCAGAACGCCTACGCGCAGCAAGGCAGTTTTGAAATCGAGCGGCAAATTGGCCCGCGCGGCACGCTCAGCGTTGGCTTCCAACACCTGCGCGGCCTGCATTTGATCGTGTCTGTGAATCAGAACGTGCCCACTTGCGTCGCGGCCGGCAATAACAACGCCTGCCGCCCTAATCCCAACTACGCCAACAACAGCCAGTATTCGTCGCTCGCTGACTCGCATTACGACGGCCTGCACATCTCATTTCTACAGCGGCCCGTGAAGTGGGGGAACTACCGGATCTCCTATGCCTATTCCAAATCGCTCAACAACGCCGGCGAATTCTTCTTTAGTTCCCCTATCGATCCGTCTAACATCTGGCGCGACTATGGACGTTCCGACGACGATCAGCGGCATCGCCTCACCTTCGATGGCGTCATCCATTTTCGCGGCTTTGAGCTGAGTGGAATGCTCCAATACTATTCGGCGCAGCCCTTCAACATCACCTCCGGATCGAATACCGTCCAGGGCACCGCCGCGCGCCCCACCATAAACGGAGTCTTCATCAACCGCAATGCCGGCAGCGGTAATGATTTCTTTAACCTGAACGCCCGAGTCAGCCGGGCCTTCCAAGTCTCTGATCGCGTGCGGCTTGAGCTACTGGCGGAAGGCTTCAACGCCCTCAATCACCGCAACAATCTCACCAGGAATGGTAACTTCGGACCGGGGAGCTACCCGGGCAATCCGTCGGCGGCGTTTGGGCAAATAACGGCTGTGAATGAGCCTCGCAGTGTCCAACTCGCTTTGCGGCTCAAGTTTTGAGGGCCGCAAAAACATGCCAATTTAACGGAACGAACCCAAGCGCAAAATTCTTTCGCTACACTAAGTCCCCAGGAGACAACTACATGAGACTTTCACTCGCCGCCGCGCTCCTTGCCGCGGTCGTCGCCCCGGCTGCGCACGCCCAGCTTGCCAACAAAAAGGCGCTGACCCTGGAAGCCGCCAAGAAAATCGTGGCCGCTTGCGAAGCCGAAGCCCGCAAAAATAACTGGACCATGGTGATCACCGTGGTCGACGACGGGGGCCTGCCCATCTTGCTGGAGCGCATGGACGGCACCCAGATCGGCAGCGTGATCATTGCCCAGGAAAAGGCCGCTTCGGCCGTGAAGTTCAAGCGGCCCACCAAAGCCCTCGAAGATGCCGTCACGGGCGGCCGTAACGTCGTTATGACGCTGCCCGGAGCCCTGCCGGTGGAAGGTGGAATTCCGATCATGATCGGCGCCGAACTCATCGGTGCGGTCGGGGTCAGCGGAGGTTCCAGCCCCCAGGACGCCCAAGTCGCCACTGCCGGGGTGAAAGTTGCCGAGGCGATGAAGTAACGCCCAGCCCCATTTGCGCGTCCCCTACATTGCTGGTGTAAATAGGGTATCCTGATTAACCGTGGAGGTAGTTTAATGAAAAAATATCAGATCGTGTTCGCCATCGCCATGGGCGTGGCTGGTGGGATGTTGCTGGCGCAGACGGAAGCAGACCTGCCCAACATCATGAAGAGTGTCGCCGCGACCGGCAAGGCCGCGAAAGGCGATGTTGCCGCAAAGAATAAGGACGGCGTCATAGCCGCTGGCAAGACTTACGAGAGCAACTTCAAGCAGGTAGAAGCGTTCTTCAGCAAGCGTGGAACTGCGGATGGCGCCGGTTGGGCGAAAACCAACCATATGGCCGCCACTGCGATGATCGCCGCCGCCAATGCCGGCGATTTTGACAAGGCTGGCACGGAACTCGCGACCATCACCGGAAGCTGCAACACCTGCCACACAGCTCATCGTGAAGGTGAAAAGGGCGGCCCGTACAAAGTAAAGTAAGCTCCGTTAATGCAGTAATACCGCGCGGCAGCATGCCCTAAAGGCGTGCTCGCCGCGCTTTTTGTTTGCGCGGCCTTGCAGTACCAAACGGTTGGGACAATTTCTGGACATATTGTTTCAGTAACTCCACTTGCATACCCTGGCAACAGATCTGCGCCACAATGAGGCATGCGAAGCCGGTCTGCCTCACGCCGCGCCATTCTGAAATCTATCCTGGGATGGCTTGCGTTCCGGCGGGTCAGTTCGGCGCAGCCGCTTGTTTCGCCTCCGGCGGACGACGGCGTACGCGCTATTCTCCTAGGTCTCCAGCGCAGCAAAGTGTTCCAGCGCCGCTATCGCGTGAGCTGCACTGCCTCCGCCTTGGGCATTCCCTTTTTCCAGCGCAGCGACGTCGGCGGCGGTTACGCCAGCGTGGAGCTTGGCTCCTTCGGAGATACCCAAGCTACCGCGCTGCAATTTGCCGGTGGATCCTTGCCCGATCGCGCCGCTGGACTCAACCGCTTCGGAGTGTTTCGGGAGGCGCTGGTCGAGCGCTCCGCGGCCGACCACGAGGTTGCCTTCGCCGGTTTCATCACCAGTTCCAAGGAAGAAGGTCTGCGCGAGGCCCGCAAAAATCTCAAGCAGACCGGCGACGGCGCCCCCGTGATGGTGGCTTGGGGCGGCGCCCGCACCGGACGCATCTGGTTTCACGCCCGCAATGTCGATGTGCCCGCCAGCAGCAACTGGAAGCAGGCGGACGATTTGCTCTCGGGTCTGTTGCGGGAGTTCTCCTCCGGCCAGCCGTCGACGGCCGCCTCCGCCAACGCGTCCACATTTCTCTCCGTCATGCGCCGCGCCGCACTTTCCACTGTACCGTCGTCGCGTTTTCCCTTCCTGCATAACGGCAAACCATACGAGTTGCGCACAAAATGGCATTCCACGGGTGTCATGGACGGCGAGATTCGCAATGACAAGGGCGCGAAGACCACGGAATTCCGTACCGTTTATGAGGCCGGCGACCGCAGCGGCTTGCCCCTTCGCATTGAATACTACGCGCGCTCGTACCTGCGTCTCACCTTCGAAACCGATACCAGCCCGCAAGCGCCGATCCCATCGTTATTTCCGGCCGGTTAGTTCTACTGCAGCCCCATGTGTGGGCGGTCCTTCTCGTTTTCCGTGCAGATGTATTCCAGAATGTCGGTGTCGGCCTGCAGCAGATGCGTCACTTTGATGCTGAACGGCTTGCTATACATCTTTGGATCGTCCATCGTGATCTCCACGTCCATGTGCCCGAAATCACGGCGGTGGTAACGCTCCCGCATATGCATGGATTCGCTTTGCGGATGTCCCAGAACGTCCAGCCAGCCTTTGTCGTTGAAGCCGATGGTGTCAACCACCAGCGTGTCGCCTTCCCATTTGCCGACGGAGTAGCCTAGCCACGACGGCGACGGGTCCACGGGTAACTTGCGGCCGTCCAGGTAAATCTGGCGATAGGCGTTGTCCAACTCCAGCATCATCACGATTTGCGCCGGAGACTGCACGATTTTCGTCACCTCGGAGAGCAGCGTGACCAGGGGCATTCCCAGGGGCATGCAGTGAGTAGACGGCAGCACCTCCGGACCATTCACGCGGCGGCCAAAGATCGCGGCTGCGGCGGGGTGCATGGTTACTTCTTCCGGCTTGAAGTCCTGCAGGACGTTGACTCCGTATTTCGAAATCGTGTCGATCTCCATGCCCGGCACTTCGATAGCATCCACGTCGGGCCCAAAGAGACGCTTCATTTCCTCGCGCGACGTAGGCTGCACGTGCCACACGCCGGAGAGGTCGGGCTTACCGTTGATCCTCGGCGTTTTCGCGGTGAGGTTGGGTTTGCCGTCCCGGGTGCGAGGCGTTCCTGGTACAGGAAAGTTGACCCATTGCCCGTAGGCGCTGTTGCCGAGCAGCACGAGAACGATCCACAGCAAAGGTTTGCGCATATCCGAAGTTACTTCAAGACCTGGCCCCCGATCAAGCGGGCGCGGATTATTTGAAGCAGCGGTCCGCCACTTCGCGATACTTGTCGTGGCAGTTCGAGCAGGCCGTGGTCATTAAGTCGGCCGCATCCAGGATTTTGTCCTGGTCTTTGGCTTGCGCGGCCTTGTAGGCGCTCATTCCCGCTTCCCGAACTCCCCGCACCAACTTCGCCCAATCGGCGTTGCGCAGCGGAACGTCGCGGCCGTTGGAACACTTGCGGCCCGGTACGGTCAGCAGGCTGGCCGCCTCCGCAAGCGCCAGAGCGCTGTTCTCCACCGCTTCCCACTTGCCATACGAACTCTCCAGAGGATTCAGTGCGGTGGAGGCTTCTTTGGCCTGAGGAACGTCCGCGGGATTCTTGTCCTGGGCCGCGAAGACGACGTTGGAATTCGGATAGAACACGCCCCGCATGAGTTGCGCCAGCGTCGCGGGCGGTCTGCTCACTGGCTTAGCGGCTGTGGGACTCTTGGTGGCTTCCGCTTTCGGCGGAGTGACGGATTTGGTTTGTGAGAAAGCGATGGGCGCCATCGCGGCCAGTACCGCACTCGCGATGAGAAGCATGTAAGAAGCGATTCTTCGTTCCATGCCTAAATTCTAGACGAAGCGCGCACGCAAGTGTCCGCTTAGGAACGACAGAACGCCGCACGTTTTACCGAGCGGCGTCGACTGCGTTCGTGATTGTACTTACCGCTGATTATCCGGACCTACGTACTCAGGGTAATGATAATGCTGCTTGCCACGGTTGTAGCCGTTGTCGGTGACGCCCAACAGCAAGGACTGGTCCAAGCGGAAGGTGAT
Source organism: Acidobacteriota bacterium (assembly GCA_039931205.1). GTDB lineage: Bacteria > Acidobacteriota > Terriglobia > Bryobacterales > Bryobacteraceae > Palsa-187. The sequence continues at coordinate 50,180 of JBDTSJ010000027.1, forward strand.
GACGGACTCCGCTGGAATCCGAACCCGGCGGCCGCGGGTTAGAAGTTGTCCACCCGCGCCGGCGCCCGCACCGGCAGCAGCCCCGATCGCGGCGCCCTTGCCGCCTCCCGCGATGGCCCCGATGATGCTGCCGAGAATCGCGCCACCGCCTACATACTTTCCGGTGCGCTGATTTGCGCCGATACCGTCGCGCTGTGAGTCGTTACCGGAGACTTGCAGCAGATCCGCGGCCAGCGCGAATCTCTGTCCGTTCACGGAGACGGATTCCAGGTCGAGGACCAACTCCTGGTCCGGCAGGGAACGGAAGATGACTTCCGCGGGCGAGTTGCGTGGGATGGCGATGGATCCCGTCTGGTCCAGCACGTCTTGCATAACCTGCGCGGTGAATACACGCCCGTCATTGAAGCGCGCATCGATTGTCTCATTGGTGCGGACGGTGATGTTCGTGCCCGCGCTGACCCTCACTTCGCGGCCGGTGAAACCGTAGGCGCTCACGGCAAATTCCGCGCGGCAGCCTCGATCCACCCAGATGCCGCGCCGGTCATAGCCCCAGCTGGTGCCTTGCCGGCACGCGTTCCGGCTCAGCTTGCGGATCAATTGAACTCCGCCCCGGGTATCGGTATTGCAGTACACCCTTCTGCCGTTTTCAGAAGCGCAAGTCATCTGGCTCACGTTGCCATTGGGTCCTCCGTCGCGGCGGCCCTGTCCACCTTGCGGGCCTTGCGCGGATGCCACGAAGGGAAGGCATAACGCCAGCGCCAACCCTAATTGCCGATGTATCGAAATCATCTTTATTATCCCTCCCGCAAAATAAGAGCAATCGAAGGGCCACGCCAGGCTGGCGGGTGCCCTGATTTGTGCGCCTTATGTGCCAATGCTTGCGGAAGACTGACGCCGTGTAGTCAAGCGGCGATGGATGGTCAATTACTCGGGCGTCGTATCATGAAACGATGGCCAGTGTTGATCCATACGTCAGGCAAGACGATAACCCACACCCACTTTTGTTCCCAATGCCGGAAGGCGCCATCGACGCGCACATGCACGTGATCGGTCCTTTTGACCGGTTTCCACTTTCGCCGAAGGCGCAGTATCAGCCTTTTCCGGCCACCTGGCGGGAGCAGAAGGACATTTTGTGCGACAAGCTGGGCTTCTATGGATATGTCGTTGTCCAGGCGACCTGCCATGGGACCGACAACCGCGTTGTCGTGGACGCATGTGAGCACATGCAAGGCCGCGCGGCGGGCGTGGCCAGCGTCACCGAAGACGTGACGATGGACGAGTTAAACGCCATGCACGCGGCCGGCGTGCGTGGCGTGCGCTTTGCATTTCTGCCGCATATCGCCAGCGAAACCACTCCGCCCGAAGTGATCCTGCGCGTGGCGGCAAAGGTGCAGCCTCTCGGCTGGCACACCGACCTGTATTTCCTGCCGCAGAATTTCGACATCATGGAGCCGCTCATTCGCAGCCTGCCCACGCCCGTCATCATCGACCACATGGGCCGTCCGGACGTGAATATTCCTGTGGAGAAGAACGATTATTTCCAGAAGCTGCTGGCGTTGGGCTCCAGCCGCAGTGACATTTATTGGAAGGTGACGTCGCCGGATCGATACACTCGCTCCGCACGGCCGGAGGATTGGCCGGTGGCCATCCCGTTCGCGCATGAACTCATCAAGAATTTTCCAGGCAATATCATCAGCGGCACCGACCGCCCACGGCCTAATATGAACACCGTGATTGTCACCGGGCGCGGCGATCCTCCCAACAAAATGCCCAACGACGGCGACATCGCGAATCATTGGATTTGGCCCGTGGCGCACAAAGATCCGGCGATTCTACGCCGCATTTTAGTCGAGAATCCACGCAAGCTGTATCATTTCAGAGGAATCTAATGCCGCATCTAAGATTGGAAGTCCCCGAAGAGTGGCTGCGGGAGGAGTACAAGCAGACCACCGGCTTCGATCCGCACAAGCTCTTGGATCATCTGGTGAATGTCGTGGCGGGCCTGCGCATGCCGAGCGCGGCCAACCCAGCGGAAATGGTGCCGCTGATTAACAAAAGCAATCTTAAACACGGCATCGTGCCACTGCACTATGCCCATATGGCGGGCGACCCCAATAAGCGCTTTATCCATGTGACGCTGGCCGCGGGCAACGATACCCCAGGCAGAACGGCCGCCGTCCGCCTGCACGCGTCCCAGGTCTTGGGAGAAGAGATCGATACGTTTCTGGCGCAATTCCCCGCTGTTCTGGCAGGCATTGGTTCCATCACGATGTGGGTGCAGGATATTGACCGCGACCGCGGCTACTCCACATTGCAGGAGCGCAAGAAGAAGCGCGATAGCCAGCAGGGCTAAACAGTTTCAAGCCGGAATAAATCTCACCCTGGAGGGATTACGTAGCTGTGAAATGGGCCACTCTTCTCCTTGTCTTGACCTCGCTCGGTATGGCCGAAACACCGCGCACCGTGGAAGTCAAAGGCTCTGCCGGTTATACCGGCTTCACCGATGAATCCATCGATGGACATCTGCAAACCGGCTTCTCCGTCCGCTATTACCTCACCCGGCGTTTCAGTATTGAACCGGAGTTCCAGTATCTGCGGGGCGAGAATCGGCATTACGACCTCCTGCTGATTCCTAACGTCAACTGGGATTTTCGCGGGCAAGGACGAGTGATTCCCTACATCACCGGCGGCGTAGGTTGGCTGCGCAGCACCTACGGACAGTTCCGTCCTACGTTCAGTTCCAACGAGGGATTCCTGCAAATAGGAACCGGAGTGAAGACGTACATCTCGGACCGTTGGTACGTGGCGCCGGAATTCCGGGTTGGCTTTGAATTCCACTTCCGTGCCAGCGCCGCGATCGGCTACACGTTTGGGCGCTGAAGCCCTGCTAAACTATTAGTTTGTCCGAATTTCCACAACGGCGGCAGGGGGTTGCCTCCGCGCTCACGGCACAGAAAGTGGATGCCTTGCTGGTGAGTTCCCTCGCCAGCATCCGCTACCTGACGGGCTTCGCCGGCTCGAATGCGCTTTTGCTGGTGACGCCGCTGGAGAGCCATTTCTTCACCGACCCCCGCTACGCCACCGACGCCCAGCAGAATATCGACTGCAAAGTCCACGTCTGTAAAAAGGGCCTGTTCGACGAAATGGCCGCCGTCGCTAAGCGTAAACGGCTGAAACGGCTTGGCTTTGAGCCTTCCTGGATGAAGGTGGAGCCGTACGAAAAGCTCAAGAAAACCTTGGGTTCGAGCATCAAGCTGCAACCGGTCACGGGGGTGGTGGAAGGCCTCCGGGCGATTAAGTCGCCGGCCGAAATCGATCGCATCCGCGCCAGCGTGAAGGCCAATTCCGAAGCCTATTTGAAGACCTTGCGGCGTGTGAAGCTGGGCGTCCGCGAGTTGGATGTGGCCGCGGAACTCGACTTCCAGATGCGCATGGCGGGGGCGGAACAAAACGCCTTTGAGACGATTGTTGCCTCCGGGGTGCGAACCGCTTTGCCGCACGCCCATCCCACGCATCGCAAGCTGGAGGCCAACGAGCTCCTGTTGATCGATATGGGGGCGACGCTGGACGGCTATTGCAGCGATATGACCCGGATGTCGTTCCTGGGGCAGCCTGGCAAGGCAATTCGCAAGTTATACGGCGCCGTTCTGGAGGCTCAACTAGCGGGAGTGGCCGCGGTCAAGGCCGGAGCAGTTGCCGGGCAGGTAGACGCCGCTGCCCGGGACGTGTTAAAACGTCATGAGTTGGACCGGGCGTTCGTGCATTCCACCGGACACGGGTTAGGGCTGGAGATTCACGAAGACCCGCGTATCGCGAAGAAAGAGAAAACCAAGCTGCAGGCAGGCATGGTGATCACCATCGAGCCGGGAGCTTACATCGAAGGACTGGGTGGCGTGCGCATCGAAGACACCGTACTGGTGACCGAGAATGGTTGCGAGGTTTTGACTCCCACACCCAAAGAACTAGTGCAGTTGTAGCCTTATACATTCTAATGACTATCCAAGAGATCAAGGAACTACTGGACCTATTCAACTCGACTGACGTGGCCGAGATGGAAGTCCAACGCGGCGAAAACAGGGTCCGGCTGCGGCGGGCCGGCCTGGATGTTAGTCAGGTGATGGTGCCGGTGGTGGCGCCTGCGGCGATCGCGAGCCCGGTCGCGGCGGCGGCCCCGCCAGTTTCAACGCTGGCCCCTGCTCCCGCACCAAGCGCAGAGGACAACACTACCCTGGTTCGGTCGCCCATTGTAGGCACCTATTACGACGCGTCGTCTCCCGGTTCGCCGCCCTTCGTCAAAGTCGGAGATGTGGTGGAGCCGGGGCAGGTTCTGTGCATCATCGAGTCCATGAAGCTGATGAACGAAATCGAGGCGGAAGTAGCCGGGACAATCACCGCCAAGCTCATGGAGAACGGACGGCCCGTTGAATACGGGGAAGCCTTGTTCTCAGTGAAACCGCGGTAAAGATGTTCGAGAAAATCCTCATCGCCAACCGTGGCGAAATCGCCCTGCGCGTGATTTGCGCCTGCAAGGAACTCGGTATCCGCACGGTCGCGGTGTACTCGGAAGCGGATCGGCATAGCTTACACGCGCGCTTTGCGGACGAAGCCATCTGTATCGGTCCGGCGAAGAGTTCGCGCAGTTATCTGGACATTCCGTCGGTGATCAGCGCGGCGGAGATCACGAATGCCGATGCGATCCATCCAGGCTACGGGTTCCTTTCCGAAAATGCCGATTTTGCCGATGTTTGTGAGACCAGCGGGCTGAAATTCATCGGACCCACGCCGGCGGTCATTCGCCAGATGGGCCAGAAGCAATTGGCGCGTACGGCGATGCAGGCAGGCGGCGTGCCTATCCTGCCGGGTTCCGAAGGCATTCTGCAAAGCCCCGAAGAGGCGGCGGAGATTGCCGGCGTGATCGGGTATCCGGTGATGATCAAAGCCTCGGCTGGCGGCGGCGGACGGGGTATGCGGGTGGTGCGAACGGCGGAAGAGTTGGCTCCGCTGATGGCGCAGGCGCAGGCTGAAGCGGCGGCGGCCTTTTCCTGCGGCGACCTGTACATGGAAAAGCTGGTGGAGAATCCGCGCCACATCGAGTTTCAGGTGCTGGCGGATCAGCACGGCAACGTCGAGATTCTAGGGGAGCGCGAATGCAGCATCCAGCGCCGCCATCAAAAGCTGATTGAGGAGTCGCCCTCCACGGCTGTGACGCAGGAATTGCGGGATCGCATTTCGCAGTCGTTACGCGTGGCGCTGGCGCATATCGGATATACCAATGCGGGCACCGTCGAATTTCTGATGGACGCGCACGGGCAGTTGCACTTTATCGAGGTGAACGCCCGCATTCAAGTGGAACATCCAGTCACGGAAATGGTCACGGGGGTCGACCTGGTGAAGAGCCAGATTCTGATCGCCGATGGGCAGCCTTTAGATCAGATTCTGCGTTGCCGCGATCTCAAGCTGCGCGGGCATGCCATCGAATGCCGCATTAACGCCGAGCATCCGGATACCTTTGTGCCATCGCCCGGCATTATCACGGGTTTGAACCTGCCCGGCGGCGCCGGCATCCGCGTGGATACCGCGGCGTATCAGGGCGGCGTCATTTCCCCGTATTACGATTCACTGGTGGGCAAGCTGATCGCCCACGGAGCGGATCGCGCCGAGGCCATTGCGCGCATGAAACGGGCCCTCGAGATGTTCGTGGTGGAGGGGATTTACACTTCGATCCCACTGCACCAGCGCATCCTGGCGCACCCGGATTTCGTGGCGGGCAATATCGATACCGGCTTCATCGCGCGGGCGGGCTTCATGCCGGAAAAGAAGTAGTTCCCGGAAGCCAGGCGCTTTCCAGATGCATGCCTCGTCGAGGTAAGATCGGATACGATGATCCGGAATCTGACCTTTTTGCTCCTCGGTTTATCTTCGATCGCGCCGGCACAGGTGGTTTGCCCGCTGATCGATTTCCTCAACGCCCGCGAACTGCAGATGTATGGGGATGGACAACTGTTGTCGCCGCTGCTTCGGCGCGATACCGAAACAACGTACACACTCGTTCCCTTCGCCTACTCCCCACCCTATCAGCGCAAGCCCGACGTTCCCGGCGCGGAGCAATTGTTCGTGGGGTGCCTGCCCGCGGCCAAGACGGTTGGGAGCGCTTTGGCGATTCAGGGGCGGCCGCTGGGAAAGGGCTCGCTGGGCAGCGCTCAGATTAAGGATGTCGGCAACGGAACCAAAGGCGGAGGCTGGATCGGGATCAGCGGCCTCAGCGTGGATGTTTTTCAGACCACACCCAGTGGAGAAGTGGGCGCCAAGACTTCCTATCCGGTGGGCGAGAAGGAAGGCATTCTCGCGACGGATATTAATGGAGATCGCATTCCGGACCTGTTAGTGGTCGGATATGAGGGCACGGCCACGGAGAACGCGGCGAACCCGGGTTTCGTGGCGTTCCTTGCGGGGCGCGGAGACGGGACGTTCCTACCAGCGGTGAAGTCACTGGCTGGTGGCAAGATCGCCAACTCAGCCGCCTTGGGGGATTTCGACCGCGACGGGAAGCTTGACGTGGTTACAACGCACCAAAGCGGACTCACGTTCCTGCGCGGCAAAGGGGATGGCACGTTCGAAACTCCGGTGTTGATTCGCGCCGACTCTGTGAACAATTCATTAACGACGGTAGGCTCCGCGGATTGGAACGGAGATAACATCGCGGACCTCGCGGTAATCACCGGTACCTTCAGTGGGACAGTGCTCGTCTTGCTGGGGAATGGTAATGGCACCTTCCGGGATTCGCAGACTGTAACGGTGGCGCCGAATGCGCGAGACATTGCTTTCGGAGACTTCAACCGTGACGGCAAGAACGATCTGGCCGTAAGTGGAACCAACGCCGTCTCTGTTCTGCTGGGCAATGGGGACGGGACGTTCTCCGTCGCGCGGCATTGGATTTTGGGCCGTGAGCCGAAGACCATCGTGACGCTGGACCTGAATGGTGACGGGAATCTGGACATCGTCGCAGGGGAAGGCTGGGATCAGGTGCTGTTCCCGGATACCGATACGGCTTACATGTCCGCGTTGCTGGGGAATGGCGACGGGACGTTCATTGGGGCGGAAACGACGCTGCTGAAAGCCGGCGGGGATATATCGGTGGCTGATCTCAATGGCGACGGACGAATGGATGCGGTTGTGTCCGGAGGGAGTACGGTGTCCATTCTCTTAGGATCCGCGGCCGGGTTCCCGGCTCCCGTCACTGTGGCTGGCCGCGATGCGGTGGCGACGGGAGACTTCAATGGCGACGGGAAAGTGGACTTTGTCACGGGAGATAACAACAGCTTCGGGATGCAGTTGTATCTGGGTAACGGCAATGGAACCTTCCAAACCGGCGCGCGCTTCTCCTTGAAGAGTCCCGCCAAGCGCTTTGTGACGGGCGATTTTAATGGGGATTCCCGCACGGACGTGGCGGCGGTATATTCGGCGTTTCGAGCTGCGGATCCGGCGGGAGTGCAGTTGTTTTTGCAGCGCGCCGGGGGCGGCTTCGACGCGGGAACGGAAAATGCGGCAGGGCAATTGCCTGGAGATGGGGTCGCCGCGGATGTGAATGCAGACGGCAAGTTGGACGTGGTGGCCGTTGACGCCGGGGAATTCGGAAATGACGCACAGCCGGGTGGTCTGCGAGTGTTGCTGGGGCGCGGCGACGGGACGTTTCAAGCTTCTGTTCCTTATGCGGCAGGTCTGCACCCGTCCTCGATTTCCACCGGCGATGTGAATGGCGATGGGCGTCCGGATTTCGTGGTGGCGACCAGCGGTCCTAACTTTGGTAATAACATCGGGCTTTTCCTTGGGCGTGCGGACGGGACTCTGGCGCCGGTAGTTTTGATTACCACGGACTTTGGTCCGAACACCACGGCGATCGCCGATTTCAACGGCGACGGCAAGAAAGATATCATTGTTGCCCACTGCTGCGGCGATACGGACATGACCTATCTGCTGGGGCATGGGGACGGCACGTTTGAAACGGAGGTCCACTTTGCGGGTGGACCCAGTCCGGGCCGCTTTGCCGTTCAGAACATGAATGCCGATCAAAAGCCTGACCTGGTGCTGCTCAACGGTTTTGGTGGCTCGGCTAGCTTGACGGTTTTGCTGAACATCTCGCCAGCCCTGGGCGCGTTCGTAAACATCTCTGGTGCGAGTTTCGATTTGCAAGCGCCGGTTGCGCCGGGGTCCATCGTGTCGGCGTTCGGGACCAACCTGGCGCAGACCACCGCTGCCGCGCAGGTGCTGCCGTTGACCGAAACGTTAGGCGGAACGGGCGTGAAGGTACGGGACAGTGCGGGCACCGAACGCAACGCCGCGGTCTACGCGGTGTCGCCGGGACAGGTGAACTACGTCATGCCGGATGCCACCCAGCCGGGGAAGGCTACAATCACCATCGGCTCGCAGTCGGCTACGGCTGTTGTGGCTCGTGTTGCGCCGGGCATCTTTCAAGCCAACGCGAGCGGTTTGGCAGCGGCGCAGATTGTCCGCGTGAACGGTTCGCAGCAAACTCTAGAGGACGTCGCGACGGTGAACGCCAGCGGGCAGATTGTCGCCAAGCCGATTGTGTTCGGACCCGCCACGGAGCAAATGATCCTGCTGCTGTACGGCACTGGCCTTCGCAATCGTAGCGCGCTGGCGAACGTCAGCGTTACGGTTTCGGGATACGCCTTTGTTCCGGCTTACGCGGGCGCGCAGGGTGGCTATCCGGGGCTGGATCAGATCAACGTGACGCTGCCGCGCTATCTGGCGGGTGCCGGTGTGGCGAATGTTGTGGTCAGCGTGGACGGCATAAAGGCGCGCACGGTCAAGCTGGAGTTCAAGTAATAGATGCGTGGCTTGGCCGCCATCGCCCTATTGGCCGCGGCCATGGCGGCAGCACGGCCGGTAGTGGATCGCACAGGCATCCGGAATGCGGCCAGCTTGCTGCCGGCTGGATTGCCAGGGGGCGGGTTGGCTCCGCTCTCTTTGTTTGTTGTTCGCGGACGCCAGATGGGGCCGGAGTTCCAGGTAACCGCGGCGCAGCCCAGCGAGGAATTGGGCGGGGTGACGGTTGAGATTGCCGTTGCCAAACATACCTGGAAGGCGGTTCTGTTTGCCGCCGGAACCGCGGAGATTCGGGGCATGATACCCGCGGGAGTTGCTTACGGTCCCGCCACGGTGACCGTGAAATACCAGGGGCAGAGCAGTGACCCCGTGCAAACGCGAGTGGTGCCGGCCAGCGTGGGATTGTTTTCCATTTCACGCAATGGCACGGGGCCCGCGGTGGCACTTGCCGTGAAGCGTGGAGACCGTGTCACGCTGCCAGTGGCAGGATTGGGCGAAGATCCGCGTGCCGCAAAGCTGGAGCTGTTTGTCGGAGGACTACCCGCGGCAAACGTGAAAGCGGAAAACTCCCCTGAGTGTTGTGGAGTGGGACACGTCAGTTTTGATGTCCCTAAGACCGCTTCCCCGGGGTGTAGCGTTCCGATTCAGGTGCGCACCAACGGATCGGCGCTGAGCAATGTCGTCACGATCACCATTGAAACTGAGTCGACGTTTTGCACGCGCGAGGACAATATCCGCTTTGGAGTAGGGTTAAGCGGCCGGGTGGGTTTCGCGATTCCGTTTCGTCTGACGGTGTTTCAGGAATTGTCGCCGGGGGAGGGCCACCGCCTGCAGGGCGATGCGTTGGTCGCGGGCTTTCGCGAAGGCACCGTCGGGGATCAGTTGGGCCCCGTGTTACATCCACCACCGGAGGGATCTTGTACGGTGTATACGACCTCCTCGACACCGGCGGAAATGCGCCAAGCCGCGTCCGGGGATCTGATGCGTAGCACCACGATATTGGACGGCGGCGCGTGGCGGGTAGCGATGCCAGGCGGCGGCGCTAAGACGGTAGCTCCGGCGCCCATCCGCGACGATTATGAGTTCGGAGTGTTGGGGGGCAGCTTTTCCGCAGAGAATCGGGTGGAACAGGATAGCGCTTCGCCCCTCTTTCTGCGTCCAGGACTGGTGAACGTAGGTGCGACGGGCGGCGCGGACATTGGATCTTTCGGCCTGCGCGTTCGCTTCCCGAATCCGCTGACGTGGACCAATCGGGAGCAGACGGATGTTGTGAATCGCGGCCGCGAATTGGAAGTTCGCTGGAGTGGAGAAACCGCGGATCAATTGGTGGCAGTCGCGGGCGTCAATATCGATAAGCCCGGGGGTGCGACCGCGGGCTTTCTGTGTTTGGCGAAACGCGGAGAACATCGCTTCCGTGTCCCGGTGCCGATTCTGCAGTCACTGCCGGTGAGCCGCACGCAGTGGGACGATTCTCTGGGGTACATTATGCTGGGCACGTTGCCGGATACGGATGTTTTCTTCTCGGTGCCTGGCACGGATGAATTTCTGGGCATCGGCGCGGCGTTCGACGGGCGCACGGTGCGGTTTCGCTAGGTATGCGGAAGACCTGCGCGATCCTGATCCTGATTGCCGCGCTGCTTCCGGCACAATCGGCAGGCGGGGTGAAGGTGGTGGCCCATCGCGGAGCATCGAAGATGGCTCCGGAAAACACGCTGGCGGCGATTCGCAAGGCCATCGAACTGGGCGTGGATCGCGTGGAACTGGATGTTCGCCAGACCAAAGACGGAGTGTTCGTGCTGATGCATGACGCCAGTGTGGAGCGAACGACGAACGGCGAAGGACGGGTTCGCGATCTTACGCTGGCCGAGATGCAGCGCCTGGATGTGCCCACGTTAGAGGAAGCTTTGGAAACGTTACGAGGGCATGCATTGCCCGACATCGACTTTAAGGCGGGCGATCCGGAGGCCCTGATCACGCAACTGCGCCGCTTCGGATTGAAGGATGTGACGCTGTCCTGCGACGATGCGGAATTGTTGCACGGTGTGTTGCGGGTTGCTCCCGATCTGCGCATCCGCCCGCTGGTCTCTGTGAGCCACGGAGGCCTCGTGGTACTGCTGCAGGAACTGAATCCACCCATCGTGAGCATGCAGTGGGCGCAGTTCAGCCGAGCGCTGGTGGACGAGATTCATCAGGCGGGGCGCGAGGTGTTCCTGAGCACGATGGGCCGCAAGGATACAGAAAGCGGGCTGCGGGAGGCGCTGGATTCCGGCGTCGACTATATTCAGACGGACCACCCGGAGCTGGTGTTGAAACTACTTCGCGATGCAAGACGTTAGAATAATCGGAGCGAGGTAATAGGATGAAGCTCCCAGTTCCGATTCTTCTGATGGCGGCCGGCTCGGTTGTGTTCGGTCAAGCCACGATGTTGGTGGAATACACGGCCGCGCAGTCCGCGCAAGGTAAGGCCTCCTATGAGCGCGAGTGCATGCAGTGTCATGGGCGCTATCTGGACGACGGGCAATTCGCGCCGGCCTTGCGCGGAACTCCGTTCAATCGAAACTGGGGCGGAAAGACCGTGGCGGAGTTGTTCAGCTACGCCAGCAGCAAGATGCCTCCGGCGGCGCCGAATTCGCTGGGCGCGCAGACGTATGCCAACATCACGGCCTACATCATGCAGAGCAACGGGATTACTTCGGGCGTGCGCGAAATGGCATCGACGGCAGAGGCTCTGGCTCTGGTGCGGATTCCAGGTACGGCGGAACGGCGTGGAAGCCCGGGCGGAGGACTGACTGCGGGCGTGCCCCTGCCGAATGCTCCGCCGGCGAGCACGCTGCTGGATCGGCTTACGCCCGTCACGGCGGCATTGCTCGCGAAACCGCCGGACGGCGAATGGCTGATGTGGCGGCGTACATATGATGCGCAGGGGTTCAGCCCTCTGAAACAGATCGACCGCACGAATGCCAAAAACCTGAAGGTGGCCTGGAGTTGGTCATTGCCGCCGGGGCCCAACACAGCGGCTCCCTTGGTGCATGACGGTGTGCTGTTCGTGCAGGGTTATGGCGATCAGATACAGGCATTGGACGCGGCGTCGGGTGATTTGTTGTGGCATTATCAGCGCGCGTTGCCGCAGGATTCCCGGCCCGCTGTGAAGAAAAACATCGCGCTGTTCGGTAATAAGATTTACGCGGCCACCTCCGATACGCATTTGATTGCACTGGAAGCGAAGACCGGGAAAGTTCTGTGGGATAAGGCGATCGGGACTCGCGCCGATGGCATGCAATTGACCGGCGGTCCTCTAGTGGCAAAGGGCAAAGTGATCATCGGCACGGGCGGGCAACAGCCGGGCGGCAACTTTATCATTGCGCTGGATGCGGAGACGGGAGCGGAAGCCTGGCGTTTCCGGACCATCCCTCTGCCGAACGAACCCGGCGGCAATTCCTGGAACGGGCTGGCTACGGACAAGCGCACGGGCGGGTCGGTATGGGTTACCGGAAGCTACGATCCAGACCTGAACCTGGTCTACTTCGGCGCCGCGCCCAGCTACGACACGGGTCCCTTGCGGATTCGCTCCACGCAGCCGGGTATTACTAACGATGCTCTTTACACGGACTCCACCTTGGCGATCAATCCGGACACTGGCAAGTTGGCGTGGCACTTCCAGCATGTTTCGAACGATCAATGGGACTACGACTGGATTTTCGAGCGCACGCTGATCAAGATGCCGGTCAACGGGCAAATGAGGACGCTGTCGGTCACCGCCGGTAAGCCCGCGCTGTAGGACGCGGTGGACGCAGAGACAGGCAAGTACGCGTTTTCGTTCGACGTGGGATTGCAGAACATCATTACCGCCGTGAACCCAACCACTGGCGCGAAGACCATCAATCCTGCTCTGGTCCCGGGCGATGGCGAAGCCAAGATTGTGTGCCCGCACGCAGGCGGCGCCCGGAGTTGGATTCCGACGGCGTACAATCCGGAGACCAAGATTCTCTACTCGCCGTTGGTGGAATCCTGTATGGACCTCACTCCGGTTAGCACGGGCGAACGCGGATTCCTTACTACGGGGGTGCGTCCCAGCCTGCGTCCTCGCTTGGATGGCGACGGCAACTACGGCCGCATTCAGGCGAACAACCTGAAGACCCGGCAGACGGCGTGGATACAGCGCGAGCGCGCGCCGGAAACGTCCGGCATTCTCGCAACGGCGGGCGGGGTGATCTTTAGCGGGTCCATCGATCGATGGTTCAGCGCGCACGACGATCGCACTGGGCATAAGGTCTGGAGAATCCGTTTGAACGATGTACCGCGCTCAGCGCCGATGAGTTTCACGGTAAACGGCAAACAGTACGTGGCGTTGACGGTCGGCAATGGCAGCGCGCACGCGACCACATGGCCATCGTTGACACGGAGATTCAGAATCCTCCAGGTCGTGGCGGATCGCTGTGGGTGTTCGAACTTCCGTAGTACCCACCTTCTATTGATCGTTTCCGGAACCAAGTTGTTTCCGTTTTTTGGCACATCGTAATACAAGCGTGCACGAAATTTTGAAAATGGAGAACGGCTTACGAAGAGAGGCCCAGTACGCTCATTGCCAAAGTACCTTTTTTGACCTTAGGTAACATTACGCTCTTGACCTTAGGCTAGGCCATCGGTAGGATGAGGGTGTAACGAAAGTTTCCGTATCGGAGGATACATGATACTTGCACCACAATTCTTCGCTGGATCACATCATGCGATCCGGTGGAAGATGTAGCTTTTAAGTCGCGCCACAGGCAAGAAATACCCCTCCCCCAGTTCTCACCTGTAGCCGCCAGTTCGGGCGGTGAAGCGTTCCCCGTTTAGCGGATCGTTTTCCTGATCGTCCCAACTGTGTTTTGAAATAGATCTCCCGCGAGCCCGCGTACTATCACCGTGGAGGAGTAAGCTTCCCCGTTGGGCCTAAGGTAGACCTTAAGAGGGAATTAGGTAAGTTCTTGGTGCCAATCTTTGGTTGGCTCTGAATTGTGGAGAGTACTAGAACTACTTATGATCGATACGTGGCAAGAGAAATCATGGCCGCAGACGGAGTGGAGGAAGCACGCAATGGATATCATGTCGGCGTCTCTGAATGACAGCACGAGCACAAAAGAAACCCAGAAGAAGATGGTACGCATCGTCCTGGCGGACGATCATCCGATTGTGCGGGACGGGCTGAAAAAGTTACTCCAGTTGGAAGAAGATTTTGAAGTGGTGGGCGAGGCCGGCGACGGTCGCGAAGTTCTGGAGAAAGTGCAGGAACTGGATCCGGACGTCCTGTTGCTGGATCTGCGCATGCCCAACCTGGATGGCCTGTCGGCGTTGCAGGCTCTGCAGCAGACCAACAAGCGGACACGTGTTATCGTGTTGACCGCCTCGGAAGACAAGAACGAGTTTGTGCAGGCGATGAAGCTGGGCTGCAGCGGCATTGTGCTGAAGCAGACGGCTCCGGACCTGATCGTCAAGAGTATTCGCAAGGTGAACTCGGGCGAGATCTGGCTGGACTCAAACACCACGGCGGCGGTGATGCGGCAGTTCTCGACGGGCCTGGAGGGTTCGGGCGGGCAGAACGGCAGCAAGGGCCGTGAGCGTAGTCCTCTATCGGCGCGCGAACGTGAGATTGTCGCGTTGGTGGCGCAGGGCTATAAGAACAAGGAAATGGCCGAGAAGATGTTCATCAGTGAGCAGACGGTGAAGAACCATTTGCACAACATCTTCGACAAGCTGGGCGTATCGGATCGTTTGGAACTGGCGCTTTACGCCATCCACAAGGGTCTGCATCTGACGGGCGAACCGGCGCAACCGGCGAACCGCTAGAGTTCGACGGCTTCCACCTCCACTGGAGCGCTCAGGCCTCTCGAAGGCTTGGGCGCTTTTTCTTTGGGATGACGGAGTATACTCTCTGGGAGAGGTGCCGTGCATGCGTCCCTGCCGTACGATTCTGCTGTTAGCCGTTCTCGCCAGTCCTATCCTAAACGCCCAAGCCTGTGATCGTGTTTGCCTGCGAGGTTTTCTCACTCGCTATTTGGACGCCCTGGTGGCGCACAATCCCGCATCGTTACCGGTGGCGGACAAAGTGCGTTTCACCGAGGATACGGTGGATCTGAAGTTGGGCGAGGGCTTGTGGAAGGGCGCCTCCAAACTGCGGGGGTATCGCCAGGATATTCTCGACGTCCGCCAGGGCGTGGCGGCGACGCAGGCGATCGTGGAGGAAGCGGGCATGCCCGTGATGCTAATGCTGCGCTTGAAGATCGCGGCCCAGAAGATCTCTGAGATCGAGACGATGGTGGTGCGGAGCCGCGCGGAGGGTGCGATTTTCATGCCGGAAAATCTGCAAACCGCGCGCGCCAGCATGGGTGTCGCGCCGGAACCCGGCCAGCTTGCCTCGCGCGAGGAAGCCATACGCGCGGCGATGTTTTATCCGGCGGGGCTGAAGATTGGGAACTTCGTGAAAGTGGATGCTCCGTTCGCCTCGGATGCCTATCGTCTGGAAAACGGCTCCATCATGGCAGGAGCGGGATGCGCCCGCGCCGGCTGCGAGAACATCCGGACGCAGACGATCATGGAACATCCCGGTATCACGACGCGGGTGGTGGCGGTAGACGAAGAGCTGGGCATTGTCCTGCTGCGTATGAATTTCGGCGAGACGAAGTCGTATGGAGAAGGCAATGCGCTGATTGTGTGGGAAGCCTTCAAGGTATACGCGGGTCAGATCCATGCAGTGGAGGCGTTCATGGAGATCATGCCCGCGGCCAAGGGTTCAGGCTGGGATTAGCGAATTTCGCGGAGAGAAAATCCTTCGAATCGCACTGTGTTCTTGGGAGCGCGCCGCCCTTGGGGCCGGATTTTCCTCGAACACAAATGCAGACCACCATCCTGATCGTCGAAGATGAGGGGCTGATTGCCCTGGATCTAAAGGGGCGATTGGAACGGTTGGGGTATGTGGTACCGGCGATCGCCGACAATGCGGCGGATGCCCTGCTGAACGTGGAGCGGCTGCAGCCCTCGCTGGTGCTGATGGACATTCGGCTGAAAGGCGAGCCGGATGGGGTGGCGACGGCGGAGGAAATCCGGCGCCGATTTCATGTGCCGGTGATGTTCGTAACCGCGCATGCCGATCCCGAGACGCTGGCGCGGGCCAGGATCACCGAACCGTACGGCTATATCGTCAAGCCTTTCCATGGCGTCGATTTTCGGGCTCAGATTGAAATCGCGCTGTGGAAGCACAGCATGGAGCAAAAGCTGCGGGATCGCGAGGCCTTATTGTCGACCACGTTCCGGAATGTGGCGGACGCATTGATCGCCACCGACAGGGAAGGCAATATTGCGTTCATGAACATCCCCGCCGCGGAGCTCACGGGATGGCCCGTGGCGGAGGCCAGCGGCACCCCGTTGCTGGACATTTTCCAGGCCTATGAGGAGATCACGGAAGTTCCCCTGGTGCATCCCATCCACGCGATTTACGATGGCGGTGAAGTCAGCACGCAGCCGCGCACCTACAAGTTAATCAAGCGCGGGGGCGTGGACTGGGTGCTGGTGGAAGCCGAATTCTCCGCGAATCGCGACGAAGGATCGCTGCTGGGAGTCATTGTCGTTTTCCGGGACATTACGGAGCGGCGTAAGGCCGATGAGCAAGCTCGAAAGTCCGAAAAGTTGAATGCCATGGGCATGCTGGCGATTGGCTTGGGCCGGGAATTGAGCCAGTCGCAAAGCCGCCTGGACGCGTTGCTGAGGCCCTTGCTGGCGCAGGCTAAAGCCGAAGGGAAACAAGCGGCCGAAGTGGAGGACATAGCCCAGCTTCTGGCTAGTCAACAGTCCACGGTCCGCCAGTTGATCAGTCTGGGACGGGCGGACGCCGGCCAGCCGGCCCTTCTGGATCTGAACGAACTTCTAAACGGAATGCAAGGTCCACTCCAAAAGGTGCTTGGATTTCGACCTTTGAGTATGCGTCTGCAGCCGGAAATGCCGCTGGTCAAAGCCGATCCACAGAGTCTGAGGGAGAATGTTCTCCGGCTGGTTGCCGACGCTCGTCAGGCGATGCCGGATGGCGGCAGCGTGGAGATTTCTACTCAGTCGATCGGGCTGGCAGACGGGACACAGAGCGCACGTCTGTCTATTCGGGATAGCAGCAAAGGGATTCGCGCCGAAGCCAAAGAGCACATTTTTGACCCTTACTATCAGGCGCGTCCGGGCAACCGGAATCCTGGTTTTTCACTTGCGCTAGTGCAGCAATTTGTCGCGGCCAGCGGTGGCGCCATAGAAGTGGAAAGTTCCGCCGGCGCGGGGACGGCTTATGTACTGACTTTCCCAGGTGTGGACCGCTCCCAGGACCCGGCCAGCCAGGACACCCGCTTGATTGCAAGTGCTCGACGCTAGCGCAGGAACGAATCACTGGCGTCGTATTCCCGCCGGCGGCAACCGGACGTAGAGTTGATCCGGTTGACGCAGCAAAACGGCCGGAATGAGCCCTGTCCCGCTAAGCCTATCGTAAGTAAAGGAATTAGTCGATGCATTCAGTGAGTAGAGTGAAAGTACCGCTGTTATTTCTCCAGAAAGTACTATATCATTATTTCCATGAGTACTATGCTCAGCGTCATTATTTCGGGCATCGGTCCCGACGAAGCGGCGTGGGAAAGCGTCCAGGAGTGTCTGCGGGCCCTGGAAGTCCAGGATTGCGACGAACCATTTGAAGTCCTGGTGTGTGCTCATGATAGGGCGAGGTCGTGTGTTCCAGGAGACTTGACCGAGACATTTCCGCAAGTCCGCGTTTTGATGGACTCCAATGAATCGGAGGCCACGCGCAAGAATCTGGCGGTGGAGGCGGCGCGCGGCAAAATCGTGGCTTTTTTGGACGCGGACTGTCGACCGGAGCGGTCCTGGTTGCGTACTTTAGCAGACGTTTTCCACTACTATCCGGAGACTGCGGTTGTCAGCGGAGAAGCACCGGACAGCGGGTTACTGGGATGGTTGCAACGGGCCGCGGGGCGAAAGCGCGAAGCGGGTCCTGTGCAGTTCACGGCGACTAACAACGCGGCCTTCCGGCGCGAGGCGTATTTGGAGTATCCGCTGCCGGTGGATGCAGGTTCGCAAGCGGAGAGCATGCAAACGGCTGGCTTGCGGCGGGCGCGCTACGTTTTATGGTTTGAGCCCGCTCTGCAGGTGGAACGCGTCGAGCCGATTTCTATACCTGAGCAGGCGTACCCAGTTCATCAAACGCAGCCTGCATTTGAGTTAGCATCTCGCTGGCTGCGGCGCATAGGTCCTTTGCACCGGTAATCGGGCGGCCCACCACCAGATAGTCGGCTCCGGCTAGAACAGCATCGCGCGGTGTGGTCTTGCGCTTCTGGTCGTCTTCGGGGTAGCCGTCGGGGCGAATGCCGGGCGTGATCACCAGCAGATGGTCTTGCGAGAGCGCCTTGATCTGTTTCGCTTCCAAGCCAGATGCAATGACGCCGTCGCAACCTGCCTCCAGCGCTTTCTTGGCCCGGAAGAGGACCAACTGTTCGGGCGTGTGGTTGGTGTACCCCATCTCGGCGATGTCGCCCGCGTCGAGGCTGGTAAGAACGGTGACGGTGAACAGCTTGAGGCTGGAGCTGCCGCGCCCTTCGACGGCCGCGCGAATGAGGACGCTGGGTCCGTGAATGGTGAGGAACGAGACGCCCAATTCCGAGGCTCGCGCGACGGTCTTCTTGAGCGTTTCCGAGATGTCGTAATACTTGTAATCGAGGAAGACACGCTTGCCGCGTTTGATTAAGTCGCGGATAAAGTCCTCGACGCCGGCCGCGAGTTGCAGAGTGAGGCCGACCTTGAAGAAGTCGACGATACCATCCAGTTGATCCACCACCTGGCGGGCAGCGGCGATGTCTTTGACGTCCAGGGCAACGATCAGGCGTTCTTTAGCTTGGATGGGCATGCGAAATTTTAGTCTAGCAAGTGAGGCGTCCGCGCTTTTTTCTGCCAAGCGCGGACGCCTTGAGACGAAACTAGCGTGTCACCGAGACGGAAGCCACGGCTGCATTTATGTAGGCTTCGGGAGTCCACAAGACTGGCGGCTGAAACCCCGGTGGCATCAGGTAGGCTGATATTTCAGTGGCGAACTCGTCAGTACCTCCAGTGGTGTAGTCTACACTCCACGTTAAGTTGGGTGGAAGCTATCCATCGAGGCCTTGTGAACAAGCTGGTAATCCGGTGTTCGTGTCCTCGCGCATCCCCGAATCGCCCAGACACCGTTGCAAAACCGTTAGCACGCGCCTACCAGTGGAGTCTATCCAACATGGTTCGGCAGCTTTCGCACTTGCGACGCCTGACGTGGATGTGTCACGCTTTTCGATGCCCCTCCAGTCGCCAGCTCCATGACCCTAGAACAACAAATAACGGAGATCCTAAAAGTTCAGGCCAAGCTGAAAGGGCAGGAGCTAGCCACCAGACTTGGCATCGACAAGCATATTGTCAACGCTTGCCTTCACCGTCACCGTGGAAAACGGTTCATACAAGACAGCGGCTACCGTTGGCAGCTTGTCCAAACCGCAGGGTCTGCATCAGCCGGAATTTCACAGTCTTCCAGTAGCGCAACGGAGATAGATACGCCCTTAACGCGGCTTTGCCGGTACTATTTGGATTGCATCTCGCACGAAGATTTGGACATTAGCGTTTTTGCATCCAGCAAGTACGAACTTGATTATCTTGAACTTCAGACCATGCCTTTGGTTTCGGACGACCTAGAGACCTTTACGTCACAGGCAGCAATTCGTCTTTTGAACAAAACCCGCCGCGATCGAAGCCGCATCGTTATCCACCTCGGCTATCCCGTAAGGCTCAAGCATGTGCGTAGCAAGACTGGATGGAAAGGGTTCAAGGTCGAACCTGTATGCGTGTGGACGTACCAGGAAAACCCGGAGTCGGCGTCAAACCGGCCAACAATCGCAGAAATCACACCCATTTTCAATTTCGCGATTCTTAAGATCGTTAGCCCGCAATGGCGGAAACTTCTTAGAAGACTCAATTCATTTGAATGACGAGCTGGGTATTTCCTCGGCCACCGAGGAAGCCCCTGACTTGGATGAGTTCTTTGATCGCCTGCGTTCTTTACGCCCTGAATGGGATTGGGCCGAGGAGCTAGACATCTACAATCTGTCAGGAGCCGTACCTCTTTCGGAAATGACGGTGCCAGGGATATACAATCGGGCAGTCCTCCTTACAGGAGAACGGTCGCCCTATACTCAAGGTCTTGAAACGGAGCTCGCCAAACTCGCGAAACTGACAGAGTCTGAGTACGCTGGAACCGCCCTCAGCCAGTGGCTGTCTGGGAGTATTAGCGTCCGAAACGTCAGATCAAGAACCCCTTATTGAAGTGTTGCCCCTTAACACGGAGCAACGAACCGCAGTTCATCTTGGGCTCAATTCAGCACTGACCCTCATTACTGGCCCTCCTTGACATGCTCTCGATGATTTAGACCAGATAGAATTGAGGATCTTCGGGACGTCG